>DASZRM010000121.1:0-16959 GCA_035549135.1 Rhizomicrobium sp. | reverse complement strand
CAGCCGCCCGCGGTCGAGCACCTGCATGGCGATCCGAAATCCCTCGCCTTCCTCGCCGAGGCGCAGCGAGGCGGGTATGCGCGCGTTCTCGAAGACGACGTCCGAGATGTGGGCGCCCTGCTGGCCCATCTTCCTTTCCGGCCGCCCGACGCTGACGCCGGGCGTCCTGGCCGGAACGATGAAGGCGGATATGCCGGCGGCGCCCTTGCGCGCGGGATCGGTGCGCGCCATCAGCGTGAACATGCCGGCGCGGTTGGCGTTGGTGATGAAACGCTTGGTTCCGTTCACGACATAGACCTCGCCGTCGCGGATCGCAGTCGTGCGGATGGAGGCGGCGTCCGAGCCTGCTTCCGGCTCGGTCAGACAGAAGCTGGCGACGATCTCCCCGCTCGCCAATCGTGGAAGCCACTCGCGCTTTTGCGCCTCGCTGCCGAACATGACGACGCCCTGGCTGCCGATGCCGACATTGGTGCCGATGACCGAGCGGAACGCCGGCGAGGTGCGGCCGAGCTCGATGGCGACGCGGACCTCCTCCTCCATGTCGAGGCCGAGCCCGCCATAGTCTTCCGGAATCGAAAGACCGAAGAGGCCGAGCGCGCGCATCCCGGCCACGATGTCGTCGGGAACGCGGTCGTCCTCCGCCACCCTCGATTCGGCGGGAACGCATTTCTCGCGCACGAAGCGGCGCACCGAATCGAGAAGCTGATCGAACGTTTGCGGGTCGAGCGCCATGCCTCGCGTCCTTGCGGTCCGGGGCCGAGACTAGCGTATTCCGGAAAAATTCAGGACTGGCGCCGGCGCGCCTAGTCGAGCTTGCCCGACCCGCGCGCCATGTAGATTCCCGCGACCAGAATATGGTCGACCGCGGCGTCGCTGTCGCCGAGCGGAAAGAACGCGCATTCGTGATAGGAATAGCGCGTGTCGGGCATGTCGCGCCCGATCCAGCCGCGATAGCCGAACGGCTCTCCGCCCATGCGCGCGCCGTCGTAGAAGATCTTCAGGCCCTCCGCGAATTTGGAATATTTCCGTCCCACTTCGCTCAGAGTCCTGCCGCGGAAATTCTCGCCATAGGCCTGCACCTGGACGTCGCCGACGATGCGGAATTCGTAGTCGCCGCCCTCCACCACCTTGACGAGCGTCACATGCCTCAGCAGGCCTTTCATGCCCGCAGGCGACAGATCGTTCCGCGCCGGAAACTTGCGGGCGCCGCGCAGACCCCGCCAATAGGCCGCGACCTGGCGCAGCGTTTCGCTCTCCACCTGGTCCATCGAAATGACGAAGCCCCTGGAATAGCGGGGAACCTCAAGCTCGTCGGAAACTGCGGGAGATGCGGCGCTGCTCGCAAGGCGAATCATTGGCCAAGTCTCTCCTTCAATCGTAAAGGAAGTCACAATCGGCGGACGCCGGACATGGACCCCGCGGCGCCGAGGCCTATGATCGGGCGAGGATATTCGCCCGCGATGCTGCTTTCGGTTCTCGACCAGTCGCCAATCCGCAAGAACGGAACGCCCGCCGAAGCGGTTGCTGAAACTCTGGCGCTCGCCGCCGCCTGCGACGCGCTCGGCTTTCATCGCTATTGGCTGGCGGAGCACCACAACAGCCAGTCCTTCGCCGGGGCGAGCCCCGAAATCGTGATCGGCGCGGTGGCGGCGAAGACCAGGACCATCCGCGTCGGCTCTGGCGGCGTCATGCTGACCCATTACAGCCCGCTCAAGGTGGCCGAGCAGTTCCGCATGCTCGAGGCGCTCTATCCGGGGCGCATCGATCTTGGCGTCGGCCGCGCGCCGGGTTCCGACCAGCGCACGGCGCTTGCGCTGCAGGCCGGACCGCAAGCGTTCGGCGTCGACGCCTTTCCAAGCCAGGTCCATCTGCTGCGCCAGTTTCTCGACGACGCGTCGGGCGCGGCCGCGCTGCCTGAGGATCATCCCTATCGCGGGATACGCGCCATGCCGACCGGCGATGACTCGTCCGGGCCCGAACTCTGGATGCTGGGATCGGGGCTGCACAGCGCGGTCTACGCCGCCGAAATGGGCCTTGCCTTCAGTCACGCCCATTTCATCAATCCGGAAGGAACCGAGGACGCCGTCGCCGCCTATCGCGACCGATTCAAGCCCAGCCCCGCCTGCCCGAGGCCGAAGCTTTCGCTCGGCGTCGCGGCCCTTGCCGCCGAGAGCGAGGAGCGCGCGCAGGACCTCGCCCGCTCGCGCGATCTCTGGGTCGTGCGGTTCCTGCAAGGCCGGCCGATAGCGTTTCCGCCGCCGCAGGAGGCCCGCGACTATCCGTATACGGACGAGGAGATGGCCCTGCTGCGCGCCGTGCGCCGCCGCGCGATCGTGGGAACGCCGGAGAAGGTCCGCGCCGCGCTGCTCTCGCTGGCGCAGTCCTGCGGCGCGGAGGAGCTTGTCATCGTCACCATCACCTACGATTTCGCCGCGCGCCTTAGGTCCTACGAGCTACTGGCGGAGGCCTTCGCGCTCAGCCCCAGGCCGCGACCATGATGAAGAGCAGCGCGTATTCGGTGACGTCGCTCACATTGTGGCCGACGATCGGCGCCAGCACGCTTTTCGACTTCTCGAGCCAGTAGGCGTAGAGCACGCCGAGCGCGAAGGCGTAGAGCTGCTGGCCGAGCGCCGCCCACCAGGGCTCGCTCCAGAAGCTTGCGATATGGGCGATGGCGAAGAGCGCGGCGACGAAGACGCCCGCGACGTTCATCTCATAGCCCTTGAAGCTCACCTTCCCCGGCATGGTCGCGGCCAGATAGGTGACGAGCAGCGCGCGGAACGGAATCTCCTCGGTCGGCCCCACATAGACGCCCTGAAAGAACAGCCAGCCGACGACGTTTCCGGCGGTCAGCTTGTAGCCGAGCTTGGGCGCGACCGCGCTGAAGATCTGCGGCCCGTAATCGACGAGCGTCATGAGAACGCCGAAGCCGAGGCCCCACAGCGCGGCCGGCAGCAGGTAGCTCTCGCCCTCCGGCAGGTGGAGCCCGTAATCGGCCGGAACGCGGCGGCGGATGAGGGCGATGGCGATCAGCGCCAGAATGAGCTGCATGCCGTGCTGCGCGTAGAGCCAGGGCAGTTGCGGCCCGAACTCCGAGGGAAGCAGATGCGTGTAGTGCCGGCCGACCGCGATCAGTTCGCCCGAGACCGCAGGAATGGCGAAGGCGAGGAAAATCGTCGCAAGCGCCGGCCCCGCGCGGAAGCGGAAATGCGGCTCTGTATGGCTTGCTGCGCTCATCGGTCCCCCAGGGCCGCCGCGCCCCGCGTTCCCCCGCTCAGGCGATCGGCAGCAATCCGATCATAGCGCCGGTGAGGCCGCTCGCCATAGTGCCGGAGACGATGGCGCGCATCGCCAGCGGCGCGATTTCGTCGCGGCGCTCGGGGATGAGCGCGCTCATTCCGGCGATCATGATTCCGGCCGAGCCGAAATTGGCGAAGCCGCACATGGCGTAGACCATGATCAGCGTCGCACGCGGGTCGAGCGCGCCTTTCGGCAGCGCGGCCAGGTTGAGATACGCCACCAGCTCGTTCAGCGCCGTCTTGACGCCCATGAGCGAACCGGCGGTCGCCGCCTCCCGCCAGGGCACGCCGAACAGCCAGGCGACCGGCGCGAACAGCCAGCCGAAGATCCGCTCGAGCGTGAGCGGCGCGCCGGCGACCGGCGGCAGCGCCCTCAGGATGAGGTCGGCGAGCGCGATCAGCGCCACCATCACGATCAGCATGGCGAGAATCTGAAGATAGATCTTGAGCCCGTCCTCGGTTCCGCGCGCGATCGCATCCATGCTGGAGCGGTATTTGACGTCGGACTCTGCGGCGCTCGCCACGCCCGGCTCGCCCGGGATCATCACGCGGGCGATGAGGATCGCGGCCGGAAGCGACATCATCGAGGCGACGAGGATGTGCCCGAGCGCGCCGGGCACGACGTCCCTGAGGATGGCGGCGTAGAGGAAGAAGACGGTGCCGGCGACCGAAGCCAGGCCCACCGTCATCAGCATGAAAAGCTCGCTGCGGCTCAGCTTTCCCAGATAGGGCCGGATGAGGAGCGGGGCCTCGACCATGCCGAGGAAGACCGTCGCCGCCGAGCCGAGCCCGGCCGCGCCGCCTATGTTCATGAGCCTGCGAAGCCCGAGCGCGATCGCCTTGACCACGAGCTGAAGGACGCGCCAGTGCCAGAGCAGCGCCGACAGCGCCGAGATCACCAGCACCAGCGGCAGGATCTGGAAGGCGAAGCTCGCCATCGCGGCGGGATTGGCGACGGCGAAGGGGGCCGGCGCGCCGCCGACATAGCCGAAGACGAACGCCGTTCCAGCGCGGGTCGCTTCGGTGAGCGCCTCCACCGCCGCGTTGAGACCGAGCAGCGCCGAGCGCGCCGGCGGGACTTTCAGGAGCAGAAGCGCGAGCGCCGCCTGGAGCGCCAGTCCGGCCGCGACGGTTCTCCACGGGAAGGCGCGTCGATCCTCGGAGAGCAGCCAGGCCGCCGCGACGATGACGCAGATGCCGAAGGCGGATTGAAGGTGCGGCATGTGAAGGCGAGGTCCCGTCCCGCCGTCTTAAACCACGATTCCCGTCCTGGCCGTCAGCCTGCGCTCCGGAACGCCGCAGCCAATTCCGGCGCGACTCAGTATTTGTAAGATTTCAGATAGGCCGCGAGGCTCGGCTCGTCCTTCGAGCCGATATCGTGGATGCGCCATCCCGCTTTCGACCGCACCAGCGAAAAATGCAGCGTCTGCCGTTCGCCGAGATCGGAGAAGGTCACGTCCGCCGTCGCGGCGTCCGCGCCCGTCATGGATACCGACAGCGAGGCGACCTTGAGCGCTTGCCAATCCTGGCAACGGCAGATCGGGTCCATGTCCATCGCCCCGACTTCGCCGTTCGAGCGGTCGCGGTCGGTCTTGAGCAGGGCCAGCATCGGCGCATCGACGATCGCGGCGGCTTCGGGATAGACGAAGGGCGTGGGCTTTCCGCCTGGCGCATATTTGGCGTAGAGCCCGCGCAGAAACGCCTCGGCGGAAGCCTGCGGCGAAACCGGTGCGGCGGGCGCGGAGAGCGCCGCAAGGCCGAGACCCATCGCCGCAAGAACAGGCAAGCGCATCCAATCCCCCCAGATTCGCGCGCCCGCCTTCTAGCACATCGCGGCCCCCCGCCCCAGCGCCCCCCGCGCCGCGGCAATGGCCGAGCCTCGGATTGCGCGCTCCGCCGCGGGCTGTTTGAATGCGCCATTCCGGGGGGAATCATGACATCCGACGCAGCCGTTCTGTCCGCGCCGCGGGCGCCGTTCGCGCCCTATCGTCCGGGCGACCGGAATTTCTTTCTCGTCTATGTGCTCCTCATCTGGTTCGGAGTGCTCGGCGGCTTCGTTCCGGAAATCCTCGCGCATATGCGCAGCAACGCCCCGCCCTATCCGATCGTTCTGCATCTGCACGCGGCGGCGTTCTTCGGCTGGCTTATTCTGCTGACGACGCAGGCTGGGCTGGTCCGCGCGAATAGGACCGATCTGCATCGCAGGCTCGGCTCCTACGGCATGGCGCTCGGCGCGGCGATGGTCGTGATCGGGCCGCTTACGGCCTTCGCGATGCAGCGCTATCATTGGGGAACGCCCGAAAGCGATCCGTCTTTCATCGCGATCCAGCTCTGCGACATCGTCATCTTCGCCGGGCTGGTGGGCGCGGCCTACGCCCTGCGCAAGGACCCGTCCGCGCACAAGCGCCTCATCCTGCTGGCGACGCTGCACATCTCTAACGCCGGATTCGCGCGCTTCCTGGGCGGGCCGCTGCACGCGTTTCTGGGCGAAGGCGTTCTGCCCTATATCGGCGCGATCTATTCGGCCAACCTGCTGATCGTCGGCCTCGGCGCCTACGATCTCGTCACGCGCCGGCGTCTTCATCCGGTCTATCTGCCCGCTGTCGTCTGGATCCTCTCGTTCCAGCTTCTGGCCTCGATCCTCTATCACGCGCCGTGGTGGAAACCGATCGCCGTGAAAATGATCGGACACTGAAGCCGTGCCATAGTCGCTTCCGAACGAATCGGAGGAGCGATGGCGGCCGGGCGACCCGTGGAGATCAAGGCGCTGTCCGGCGCGCGGGCGTTTCCGCCGCTGCTGCTCGTGCTCTACCATTTCGGCGAGGGCCATCATTACCAGGGCGTCTTCCTCTACGACGCGCTCGCGGCGAAAGGCTATCTCTGGGTCGAGTTCTTCTTCATTCTCTCCGGCTTCATCCTCATCCACGTCTATGGCGGACGCGCGGCCGAGTTCTTCAAGGGGCCGCGCGCCTATTTCACCTTCCTGAAGACGCGTCTTGCGCGCCTCTATCCGCTGCACCTGTTCATGCTGCTGACGATACTGGCGCTGTCGATCGGGCTGCGCGCGCTGGCGGCCTGGGGAGGATATGTCTCGATCTACGACGTTCCCTATCACCCGATGAACACCTGGCAGGGCTTCCTCGCCAGCCTGTTCCTGGTTCAGGCGTGGAACACGTTGCCCTATCTCACCTGGAACGGCGCCTCCTGGTTCGTCAGCGTCGAGTTCCTGCTGTGCCTGCTGTTTCCGATCTACCTCTATGTTTCGCGCGGCGGCGCGCTCAGGGGGTCGCTGCTGATCGTCGCCGGCGGCGCCGGACTCGCCTATCTGGCGGCGTCGTCGGGGCACGGCCTCGATCTCACATTCCACAACGGCGTCTTCCGGGGCATGGCCGGATTCGCCATCGGCGTCGGACTTGCGACGCTCTACCGCAAGGCCATGTCTTCGGGCTGGGACCGCCTGCCGGAAGGCTTGCACACGCTCTTTCAGATGGCGGCGCTGCTGCTGTTCCTCGTCGCCATCTATCGCACCGGCTGGGCGCACAGGCCGAGCGACATCTATGTCGCGCTCGCGATGGCGCTCATCATTCTCACGCTCGCATTCGATCGCGGCGCCGTCGCGCGCGCGCTGAGCGCGGGGCCGGTGCTTCTGCTCGGCGAATGGTCCTATGCGATCTATATGGGGCAGACGGCGTGGCTGCAGCTGCTGCGCTATTTCGAGCAGCGCTGGTATCCGGGCGTCGACCCCCGCGCCATCTGGTGGATCGAGCCGGCTTCTCTGCTCGCGGTCTGCATCCTGTGGGGAGCGCTGCTGGCGATCTTCATCGAGCATCCGGCGAACGCCTGGCTGCGGCGACGTTTCGTTCGATCCGCCGCTTGACGGCCCGGCCGCCATCCGACATCACTGTTGCAGTGGCCGTTTCCGCCGCAACGCCGAGGGCGAGCGGATCGCGGTTGGGGTGAGAAGAAGAAAAGCAGGAAACGAACCCGCGCCGGAAAAACTTGCGCGCGGCTCCCCAGCGCCGAAAGGAAATCCATGTCAGCGTCAAGAGCGTTGCTTCGCGGCTCCGCCGCCGCGGTCGCGATTTGCCTTTTTGCGAGCGCCGCGCAGGCGAAGGGCTTCGTCATCCTTCATAGCTTCGCCGGCGGGCCCGGCGACGGCGCCTATCCCTACAACAATGTGAGCTTCGACGCCGACGGCGCGACGCCGCAGGCCGGCGTTGTCAAGAGGCGCGGACGCCTTTACGGCATGGCGTCTGGCGGAGGCGCCGACGAATTCGGCGTCGTGTACAGTCTGAAGAAGTAGCTTCGCGCTCCGCGGAGCTCTCCACCAACCACGAGGGAATGACCATGAAAACACGTCTCATGCTTTGCACGGCCGCGCTGGCGATCTGCGCCGGCGGAACGGCAACCGCCAAAACCGTCTCGATCTCGTTCGACGGGCTTTGCGACGGTATGGACATCATCGTCGACAAGAACGGCCACACCGCGCTCGAAACCGGCAATGGCTGCGACGAAGGCGCGAATTTCGGCGCCGGCACGATCGGCAAGATCAAGACGCGCGGAAACGCCATCACCTTCGGCGTCAACCTCAGCGCCAAGGGCGGCGAGGCCTATCAGTACATCTATGTGATCCAGTATCCGCTCGTGACTGGCGGAACCTGGAGCAATTTCTACACCATGGACGGCAAGACGCTCTCCAAGCAGTACTCCAGCACCTACACGGTGATCGACGGAGCCAGCAAGACGCGGAAGGGACCGCGCAGCTCCACCGATCCCGTCCGTTAGCGAAACGCGCCGCCGAGACCGACAACAACGACAGGCGTCCGCCGGAACGAAATCGGCGGCCTTCCGCGCGGCGCCGTGCGTCACAGGGAGTTGAGTACATGCGTTCGACCTTGTCTTTGTCCGTCGCGGCGCTCGTTGGCGCGGCGCTCGCGCCGATCGCGGCGGCCTCCGGCGCCGGGGCCAAACCGGTCTATTCGGTCGTGCACCAGTTCACAGGAGCGCCGAGCGACGGCGCCTATTCCTACGCCGACGTGGCGGTGGATCGCGCGGGCAATCTTTACGGCGCGACCCACAATGGCGGCGCGCACGACGTCGGCGCCATCTACAAGATCGCGCCCGACGGCACGGAGACGATCCTGCATTCTTTCGCCCTCGGCGACAGCAACGGTTACAATCCTTATGGCGGGGTCACGGTCGACGAAGTGACCGGCGATCTCTACGGCACGACGGAATTCGGCGGAACCTCGGACGCCGGCGTGATCTGGAAGCTGACCCCCGACGGGACCTTTTCGGTGCTGCACGACTTCGACGACGCTCATGACGGGCGGCAGCCGAGATGGCATTTGGTTCGCGACCGCGCCGGCGATTTCTTCGGCGTCGCGCTCTATGGCGGCGCAGGCGGCGACGGCACGGTCTTCGAGCTCGCCGCGGACGGCGCGTTCACGGTTCTGCACAGCTTTTCCGGGGCCGACGGAAACAATCCGGTGGGCCGCCTCTATCGCGACCGCGACGGCGACCTCTATGGAGCGACGTTCCTCGGCGGCGCGCACAATTGGGGAACGGTCTACGAGATCGACAGCCACGGGTCCTTCTCGACGCTCTATTCGTTCACCGAGGGCGCGGATGGCGGATTTCCCGAAGGCGGCCTGCAGCGCGACAAGGGTGGAAATCTCTACGGAACGACGGCCAGCGGCGGCGCCGGCTATGGCACGCTGTTCGAGCTTGCGCCCGACGGATCGCTTGCGACGCTCTACACCTTCACCGACGGCAAGGACGGCGGCGCGCCGTTCGGCGATCTGCTGAGGACCTCTTCGGGGAAGATTTACGGCACGACATCGATGAGCTCGGTCGGAGACTGCCAGAACGGCTGCGGCACGGTTTTCGAATTCACTCCCGGTGGAAAGCTCAAGACGCTGCACCGCTTCAAAGGCGGCGACGGCGGACAGGCCGATGCGGGCCTCGCCAGAGGCGATGACGGCGCGCTTTACGGCGCCGTCCCCTACTACGGGGTCGCCGGCGACGGCGTCGTCTTCCGCATCGCAAAGAGCTAGCGCCGCGCGGGCGCCTGCGGACCGAGACAAGCCCTCTTCCCTCCGGGGAGAGGGTTTTCTTGTCATCGCCGTTCGGCTTCGTGCTATCAGGACGCGCCAACAACACACTGGGGAGTCGGCATGGCCATTCGCTTCGACGGCAAGGTCGTCATCGTCACCGGCGCGGGCGGAGGTCTCGGTCGCCAGCACGCGCTCGAATTCGCGCGGCGCGGCGCGAAAGTCGTCATCAACGATCTCGGCGGCGCGGTCGACGGCACCGGCGGCAACTCCGCCGCGGCGGAAGCGGTGGTGAAGGAAATCACGGCGGCCGGCGGAACGGCGATCGCCAACGGCGCCTCCGTCACCGACGACGCGGGCGTGGCGCACCTGATCAAGCAGACGATGGACGCCTGGGGCCGCATCGACGTGCTGATCGCCAACGCCGGCATCCTGCGCGACAAGAGCTTCGCCAAGATGGAGCTTAAGGATTTCGACGCGGTGCTGCAGGTGCACGTCATGGGCACGGTCAAGCCGGCCAAGGCGATGTGGGAGATCATGAAGACGCAGCAATACGGCCGCATCGTCGTGACCACCTCCTCCACCGGGCTTTACGGCAATTTCGGGCAGACCAATTACGGCACGGCCAAGCTCGGCCTGGTCGGCTTCATGAATACGCTCAAGCTCGAAGGCGCCAAGGACAACATCAAGGTCAACGCCATCTGCCCCGTCGCCGGCACGCGCATGACCGAGAACCTGATGCCGCCCCAGATGCTCGAGATGCTCAAGCCCGAATATGTGACGCCGGCGGTGGTGTTCCTTGCGAGCGAGGACGCCCCGACCGGCTGCATCGTCTCGGCGGGCGCGGGCGTGTTCTCCTCCGCGCAGATCGTGGAGTCGACCGGCGTCAATCTCGGCCATGGCGCGACGGCCGACACGGTCGCCGCCAATTGGGCGAAGATCGCGGACTTCACTGGCGCCAAGCACTTCACCATGGGCGGCGAGCACAGCGCGCACATCTTCGAGCGCCTCAAGGACCCGCCCGTCGCGCCGTAGCCGGGGCTGGGATAGAAGCCGCACTCACGCGCGCGATTTGCGGAAGCCGCGGAACCAGGCGCGGATGTCCTCGGCGAGCAGCTCCGGCTCCTCGGCCGCGAGGAAATGTCCGCCCTTGGGCGCAAGGCCATAGGACAGGTTTGCGAAGGACCGCGCGGCGTATTCGCGCGGGCAGCGGTCGACCGGTTCGGTCGTCAGGAACAGACGCGCCGGCACGTCGATCCTGCGCTCCGGTTTCGGCTCTTGGGCGTGCGCGGTTTCGAAATAGATGCGCATGGAAGACCCGATCGTCTGCGTGAACCAGTAGATCGAAATCGTCGTCAGAAGCTCGTCCATCGAAAAGCGCGACAGCACGTCGCCGCCGCAATCGCTCCAGGCGCGCCATTTTTCCGCGATCCAGGCGGCAAGGCCGACGGGAGAATCGTTCAGCGCGAAGGCCAGCGTCTGCGGCCGCGTGCGCTGCTGATGGCCATAGGCGCCTTCCTCCAGCTCCCAGGCGTCGCCAAGCGCGACGAAGGCCCGTTCGGCCTCGCTCGCATCGCCGGCGGCGGCGAGATCGACGGTCGGGGCGACCATGGTGTGAATGGCGATGAGGCGATCGGGAAAGTAGCGGGCGAGGCGATTGGCGATGCCTCCGCCGATGTCGCCGCCATGCGCCGCGAAGCGCTCATAGCCGAGCGTATCGGTCATCAGCTTCGCCCATAACGCCGTCACGGCCGGGCTCGACATGCCTTCCTCGTCGGGCCGCGCCGAAAAACCGTATCCGGGAAGGGACGGCGCGACCACATCGAACGAATCCTCGGCCCGCCCGCCATGCGCCGCGGGATCGGCGAGCAGCGGGATGATCTTCGAGAATTCCGCAAAGCTCGAAGGCCAGCCATGCGTGATCACGAGCGGAAGCGGATCGGGTCCCTTGCCGCGCACATGAATGAAATGGATCCGCTGGCCGTCGACATCGGCGACGAATTGCGGAAAAGCGTTGAGGCGCGCTTCCTGGGCCCGCCAGTCGAAGCGCGCGCGCCAGTGGTCCGCAAGCGCTTCCATGAAGCCGCGGTCGGCGCCGTAGCGCCAGCCCGCATCCTTCACCGCGTCGGCGAACCGCGTCCGGCCGAGCCGCGCCGCCAGGTCCGAAAGCGCCGATTCGGGGATTCGTATCTGAAATGGCTCGCAACGCATCTTTCGCCTCCGTTGTTCCGCGCCCGGAAAAGCCGGCAGAAGGCCGAGCGCTCCGCCCGACCCCAGGCCCGCCGTCATCGCCAGAAATCTCCGCCGGTCCATGACACCATCAAAACGACGTTTTACAGGTGTCATATGGCGCGGCCGATGTAACTTGTAAAGCATCAATTTGGTAGTTACATAGCTCCCATGATCGAATTCGATGACTTCGTCGGCGGCGCGCCGGCGCTGGACTTCGTGAACACGGTGGGCGGCATCCGCACCGGCGCCCATACCGAAAAGCTCCAGTCCTATGACGATCTCGTGCAGTGGGCGGTGCTGGCCGGCATGTTCGGACGGAAGGAGGCGGACAGCCTTCTGGCGCAAGGCCGCGACGGACCGAGCGCGGCCGACCAGGCTTTGCTGCGGGCGAAGAATTTTCGCGAAGCCCTGCATCGGGTTCTCGCCGCGCGCCTCAAGGGCAAGGCCGTTCCCGTCGATGCGCTAGACTGCGTGAACGCAGAGATCGGCCGCGCGATGGCGCATGCCCGGCTCAAAAAAACCGGGGACGGTTACGCATGGGCGTGGCGGATCGGGCCGGGCGAGCTGGACGCGCCGCTGTGGATCGCGGCGCGCTCGGCCGCGGAGCTTCTGACCACGCGCGACATCGATCGGCTGCGCGAATGCGAGAGCGAGACGTGCGGCTGGTACTTCCTGGACCTCAGCAAGAACCGCTCGCGGCGCTGGTGCGCCATGAAGGGCTGCGGCAACCGCGCCAAGCTGCGCCGCTACCGCTCCGCCAAATCCGCATAGCCCTTCATCCCCCGGACCTGCTCGTATCCAGCGGTTTCAGGCCCTCGGCCTTCTGCGCCGCGCGCATCAGCTCGACGAACTCGCGGCGATAGCCGTAGCGGTCGTCGCCTTCGGCCTTCTCGGCGATTTCGATGGCGCGGCCATAGCCGAAATCCTTGACGTATGGATCGTGGCGCAGGAGCTGGGCCGCGCCCGCGACCGCCGCGGCGAAGCGCAGATCCGAGGGCAGCTTGGCGAAATCCGCGGTCCGGTCGGCGTCGGTGATCGGCCGCTGGATCAGGCGCGACGTCGTCCCGCCCGGCAGCTTGTAGCGGATCTTGAGGAAGGCGAGTTCGCCTTTGGGATCGCCCTCCACGGCCGCGCCGTACCGCAAGGGATCGGCCATCGTCGCCTTGGAGCCGACCGGAGTGATCTCGTAAAGCGCGGTCACGGTGTGCCCCGAACCGATGTCGCCGGCGTCCACCTTGTCGTTGTTGAAGTCGGTGCGGTTCAGAAGCCTGGTCTCGTATCCGATCAGGCGGTATTCGGCGACGCGCTTGGGATTGAACTCGATCTGAATCTTCACATCCTTGGCGATGGTGAAGAGCGTGCCCGCGACCTGGCTGACGAAAACTTTCCGCGCTTCGTTGATCGTGTCGATGAAGGCGGCGTTGCCGTTGCCGGCCTGCGCAATCTTCTGCATCGTCTCGTCGTTGTAATTGTCCGCGCCGAAGCCGAGGCAGGACAGCTCCACGCCCTTGTCGCGCTCGCCGATCACGAAGCCTTCGAGCGCCTTCGGATCGGTGATGCCGACGTTGAAGTCCCCATCGGTGGCGAGCAGCACGCGATTGACGCCGCCCTTGATGAAGGTGTCTTCGGCGAGCTTGTAGGCGAGTCGGATGCCCTCGCCGCCCGCGGTCGAACCGCCGGCCTCGAGCCGGTCGAGCGCGGCCATGATCTTTCCCTTGTCGGCGCCGCTGGTGGGATCGAGCACGACGCCGGCCGAGCCCGCATAGGCCACGATCGAAACGCGGTCCTTCTCGTCGAGCTGTCCCACGAGCAGGCGGAACGCGCTCTTGAGCAGCGGAAGCTTGTTGGGCTCGTCCATCGAGCCGGAGGTGTCGACGAGGAAAACCAGATTGGCGGCGGGCCGCTTCGCCTTGGGCAGATCGAATCCCTTGATGCCGATATGCAGGATTTCCGTGTCGGGGTTCCACGGGTTCGGATAGACCGCGTAAGTGGCGCGGAACGGCGCCTCGCGCGATTGCGGACCCGGATAGGAATAGTCGAAATAATTCACCATCTCCTCGACGCGCACGGCGTTGGCGGGCGGCATGGCGCCGTCATGCAGATAGTTTCGGACCACGCCATAGGACGCGGTGTCGACGTCGATGGAGAAGGTGGAGACCGGCTCCTCGGCCGCAACCTTCACCGGGTTCGGAGAGGCCTCTGGAAAGCGTGAAGTGTTCTCCGGCTGCCAGTAGCCCGCCTTGGGCGGCGCCATCGTCGCCAGCGCGTTGCCGGCGAAGACGCCGCGCGAGGCCGGCGGCGGAGGCGCGGGCTCGTCGGCCGCGACGTCCTTTTCGACTTTCGTTTCCTGGTCCTGGCTGACCAGGACCTGTTTGGTCATCGGCGCCTGGCAGGAGGCGAGCAGGATGATGCCGAACACGGCGATCACCGCTGCGAAGGCGTTCAGATACCGGAAATCGTCCTTCATGACTGTCCCCATCGACCAATATCGCAATGACGCTGCGCCGGGTTTGGGTCCGGTCGGGGGCGCGATTGCGGCGGACTGGCGGCGCGGGGCGACAAAAAAATGGCCGGGCTTTCGCCCGGCCATTTCGTCCGTTCGGGACAGGCGGAGTCTATTTTCCCGTGACCTGGAACGACGGCGCGGGAAGCGCGCCGCCCGGCGACCAGCTGCCGCCGCCATCCGCGCTGTAGGCCGCGTTTAGGATATCGACCTGATCGGTCGAGTTGAACGCCCACGCCGCCCAGGTGTCGCCGCTCGCGCTGACGACGATCCAATAAGGCGTGCCGCCCTTCAACGACGCCTTGAGATCGGCCGTCGCCATCGTGCAGCAGCTGCCGAACGATCCCAGTCCGGTCGCCTCCTCGCTGGCGAGCGTCTTGCCCGGCACGCCGCCATCGTCCTCGGCGAGCGCCACGGTGACGCTGTTGGCCCCCTGGACCCAGGCCACGCCCGCATCGACTTCCTTCGATTTGACGTCCGTCGCCGGCACGAACTGAAGCGCGACGGCGAAGGCGCCGCCTACGCCGGCGTCCGGCCCAGAGATCGTATTTCCGTAGCAGCAGAAATAGAGACCCTTGGGATATTTCGTGCCGACATTGCTGAAGATCACGTCCTTCTTCGGCGTCAGTGACGGGGGCGTGTAATGCATCGAGCCCTGGCTGACCGTCGTGATCCTTTTGTCCTTGCTGAGACTGTACGTCCTGTCGCCGGCGGCCAACGCGCCGCTCGCGGCGAATGCACCCAACGCGAACGCTAACACTGCAGATTTGAGCATTTATCCCTCCAGTGAAGAGCCCCATCGATGATGGACGAATTTAACGACCAAAAATCGGATGCGGCAACGATGCCGCCCTTTCGAAACCGCAGTCCGGCCTTGCGGATTCTTTCCGTCCGCCGGCGCCGCCGGCATTACGCAGCCGCCACGGAAACGACACGCCTGCGCAATCTAGTGTGAAGTTCGCGCTAGTGACGCGAAACCAGGTTTTCAAGGTTTGAATGCATGACCCCGGCGCATGGCTGGCAAACGTTGCGCCGCACCATTCACCCCCCATTTGCAGTCCGGACGGGTAAACGCCTCGGCAAGCAAGCCGCGGCCGGCCCCGAACGGAGAGACAGATGAAAACCTACACCACGAGCCAGAGCGAAGAGGTAGGGGGCGCGAAATTCTTCACCTGGGCTGTCATCCTCGTGGCGGGCGGACTCCTTCTGGCGACCACGAGCCAGTTCATGCCCGAGCGGCCCGCGGCCACCGACGCCACGCCGAAGCCGGCGACCGCCGTCGTCCAGACCGTCCCGCCGGATCGGGCCTCCTAGCGCATAGCCGGACTGCGCCGCCGCGCGAACTCAGCCAGACAGACGCGGCGGCGCTTGCGCCCGCCGGCCTGCGACATGCAACCTGTCGCGCGGGGGCGCCATGCTCGTTCACACGGTCTTCGACATTCTGGCGTGGAGCTGCGCCGCGCTGATGGGCTGGCTCGTCGCGCGCAAGGGCTGGCTCGGTCAGCGCGCGCGCACGCCGTTTCGCGATCCAGGCTATTTCATCGCGCTGGGGTCAGGCGCCATCGCCGGCGCGCTTCTGTTCGGCAGCCTGAACATGGTGCTGGCCGGACGCTGGGTGCTGGGACATTCGATCGCCGGCGCAATCGCAGGAGGCGCGGTCGCGGTCGAGCTCTTCAAGCTATGGACCGGCATCCGCGGATCGACCGGCGCGCAGTTCGTGGCGCCGCTTGCGACCGGCATCGCGGTGGGACGGCTCGGCTGCTTCTGCGCGGGGCTGCCCGATTACACCTACGGAACGCCTGCGGCGCTGCCCTGGGCGGTGGATTTCGGCGACGGCATCGCGCGGCATCCCGTGCAGCTTTACGAATCCGCCGCCATGCTGCTGTTTCTGATCGTCTATCTGCGTGAGATCGCGCACGGATCGGCATTGTTTCGCGAGCGTGGTTTTCATCTCTTCGTGGGCTGGTATGCTGGCCAGCGTTTCGTCTGGGAATTCCTCAAGCCCTATCCGACGCTCATCGGTCCGTTCAACATCTTCCACATCGTCTGTGCGATTCTCCTTCTCTATTCGATCTTCATGCTAAGGCGCGACAATGAGCTTCGTCCGGCCGTCCAAAAACTATAGCTTCTACGGTCAGACAACCTCGCTGTGCGAGACCTGTCTCGCGCTCGCGCCGGCGAAGATCGTCATCGAGGGCGACAACGTATTTTTCCTCAAGCGCTGCGCGGAGCACGGCGCGCAGAAGACGCTGATCGCGACCGACGCCGCCTACTACAAATCCTGCAAGGATTTCATCAAGCCGGGCGACCTGCCCCTGAAGCATCAGAGCCGCACGCATTACGGCTGCCCGTGGGATTGCGGCCTCTGCCCCGACCACGAGCAGCATTCGTGCCTGGCGCTGATCGAGGTGAACGACGCCTGCAACCTCACCTGCCCGGTCTGTTTCGCCGAATCCGGACAGGCGCGCACCGAACAGAAATCGCTCGCGGAAATCGACGCCATGCTGGAGACGCTGGTGGCGAGCGAGGGGTTTCCCGACCTCGTCCAGATCAGCGGCGGCGAGCCCACCATCCACCCCGACATCGTGGAGATCCTGAAGCTCGCCAAGTCCAAGCCGATCCGCCACATCATCCTCAACACCAACGGCATCCGCATCGCCACCGACAAGGCGTTCGTCGAGGAACTGGCGCGGCTCATGCCGGGCTTCGAGGTCTATCTGCAATTCGATTCCCTGAAGCGCGATGCGCTCGAGAACATCCGCGGCGCGGATTTGCGCAAGGTGCGCGACCAGGCGCTCGCCAATCTCGAAGCGGCGGGCATTTCGACCACGCTCGTCTGCGTCGTGAAGAAGGGCGTCAACGACAGCGAGAT
>DASZRM010000120.1:0-9258 GCA_035549135.1 Rhizomicrobium sp. | reverse complement strand
TGCCGCGCCTTCGTAACGTTGCGAAGCTGGCGCGCGAGCGCTGAGCAATTCCTTTCCAACCTCGCCCTGTGCCGCGGTGCTTTCGGCTGAGGCGGCTTTGCCTCCCGCGCCCTGCCATTGCCGTTCACGAATCGCACCTATATAAGCCCCGGCTCCCCAAGCTCAGGCCCTCATGGATATCCGGAATATCGCCATTATCGCCCATGTCGACCATGGGAAGACGACGCTCGTCGACCAGTTGCTGAAGCAATCGGGGGCCGTGCGCGACAATCAGCAGGTGCAGGAGCGCGCGCTCGATTCGAACGACCTCGAGCGTGAGCGGGGCATTACCATTCTCGCCAAATGCACGTCGGTCGATTGGAAGGGCGTCCGCATCAATATCGTGGATACGCCGGGCCATGCCGATTTCGGCGGCGAGGTCGAGCGCATCCTCTCGATGGTCGACGGCGTGGTGCTCCTGGTGGATGCGGCGGAATCGGTGATGCCGCAGACGAAATTCGTGCTGTCGAAGGCGCTCAAGCTGGGGCTGAAGCCCATCGTCGTCATCAACAAGATCGACCGCTCCGACGCCCAGCCGAAAGAGACGCTGGAGAGCATCTTCGATCTCTTCCTGGCGCTCGAGGCCAATGACGATCAGCTCGACTTCCACGTTCTCTACGCCTCGGGCCGCAGCGGCTGGGCGGTGAACGCGCTCGAAGACGAGCGCAAGGACCTGACGCCGCTGTTCGATCGCATCGTGGCCGACGTGCCGGCCCCCAAGCCGATGGCGCTGGCTGGAGACGAGCACCCCTTCAAGATGCTGGTGACGACGCTGGAGGCCGATTCCTACCTCGGCCGCGTGCTGACCGGCCGCATCGAATCCGGCGCCATGACGGTCAACCGCGTCATCAAGGCGCTCGATCGCGAGGGCAAGGAGATCGAGCGCGCGCGGGTGACGAAGCTCCTCGCCTTCCGCGGCCTTGCGCGCGTTCCGGTCGCGCGGGCCGAAGCGGGGGACATCATCGCAATCGCGGGCCTGCAGATCGCGACCGTCGCGGACACGCTCTGCGACATGCAGGTGACCGAAGCGATCCACGCTCCGCCCATCGATCCGCCGACGCTCGCCATCACCGTCTCGGTGAACGATTCGCCGCTGGCTGGCCGCGAGGGCGACAAGGTGCAGAGCCGCGTCATCCGCGAGCGGCTTCTGCGCGAGGCCGAAGGCAATGTCGCCATCAAGGTCAAGGAGACCGGCGACGGCGCGTTCGAAGTCGCCGGACGCGGCGAATTGCAGCTCGGTGTGCTGATCGAAACCATGCGGCGCGAGGGCTTCGAGCTTTCGATCAGCCGGCCGCGCGTGCTGTTCCAGAGCGGAGCGAAGGGCGAGCGCCTGGAGCCGATGGAGGAAGTCACCGTCGACGTCGACGATCCCTATGCCGGCGTCGTCATCGAGAAGATCTCTCAGCGCAAGGGCGAAATGACCGACATGCGGCCGACCGGCGCGGGCAAGACGCGCATCGTCTTCGCCGCGCCTTCGCGCGGGCTCATCGGCTATCACGGCGAATTCCTCACCGACACGCGCGGCACTGGGGTGATGAACCGCATGTTTTCCGGCTATGCGCCGCACAAGGGGCCCATTCAGGGACGGATCAACGGCGTTCTCGTCTCGACCGGCGACGGCGAGGCGGTGGCATATGCGCTCTGGTATCTCGAGGAGCGCGGCAAGCTGTTCGTGACGCCGGGCACGAAGGTCTATCAGGGCATGATCGTCGGCCAGCACGCCAAGGACAACGATCTGGCGGTCAATCCGCTCAGGGCCAAGCAGCTCACCAACATCCGCACCACCTCGAAGGACGAAGCGGTGCGCCTTACCCCGATCGCGCCGATGACGCTCGAACAGGCGATCGCCTATATCGACGACGACGAGCTGGTCGAGGTGACCCCGCTTTCGATCCGCCTCAGAAAGCGCGAGCTCGACCCGCACGACCGGCGGCGCGCGGCCAGGGCCGAGGCGCAGTGATCATCGCGTCGGAGCGAGCCCCAGCCTCTTGGCGATGAGCCGGTCCATGACGCGCCTAGGCGTCACGGCCTGCATCACTTCCTGGAGCGGATCGGGCGTCACCGTATAGCGCACGCGCGGGCGCGGCGCGGTCAGCGCATGATGGATGGCAATCCCGAGCTCCTCTGGCCTCAGCCCTTTTGGACCGCGGTCGAGCATGTAGGCGCGGATGCGCTCGAGCGGCTTGAGATAGGGCGTGTTGGCGTATTGGCCGATGTCCAGCTCTTCGGCCTTGTCCCAGATGGCGGTCGCGACGGCGCCGGGAGCGATCACGATCACGTCGATGCCGAACAGCATGAGCTCGCGCCGCAGCGATTCCGAAAGTCCCTCGATCGCGAATTTGGACGCGTTGTAGGGCCCCATGAAGGGATTTGCGTTTTTGCCGCCAACCGACGAAATCATGACGATGCGGCCCGGCGGGCCGTTGCGCGAGCGGTCGGCGCCGAGCAGCGGCGCGAAGGCTTGCGTGACGATGACCTGGCCCGTGACGTTCACCTCCAGCTGGCGGCGCAGCTCGTCGATCTTGAGATAGAGCAGCGGCCCCGCCACGGCGATCCCGGCGTTGTTGACCAGGCCCGCCAGCGTCTCGCCGCGCAGCGCCGCGGACACCTGTTCGGCCGCCCCGTTCACGGTCTGCTGGTCGGTCACGTCGAAGTAGAGCGGAGAAAACATCGCCCCAAACGTGTTCTTCAGCCGTTCGCCATCGGCCTCCTTGCGCACCGAGCCGAAGACTCGAAAGCCCTTTTCTATCAGTATCTTGGTTGCTCCCCAGCCGATGCCGGTCGAGGAGCCCGTGACAACGACGGACTTCATGGGCAACCCCTTCGATGCTTCCTGGCGCATTATAGCCCAAGTGGCCGCGTTGGAAGGCGGCAATTGGGGTACAAGAGGGCATGACCGTCGACCGCGACACGATCGATTTCGCGCACCGCCTCGCCGACGCGGCGGGAGAGATCATTCGCCCCTATTTCCGCCGGCGAATCGAAATCGACGACAAGGGCGCGGCCAAGGGCGCAGCCTTCGATCCCGTCACAGAGGCGGACCGCCGCGCCGAAGAGGTCGTTCGCGCCATGATCGAGCGCGAGCGTCCGCAAGACGCAATCCTGGGAGAGGAATTCGGCGAGAAGGCGGGGACCAGCGGATTTCGCTGGGTGCTCGACCCGGTGGACGGCACGCGCGCCTTCATCAACGGCCGGCACGAATGGGGATCGCTGATTGCGCTCGAGCGCAACGGCCGGCCGGCGCTCGGCATCATCGATCAGCCCGTGCTGGGCGAGCGTTTCGTGGGGGTCAACGGGCGCGCCTCTGTGTTCGCGCGCGGCATCGAGGCGCCGCTCAAGAGCCGCAAATGCGCGCGCCTCTCCGACGCCATTCTCTGCGCCACCCATCCCGACGCCTATTTCGAGGCCGCCGAGCGCGACGCCTTCCGCCGCCTCGCCGCCGCCGTCAGGATGACCCGCTATGGCGGAGACTGTTACATTTTCGGCCTTCTGGCGCTCGGCTTCTGCGACGTCATCGTCGAATCGCATTTTCAGCGCTGGGACGTGGCGGCGCTGATTCCGCTGGTGGAAGGGGCGGGCGGCGTCATCACAGACTGGCGGGGCGGCGATTGCAGCCATGGCGGACAGGTGCTCGCGGCCGGCGATGCGCGCATCCACAAGGCGGCGCTCGCGCTCTTGGCTGGCTCCGCGGGATGACGCGCCGCGGCCGCGCCTAAACCTGAATTGCTCGAGGGCGAATATCGTGCAGATGGAATCGCTCTCCTCACCCTTCGACAGGCTCAGGGTGAGGATTCAAGACCAATTCCTCATGCTGAGCTTGTCGAAGCATGAGCTTGTCGAAGCATGCGGGCGGCGCGATCGCCGCTGAATGCAACGGGGCTAAGTTTTTCGCCGGCGCTTTTCGGGCCGCGCCTTGCGCGCGGAGGGGGGCCGCCGCTCTTGGACGAGCGGAAGAACCGAAAGGTCCGGTTCGTAGACGAATTCGATCAGATACACATTCTCGCCCTTGCCGTGCCGCGCGACGCCAAGGAGCTCTTCCACGCTGGAGAATCCGCTGCGCCTGGCGAGCGCGGGCGTCACCTCGGAGAGCGAGATCTGCCTGATCGCCGTCACGACGACGGCGCCGTCGCCGAGAGGGTAGCGACCGCCCGCCTTGACCTGCGGTCGCCGCCAGACGCGCACGCTTACGGCGATCTCGCCGCGCATCACCGGCTCGCGCAAGCGCTTCATGAACATCATGGAAGGGTCTTGGAGACGAAGGCGTCGAACGCCGCCCAGAAACGGGCGCGGATGGAATCGTTCTCCATCAGGATTTCATGCTCGCTGTCGGGCAGTTCGACATATTCGCCCCTGGCAAGGCGCGCGGCGAAGGCGCGGGTGGCCGCGGTGACGCATATCCTGTCGCGCCCGGCGCCGAACGTCAGGACCGGCGTCTCGATCGCTTCGGCAAAGCCGGGCGCGCTCACCCGCGCCATCGAGCGATAGGCGGCTTCGAGCCAGCCCCAGGTCGGCCCGGCGAGACGCAGATCGGGATGGCTCTGGAGAAAGTCCTGCGTGCGCGCGAACCGCGCCCGGTCGGAGGTGACGAGCTGGCCTGCGAAATCCACCAGGAACGGATCGCGCGCCGCCATGCCCCAGGCGAAATCGGCGCCGCGCCCGAAGCCCGCATAGAGCGCGGTGACGATGCGCGCGAGCCATTGGGGATAGCCGCGCGCCGACACGCGGATCATCGGCGCGCTCAGCGCCGCGGCGCAAAAGCGTCCCGGCCGGTCGTGCAGCGCGCGCAGGAGAATATGGCCGCCCATCGAATGGGCGAGGGCGAGCGGCGGCGCGCTCGAGAGCGGCCGGACGATTTTGTCGAGGAAACTTTCGAGGTCGTCGTCATATTGCGAAAAATCGCGGACATAGGACTTGAGCGGATCGTTCAGCGCGCGCGCCGATGCGCCCTGTCCGCGCCAGTCGAACGTGGCGACCGTAAAGCCGCGCGCGTTCAGCTCGCCTGCGACTTCGACGTATTTCTCGATGAACTCGCTCTGGCCGTGAAGCAGGACGCAGACCCGCGATGCGGGCCTCGCCTCGAACACGGCGGCGCGCAGCCGCGCCCCGTCCGCAGCCGAGAACAGGATGGGCGTGACGTCGAACGCGCCCGCCATGCCGCGCCGCCGCTTGGCCTTCGAAGGCTCAGCCGCGCGCCTTCTGAAGGATCGGCCCCAGCTTCATCGCAAGGCCCATGTCCCCGGCGACGCGAAGCTTGCCCTGCATGAAGGCGGACGTGCCGTCGAGCTCGCCCTTCACCATCTTCTCGAAGGTCTCCATCGAGACGCTGATGGTGCAGTCGGCGCTCTTGCCCTCGCCGTCGCTGACCGTGTTGGGGCTGGACTTGCCGTCTATGAACACCGAACCGTCCTGGCCGAAATCGAATTTGAGCGTGCCGCCGAGCCCGGAATTGGCGCCGATGGCGCCGCCCATCTGAGTCACGATCTGCTGGATTTGCGCGGTGGTCATGGAGGTCCTTCCCTTTGGTCGCGGCGCTGCCGCCTGGTCCCGGCGCTTTTATATACGGCGGCGCGAAACCGGCAAAACCTCGCCGCCCGACCTGCGCCGGCATAGGCGCGGGCGGCCGGGCCTGCTATGTCTTCGGGCCTCTGTAGCCCGGGCCCCGAGCGCGATGACCTCGCCCAACAACGACCTACCCGCCATCGCGGACGCCGCGGCGCAGCCGGACGAGGCGCGCGATCTGCTCGGCCGCTTCTGCTTCTACCTGCATTTCGCGGTGATGATCTTCATTCTCATAGGGTGGGCGGCGCCCTGGCGCGGTGCGCTGATCGGCTATCTGGCGTTCCTGCCGCTGGTGGCGGTTCAATGGCAGTTCAACAAGAACGCCTGCATCCTCAACAATGTCGAATCCCTGCTGCGCCATGGCAGCTGGCGCTCGGAGCATAACGCCGAAGAGGGCGCGTGGCTGATGACGCTGATCCGCAACCTGACCGGAATTGAGCTCAGGCCCTGGCAGGTCGAACTCCTGACCTATGGCGTGATGGCGGCGCTGTGGTTCGCCGCCTTCGAGCATCTCAGAGGCTGGTGATGCGGCGCATCGCGCTGGCGGCGATCGCCTTCGCCGCGTGCTTCGGCGCGCGCGCGGACGAGCCTCAGCGCGAGGACTGGTCGCCGGCCATCGAAACGGTGATCGTCACTCCGCATCGGGCGGGCCCCCTGATCTGGCGCGTCGCCGACGGCGATTCCACCGTCTATCTCTTGGGCGTCGTCGAGCCGATGCCCGAGAGTCTCGAATGGAACGAGGCCGGCGTGCGCGCGGCGCTCAAGGGCGCGCGGCAATTGCTGCTGCCGCCGAAGGCTTCGGTGGGCCTGGTGGAAGGGCTGTGGTTTCTCCTCTGGCATTCGGACGACGTTTATCTGCCTTCGGACTCGCCGATGGAATCGATGTTGCCGGAGGCGCTCAAGGTTCGCTTCGACGCCGCGCTCAAGGAGGTCGGACGCGACGCCGGCCGCTACGCCCGCCTGCGCCCGCCGCTGGCGGGACTGCGGCTCGAGGCCGATTTCCTCAAGGCGCGCGGGCTCACCGCGGACGAGCCGGGCGATCGGTTGAGGCGGATCGCGCAAGGCTACGGCGTGTCCGCAAAGCCGATCGCCGATTACGGCGCGCTTCCGATGCTGCGCCAGCTGCCGACCATGTCGCGCGCGGCGAACGAGGGCTGCCTCAAGGCGCTGCTCGACGACATCGACGCCATCCGCGCCCGTGCGCGGCCGGCCGCCGAGGCCTGGGCCAAGGGCGATCTTCCCGCGCTCGAGACTTATTTCTCGGACCAGCGCTTCGAAAGCTGCATCGAGGCGCTGCCCAGCTTTGCGGCGCTCGCGGCGCGGTCGACGAACGATTCGGTTAACGCCGTGCGCTCGGCTCTCGCAAAGCCCGGAAAGACCGTGATCGCGCTCTCCGTGGGCGCGCTGCTTCGCAGGAACGGGGTTCTGGACCGGCTCGAGGCCGCAGGACTTAAGGTCGAGCCGCCGGGAAACTGACCCCTTGAAAGCCGAAATCCGGCTTCCTACCTCAAGAGCGTCCGGGCGGCCTTAAGGCGTCCGGGCGCAGAGACCGGCCTTTGCCCCAATCCGGGAAGGGCCACAACCAAACGCTTCCAGGAGGTTTGATCATGCGCAGTTTCGACTTTTCCCCGCTTTTCCGCTCGACCGTCGGCTTCGACCGGCTGTTCGACATGCTCGACGAGATCGCGGATTCGGGTCAGGGCTACCCGCCCTACAACATCGAACGCACCGACGAGAACAAGTACCGCATCACGGTCGCGGTCGCCGGCTTCGGCGAGAAAGATCTGAACGTCGAGGTGCGTGACGGCGTGCTCTCCGTCACCGGCAAGCGCGAGGACGCCGAGAAGCAGTCCTATCTCTATCACGGCATCGCGGGCCGCGCCTTCGAGCGCCGCTTCCAGCTCGCCGAGCATGTCGAGGTGAAGGGCGCCAGGCTCGAGAACGGGCTGCTCCATCTCGACCTCGAGCGCCTCGTGCCCGAGGAGAAGAAGCCGCGGCGCATCGCGATCAACGCGCCGGAGCTGAAGGCCATCGAAGGCTCCAAGGCCGCCTAATTCGAAGCCGACTTAACCCCCTTGAGTTGGTTCGAGCGGGGCCGGGCGTCCGAAGGGGCGCCCGGCCCTTCCGCGTTTTCATTCGGCTGGCGCGGTCGCCGGCCTTGCGCCGATATTGAGAAAGCGCGGAAGCAGCGGTCCGGCCTTCACGAAGAAGTCCCAGGCCATCATGAGCGCGCCGATCGCGAACACGACGTCGCCCGGCAGGCGCATCCACTGCCAGAACAGGGTCGTGTTGTAGAAGGCGGAACTGCGGGCGTAGGCGAGGCCGTGCTCATAGACCGCATCGAGCTGCGGCCAGCCGATGGGGAAGAAGTTGAGCAGAATCCACAGAACCAGGCCCGCATTGTAGAGCCAGAACGCCCAGCGCCCGAAGGTCTCGCTGAACGGCGCGCGATCCCCGGCCGCATAGCGCAGGCAGAAATAGACGAGCCCGATCGCCAGCAGTCCGAACGCGCCGAACAGAGCGGTGTGCGCATGGTTCAACGTCAGAAACGTCCCGTGCTCGTAGTAATTCACCAGCGGCGCGTTGAGTGTGCCGCCGCCGAAGACGCCGGCGCCCACGAAATTCCAGAACGCAGCGCCGATGATGTAGGTGTAGGCGAGGCCATACTTGAAGGACTCCTGCTTCTTGATCAGGCGGCGATGGTTGATCGCCTCGATGATCAAAAGGACGAGGGGCAGAACTTCGATGAAGGAGAACATGCTGCCCATCGGCACCCACATGCTCGGCCCGCCGGCCCAATAGAGATGGTGCCCTGTGCCGACCACGCCGCCGAGGAAGATGAGGATCAGCTCGAAATAGACCGCGCGCTCGGCGAGTTTGCGCGAGACAAGCCCCACCGCCATCAGGAGATAAGCGCTCATCGCCGCGGCGAAGAACTCGAAGGACTGCTCGACCCACAGATGCACCACCCACCAGCGCCAGAAATCCGTGATGGTGAAGGATTTCTCGATCCCGGTGAGCGGAATCATGCCGAAGGCGTAGAGCAGGGCGATATTGATCGTGGCCGCCCAGATCAGGTTCTCGAGCCGGATGCGCCCGGTCCAGAATTGACGCGTGGCCTCGGCGAGCGCCTGGCGCGTCGGCCATAGCGCGCGGAAGACGAGCAGGCTCCAGAACACGAGGCCCGCGAAAAATCCGATCTGCCACAGCCTGCCGAGCTGGATGTAGGACAGGCCCTGGTTGCCGATCCAGAACCATCCGTCGCGGATCACGCCCATGATGCCGAAATAGTCGCCGACCAAGGCGCCGGCGACGACGATCACCGTCGCCCAGAAGAGAAGATCGACGAGCCAGCGCTGGCCTGCCGCCTCGCGGCCGCCCGCGATCGCGGGGGCCAGGAAAAGCGCCGCGCCGATCCACGACACGCCGATCCACACGATCGGCGTCTGGGTGTGCACGTCGCGCAGGAAGTTGAAGGGGAACCAGCGATTGATGTCGATGCCGTAAAAACTCGCGCGATCGTAATAGGAATGGGCCATGATCGTGCCCGCCGCGATCTGCACGAGCAGCACGATTCCCACGATCAGAAAATATTTTCCGATCCGCTTCTGGCTCGGCGTCAGCGGGCCGAACTTGGCCAGCACCGGGTCCATCGGCGCA
>DASZRM010000119.1:0-2750 GCA_035549135.1 Rhizomicrobium sp. | reverse complement strand
GGCCTGCGAGCGGGCGTCAACGCCGGCTATCTCGTCTTCTCGCAGGAGCGAGACTGGTTCCCGTTCTAGCGCTGCCGCGCCTCGACGGCCGGCTCTTCGATCGAGCCGGCCGGCGCCGGCAGATATAGCAAGAGCGCCGCGGCCACATAGGTCGACGAGAAGGTGCCCACGAGGATACCGAACAGGATCGCCGCGCTGAAGTTGAAGAGCACAGGGCCTCCCCAGAACAGGAGCGGCACCATGGATAGCGCAGTCGCCGCCGACACCAGCGTCGTTCGCGTGGCGATCTGATTGGTCGAGAGATTGATCAGGTCCGGCAGCTTCATGCGCTTGTACTTGCGGCGATTCTCCCGGATGCGGTCGAAGACGATGACCGTATCGTTGATCGAATAGCCCGCGAGCAAAAGCAGCGCGGCGACGGTATTCAGCGTGAAGTCCATTTGCAGAACCGAAAACAGTCCCGCGGTCACAAAGACGTCGTGGCCGGTGGCGACGAGCGCGCCGATTCCGTACTGCCATTCGAAGCGAACGGCGACATAGATCGAGATCATGACGACCGCGATGACGGTGGCCAGCACGCCGTCCCGGAACAGCTCCTGACTGACTTTCGGCCCAATGACCTCGGCGTTTCGAAAGCTATACTTCGCGCCCAGCTTCTTCTTGATGGTGTTGACCACCGCAGGGCCGGACTGCTGGACGCGGATGAGCACGCAGGAATTCGCCGGCTTGTCGCACTGGCCGGTGCCGACATACTGGATGTCCGTCTCGCCGAGCCCGAGGCCGCCGATCTGACCGCGCAAGTCGGAAATGTTGATTGTCTGCTGGGCCTTCGCCTCGATCAGTGTGCCGCCGGTGAAGTCGATGCCCAGATTGAAGCCGTAAAGGGCGATCGAGACGATCGACACTAGGACCAGCAAACCATCGACCGCAAACGCGTAATAGCGCCAGCCGACGAAGTCGATATTGGTCGTTTCCGGAATAAGGCGGAGCCAAGTCATTGGAGAGATTCCAAAATGCGGCCACACACATAGCCGCAAGGCGCAGGCCGAACAAGCGCGCGCGGGCCGCCGCGCGGGGCGTCACGCGGACTTGCGGCTCGTCAATGCCCCGGCTGAGGCTCCGGCAGAAGCGGGCCGGTAGGCCGCGGACGGCCGGCCTGGGGCACGCTGGGGCCCTGACCGCGCTGCGGCTCGGGCTCCTCATAAGGCGTGCGCACGGGCGCGATGCCTTTGAGCAAGGCCACGATCTCGTCGCCTGTCAGCGTCTCATACTCCAGAAGGCCCTTGGCCAGCACGTCGAGGTCGCCCCGATGCTCGGAGAGGATCTTGTAGGCCTGCTGATAGGCCTCCTCGATGATGCGATGAATCTCCGCATCGACCTTCTGCGCGGTGGCTTCGGAAATGTTCTGCTGCCGCGCGACCGAATGTCCGAGGAAGACCTCTTCCTGATTCTCCCCGAACTCGATCGGGCCGAGCTCATCGGAGAAGCCGTACCGCGTGACCATGGCGCGCACCATGCGCGTAGCTGCGCGGATGTCGGACACGGCCCCCGTCGTCACCTTGTCGTGACCGAAGGTCAACTCCTCGGCGATGCGGCCGCCAAAGGCGACGCAGGTGTCGGAGAACATTTTCTGACGCGTTACCGAAACCTGATCGCGCTCGGGCAGTCGCATGACCATGCCCAGGGCGCGGCCGCGCGGAATGATCGTGGCCTTGTGGATGGGGTCGGAACCCGGCACGTTCAGCGCAACGATGGCGTGGCCGGCTTCGTGCCAGGCCGTGACCTTCTTTTCCTCTTCGCTCATCGCCAGAGAGCGGCGCTCGGCGCCCATCATCACCTTGTCCTTGGCGGCCTCGAACTCGGTCATGGTCACCACGCGCTTGCCGACGCGGGCGGCCAGCAGAGCGGCCTCATTGACAAGGTTGGCGAGATCCGCGCCCGAGAAACCGGGGGTACCGCGCGCAATGGTCTTGGGATCGACATCCGGCGCCAGGGGAACCTTGCGCATATGGACACGGATGATCTTCTCGCGACCCAGGATGTCGGGGTTCGGCACCACGACCTGGCGGTCGAAACGGCCGGGACGCAGCAGCGCCGGATCGAGCACGTCGGGGCGGTTGGTGGCGGCGATCAGAATGACGCCCTCGTTCGATTCGAAGCCGTCCATCTCGACCAGCAACTGGTTGAGGGTCTGTTCGCGTTCGTCGTTGCCGCCGCCGAGGCCGGCGCCGCGATGGCGGCCGACCGCGTCGATTTCGTCGATGAAGATGATGCAGGGCGCGTTCTTCTTGGCCTGCTCGAACATGTCGCGCACGCGGCTCGCGCCGACGCCGACGAACATCTCGACGAAGTCGGAGCCGGAGATGGTGAAGAACGGCACATTGGCTTCGCCGGCGACGGCGCGCGCGATCAAAGTCTTGCCGGTGCCCGGAGGACCGACCAGCAGCACGCCGCGCGGAATCCGTCCGCCCAGGCGCTGGAATTTGCCGGGGTCACGCAGGAATTCGACGATCTCCTGCAGGTCCTGCTTGGCTTCGTCGACGCCCGCGACATCGTCAAAGGTGACGTGTCGGCGAGTTCCATCAACTAACTTGGCACGTGATCTGTTGTGCTGGAGCGCCTGGACGTTATTCCCTTGCGTCTTCTGACCGAAGTATAGCCAAACGCCGATTAGCGCCATAATAGGCAGCCACGACGCCAGCATCGAGATCAGCACTGTCCATTCATCCTGTGGTCGCTCGGCGGTAATG
>DASZRM010000118.1:0-4850 GCA_035549135.1 Rhizomicrobium sp. | reverse complement strand
CGCCATGACCACACGCCGCGAAATCCTCAAAACGATGGGCGCCGCAAGCGCGCTCGCCCTGTGGGACGCGCCATTCCGTTTCGCCTTCGCCAAGGTCGCGACCGAACGGCGCTTCGTCTTCGTCATCCTGCGCGGCGCGCTGGACGGGCTCGCGGCCGTTCCGCCCTATGGCGATCCCGACTACGCCTCGGTGCGCGGGCCGCTGGCGTTCGAGTCCGCGAACGGGACGGGGCTGCACGATCTCGATGGTTTCTTCGCGCTAAATCCGGCCTTCGCCAACCTCAAGGCGATGTACGACGCCAAGGAAGCGGCGCTGTTCCACAACATCTGCTCGCCTTATCGCAACCGTTCGCATTTCGAGGGCCAGAACTGCCTGGAGACGGGCGGCTCGGCGCCGCATCTGATCAACGACGGCTGGCTCAATCGCGCGCTTCTGCCGATGGGCCTTGGCCGGCGCGACGACGCGGTCGCCATCGAGCCTTCGCCGCCGCTGCTGTTGACCGGTCCGGCAAAGGTCGCGAGTTGGATGCCGCCCGTGATGCCTGAGCCGGAGACGGCGTTTCTCGAGAAAGTGCGCGCGCTCTACGCCGACGATCCCGCGCTCAAATCCTCGCTCGAAGGCGCGTTGAACATGCAGTCGGAGGCTGAGACCGCAAGCGACGATCCGGGCATGCGCAACCCCAAGCTCAAAGCGTCCTATGGCGACCTCACGCCGCTGTTCCGCGGCGCAGGCAAGCTGCTCGCCGCGGCGGACGGTCCGCGCGTGGCCGTGCTCGACGCCAGCGGCTGGGACACCCACGTCAACGAAGGCGCGGCCGACGGCGCGCTGACGCGCCGGCTTCAGGCGCTCGATCGGGGCCTGGAAACGCTCAAGGAGGCGCTCGGTCCGCAATGGTCCAAGACCGCCGTCGTGATGGCGACCGAGTTCGGGCGGACCGCGCATCCGAACGGCAATGGCGGCACAGACCATGGCACCGGCGGCGCCGCTTTCCTTCTGGGCGGCGCGGTCGCCGGAGGCCGCGTCGTGGCGGAATGGGTCGGACTGAAGCCCTCCGCGCTAAAGGATGGGCGCGACCAGCCGGCTCGCACCGATCTGCGCGCGCTATTCAAGGGCGTCCTGGCCGATCATCTGGGCGTAGGCCGGGCGGCGCTCGAATCGAGCGTATTCCCCGACAGCGGCGGCGTTGCGCCGATGAAAGGCCTCATCCGCGCCTGAGCGCAGCTTTTATGGCGGAGCGGCGCCCACTATAGTCGCCCTCGCGTCATATCAGGCTCGGGATGCGCATTCTCAGGACAGCTTTGGCGATCGCGGCCGCGCTCGCCGCCCTTTCGCTTTCGCATCCGCCGGCGACGGCGGACGACCTCTTCGTGGTTCGCGACGTGCATGTCGACGCCAGCGCCGCGGCGGCCTCGGTCGCCCAGCTCGCCGCCATCGCCCAGGGCCGGCCCAAGGCCTGGACCATCCTGTTCCACCGGCTCGCGCGCTCGCAGGACTGGAAGCGCCAGCCCCAACTCGACGACGCCGCGCTTCAGCGGCTGATACGCGGATTTTCGGTGCGCAACGAGCGTCGCTCGACGACGCGTTACGTCGCCGACGTCACCTATGTCTTCAGTCCGGAGGCCGTGCAGCGCGCGCTGCAGTCGGCCGGCGTCGCCTTCACCCAGTTCCAGGCCAAGCGCGTCCTGCTGGTTCCCTTCGCGCCCGGCTATGCGCGCAATTCCGCCTGGGCCGCGGCGCTATCGAATCCCCGCCTTGCCAACGGCGTCGTCCCCTTCGCCCTGCCGAGCGCCGATCCCATCGACCAGTCCACGCTCGGCGGTTTGAGCTTCGAGACGGCGAGTTGGAGCGACGTCGAGCCCGCGGCCTCGCGCATTCATGCGAGCGAGGCCGTGTTGGTCCAGGCCCTTCCGGGACAGGGCCGTTTAACGGTGACGTTGCGCCGGCTCGGCTCGGGTCAGGTTCCGACGAAGTCGAGCGTCGAGGTTCCGTATGTGCAGGGCGGAGCGCAGTCGACCTATTCCAACGCCGCCGATGCGGCGGTTCGCGCGCTCGAGGAAATGTGGAAGGCGCGTAGCGCCGTAGATTTCAGCCAGACGGGCAAGCTCGCCGCAGATGTGCGGATCGCCTCGCTTCCCCAATGGGGCGCGATGCAGACCGCGCTCGCTGCCGTTCCGAACGTGGCCGGAGTGAGCGTTGTCGCCATGGATATCGGCGAGGCGCGCATTACGATTTCCTATCTCGGCACGCCCGATCAGTTGCGCGAAGCGCTGGCGCAGCAAGGCCTGGTCCTCGCCAATCATGGCGGTGAATGGTCGCTGTCAACGTCCGGCTCGCCATGACGCGCGCGCTGCGCCACCTGCCGAACCTTCTGACCGTGCTTCGCCTGTGCGCGGCGCCGCTCACCGCCTTCCTCATCCTGAGCGGCATGTTCGCGACCGCGCTCGCCGCCTTCGCATTCGCCGGCCTCAGCGACGTTCTCGACGGCTATCTGGCGCGCAGGCTTTCGCCGGGTTCGCGCTTCGGCGTCTATCTCGATCCCGCAGCCGACAAGCTTCTGATGCTGGCGAGTTTCGTCACCCTCACCGTGATAGGCGCCGCGCCGCTCTGGCTCACCGCGCTCATCATCTGCCGCGATCTGGCCATCGTGATGGGGGTGGGTCTGGCGCGGCTGCTCTCGCTGCCGCTCGCGGTGGCCCCGCTCAACATCGGCAAGGCCAGCACCGTGATCCAGGTCGGCTTTGTGGCGCTCGTGCTGGTGCTTCTGGCGCTCGGCCTCGAAAGGCCCAATCTCGTCCTGGCGGCGGCCATCGCCGCGGCCGCGATTACGCTGGCGTCCTGGTTCGCCTATGCGCAATTGTGGTTCCGCGCGCTGGCGGTTGGCCGCCGCACGGCCTGATCGAAGTGGCGCAACTCGTTCTGCCGCTGGAGACGCGCGCCGCGTTCAGGCGCGAGGACTTCATCGTGGGCGCGGCCAACGCCGAAGCGGCGGCGTTCATCGACCGCTATCCCGACTGGCCTTCGCCCGCGGCGGCCGTTTTCGGACCGGCCGGTTCGGGCAAGTCGCATCTGGCGGCGGCGTGGGCGGCGCGCGCCGGCGCGCCGGTCGTGGAGGCCTCAGCCCTGGACGCGGCGACGGCGGGCGGCGATTGGCCGGCCATCGCGATCGAGAACGTCGACGCCGCCGAGCCCGAGCCCGATCGCGACGCCAATCTCTTCGCCATTGTCGAACGCGGCGCGCCCGTACTGCTGACCGGACGCGCCGAGCCTTTGCGATGGCGCTCGACGATGCCCGACCTGGCTTCGCGCTATCGCGCCATGCTCAGCTTTGCGCTGTGGGAGCCGGACGAGGCGCTGCTCGCATCGCTCGCGCGAAAGCTCTTCGCCGACCGGCAGCTTTCGGTTCCCGATTCGGTGGTCACGCAGATGCTGCTCTCGCTCGAACGCTCGCCGGCCGCGGTCCGCGACTTCATCGCGCGCGCCGACGCCAGGGCGCTCTCCGAGCGACGGCCGGTGAGCCTTGGCCTGGTGCGCGACATGCTCCGCGACCGCGAGGTTAACGCCTTGAAAGAATAAGGCGTTCCGGCTCTGGGTCCACGCGCCGCCGTCATGACAGATTCACCAATTTGGTCTAGGCTTGCCGCGCAGTTGCACGGCGGCGTCGCTTGAATCCCCCAAAACCCAATGTGGCGACTAAACACGCTGAAGGCCTTGCCGAGGCCGAGGCGGGCGAGGCCGTCGCGTTGTTCACGACCCAGGAGAGCGCGGTCCCGCCGGCCATCGATCCGGCCGCGCCCGCGCGGTTCATCAATCGCGAACTCTCGTGGCTGGCCTTCAACCGCCGGGTTCTCGAGGAAGCTCAGAATCCGCGCCATCCCGCGCTCGAGCGCCTGCGATTTCTTTCGATCTCGGCCTCGAACCTCGACGAGTTTTACATGGTGCGCGTCGCGGGCCTCAAAGGCATGGTCACGGCCGGGGTCGCCACGCCCAGCGACGACGGGCTTTCGCCGGCCGAGCAGATCGCGCGCATCAACGAAGCGGCCGGCGCGCTGATCGCCGATCAGCAGACGGTATGGTCTCAGCTTCAGGCGGAGCTGCGCGCCGCGGGCGTAGCCGTCATCGGACCGCAGGAGCTTGGCGAGGCCGATCGCGACTGGCTCGACCGCCAGTTGAGGGACCAGATTTTTCCGGTGCTGACTCCGCTCGCCATCGATCCGGCCCATCCCTTCCCGTTCATTCCCAATCTTGGCTTTACGCTGGCGCTCAAGCTGGTGCGGCGCAAGGACGGCAAGCACATGATGGCGCTATTGCCGATACCGCCGCAATTGCAGCGCTTCCTGCGCTTGCCGGGCCAGGACAGGAGCGCGCGCTTCCTGCCGCTCGAAGACGCGATCGGCCTTTATCTCGACAAGCTCTTTCCCGGCCACACCGTCACCGGCAGCGGCGTCTTCCGCATCCTGCGCGACAGCGACGTGGAGCTGGAGGAAGAGGCCGAAGACCTCGTGCTGCTGTTCGAGACGCTGCTCAAGCGCCGCCGGCGCGGCTCGGTCATCCACATGAAATGCAGCAGCGCGATGCCGGACGATCTGCGCGAGTTCATCGCCGATCACCTGAAGCTTCGCGCCGACGAGCTCGTCATCGTCCAGCACAGGCTCGGCCTCTCCGACCTGCAGAAGCTTATTCTCGACGAGCGGCAGGACCTCCAGTTCAAGCCCTATATCGCCCGCTTTCCCGAGCGCATCCGCGATCACGGCGGAGATTGTTTCGCCGCGATCCGCGCCAAGGACATCATCGTCCACCACCCCTTCGAGAGCTTCGACGTGGTGGTGCAGTTCCTGCGCCAGGCGGCCGC
>DASZRM010000117.1:0-1811 GCA_035549135.1 Rhizomicrobium sp. | reverse complement strand
GGATTGCCCTCGTTCTGCTCCACCTCGATCGTGCCGTCCTTGAGGTCGAAAGATTGCACGAGGCCCTTGCCGTTGTCGGTGAGGCTCGCAAAGCCTTGGCGCTTTCCGTCGGCGTAGACGAAGAGAATTTGGTTTGTCTGGCCCTCGATCGCGCAGTCGCCGACGAAGACGGTCGACGGCGCGGCGTCCGTCGTGGTGTGGCCGGAGACGTCGCCCTCTTTGGGATCGCCGAAGAGTTCGAACTGGTATTGGCCGAGCGAGTATTTTCCGTCCTTGAGGACGAGCGTGGAGAATTTGCCGCTGTCGGAGCAGGGCGTGCCGGAGACGTCGATCTGCGCATTGCGCATGTCGGCGCTAGAGCCGCCCATCATGGCTTTCATCTTGTCGCAGGACGAAAGCCCCGCGCCCAGAGCGATCACGGCTGCGATCGAAAGGATGCTGCGAACAAACATGTCGAATACCCCTTTTGCGTTGCGCCCATAAGCCTCCGGCTGCGGAGGGCCGACCGGCGACGCGCGACCGGCCGTCCGAAGCGGCGATAGAACAATGCGTTTGGCTATTCCCAACCCCAAAGCCCGCGCCGGGCTCGCCAGCGTGGTTACCTGAATTTAACTAGAACCTGTACGCGGCCGCAAGGCGCTGTCCATGGTCGCCCTCTTTACTTCTTTGTGGCTTGAATGCCGGGAATCCGGGGATCTGTTCGTGAATTCGCTGCGATCGATTTCGACATTCGCGTTCGTAGCGATCCTGGCGCAGGCCGCTGGGGCCGCCGCGAGTTCGACTGCGCTCGGGGAGCGCTATCGCGAGGGCGACGTTTTCGCCCTGCGCGAGGGGCTGCCCCCCGCGTCCGAAGCTGAGCCGCCTGACATTCGCTATCTGCGCGCCTGGAGCCTTGCCTCGTTCGGAAAACCTGCCGAGTCGGCAGCGCTTCTTCCCGGCGTCATCGAGCGGTCGCACGACCAAGGATTGGTTATTCGCGCCCGAGAGCTCCTGATGCTGGACCGGCGCTCCCTCTTTCAATATCGCGCCGCGCTCGCCGCAATAGAGCCCGTGCTTCGCGCGCCGTCCGCGGCGGGTTTCGCAAGCCTTTCCAATCGGGCGCGACTGTTGCGCGCGCTCGCGGACGCGCCGGCGCAAACGGTCCGCATCGGCGACGGCGCGCCCATCGCCGTCGACAGAGGCGGCGTATTGCAGGTTGCGATCAACGGGCGAAACGCGCTCATGCAACTCGACAGCGGGGCCAATCTCTCTGCGCTCAGCGAGAGCGCGGCGCGCCGGTTCGGCCTCGTTGTTCGCAGAGCCGAATATGTCGTTGGATCGTCCGTAGGCGGAACGTTGCATGCAAACGCGGCGCTCGCCGACTTGTCGTTCGCAGACGGGAGCAGGGTGAGGAACGCCGCGTTCCTGGTGCTGCCCGATCGCGCCCTCGCCCAGAGCGGGCGGCGCCTTTCAGGCCTGATCGGCCTTCCGATCCTCATCGGACTTGGCGGCATGGACTTCGATCGTGGCGCCGTGCGATTTGGCGCCCAGGGCGGAAACGATCGCCGCGCGACGGCGATCGCGCTGTCGAGCGGCGATCCGCTCGTGCGCATCCGCTTCTCCGGGCGCCAGCTGGCCTGCCGCCTCGATACCGGCGCGAACCGCACCGTGTTCTACGCATCGTTCCTGCGCGAGTTCCGCGACGCGGTCGCGCGAGGGCGCGCGTTCCACGCCAGGATCGAGGGCGCCGCCGGCGCGCGCAGTTTCGCCGCATCGCGCGCGCGTTCGCTCAGCTTCGAGCTGGCCGGCCGATCGATCACGCTTTCGAACGC
>DASZRM010000116.1:0-3461 GCA_035549135.1 Rhizomicrobium sp. | reverse complement strand
CGCATCGCCGCAGTGACGAATTCGACGGGCGTGCGCATCTTGGTCTGCTTCGGCGCCCAGGCCGCAGGATCGTTGACGATCGCCTCATAGAGCGCGGAGAGCTTCCCGCCCGTGTCGCTGAAGATCTTGGCGAGGCGCTCGACCGATTCCTTCGGCGGATCGTCGGCGATGAAATGCACGGCGAGCTTGCGCGCGATGTGGCGCGCCGTGGCCGGATCGTGCGCCAGATCGCGCACCGCCGCTGCGCCGCCCTCCCATCCCGGGGGATATGTCTTGCCGCGCAGCGTGATCGAACCCGGTTCGTGACGTTCCGGATAGAACCCAAAGCCGTTCGGCCGGCCGGCATAGACGCTCCAGCCCGTGAGCAGCTTGGCCATGGCGATCACGTCGGCCTGGGTGTAGCCGCCATCGACGCCGAGCGTGTAGAGCTCCATCAGCTCGCGGCCGAGATTTTCGTTAAGACCGCGCCCGCGCTTTTCGCCGGACGGCGAGTCCGGGCCGATCGAGCGCCAGTTGTCGAGATAGATCTGCATTGCCGGATGCATGCAGACGGCGAACAGCATGTCCTCGAAAGAGCCGTTAATGTGCGGCCGGATCGCTTCGCGCTCATAGTCGCCGGCGAACAGGGCCACCTTGCGCCGCTTCGCCGAGATCGTGAAATGGTTGCTCCAGAAGCGCACGATGCGCTCGGCGAAGGGCCTGTCGGTGGCGAAACCGAGCTCGAAGCGCGCGCCCATTTCGGCCAGATAGATTTTTCGCCGCGCATTGCCTCCCGCCATTTTCCCGGATTTGTCGAGCGCCTTTTCCTCCCTTGGCTCGCCCTTCCGTTTCTTCTTGTCGCCCTTGTGGAGGAATTTCTGGACCTTGAACGCATCCTCGAAGACGACAAGCTCGCCGGCCTTCTGGAAGGGATGGCTGGGCGGGGCCGCGGGCTCGGGAGCCGGTCCGTCGAGCTGGCCGAGCAGCCAGGCCTTGGGATTGCGGCTGGCGCGGTCGATTTCGCCGGGCCTTGCGCCGAGACCGAAACGATTGGCGGCGATCGCGCCTTCGAGCGACATAAGAGCCCTCCGGGGACTTTGCTTCTGCCTTAAGGCGCCAGCGGGGTTGCGCCGGTCCGTCCGCCTGCTTAAACGAAGGGCGAACGCTTCTCCGTCGCGCCGCACCCTCATGACCGACAAGACCGACGCCGGCAGCAACCGCCTTACTTATAAGGACGCGGGCGTGGACATCGATGCGGGCGAGGCGCTGGTGGAGCGCATCGCGCCGGCTGCGAAAGCAACGCGCCGGTCCGGCGCGGAAGCGAGCCTCGGCGGCTTCGGGGGCCTCTTCGATCTCAAGGCCGCCGGGTTTCGCGATCCCATTATCGTCGCCTCGACCGACGGCGTCGGGACCAAGCTCAAGATCGCCATCGAGACGCGAATATTCGAGGGCATCGGCCAGGACCTCGTCGCCATGTGCGTCAACGACATCGTCGTGCAAGGCGCCGAGCCGCTCTTCTTTCTCGACTATTACGCAACCGGCAAGCTCGACGTCGACGCCGCTGCGACCGTGATCGAGGGCATTGCGCGCGCCTGCCGCGAGAGCGGTTGCGCGCTGATCGGCGGAGAGACGGCGGAAATGCCGGGGCTCTACGCCAAGGGCGATTTCGATCTGGCCGGCTTCGCCGTCGGCGCGGCGGAGCGCGGAGAGGTCCTGCCCAATTGCGCCGAGATGCGCGAAGGCGACGTGGTGATCGGCGTCGTTTCTTCCGGGCTGCATTCGAACGGTTTTTCGCTGGCGCGCCGGGTGGCGGAGCAAAGCGGGATACCCTATGGCGGCCCCTCGCCCTTTTCCGACCAGACGCTCGGCGAGGCGCTGATGACGCCGACCAAGCTCTATGTGAAAGGCGCGCTCGCCGCCGCGCGCAGCGGCAGGGTGACCGGCATGGCCCATATCACCGGCGGAGGACTTACCGACAATCTGCCGCGCTGCCTTCCCCGCGGGCTCGATGCGGAGATCGACCTCGAATGTCTTTCGCCGCCCAGCGTCTTCGGCTGGATCGCGCGCGAATCCGGGCTCGACGACCTCGAGATGCTGCGCACCTTCAATTGCGGCGTCGGCTTCTGCGCCGTCACCGACATGATGTCGTCCGGGCGGGTGATCGACGCCTTCCAGGAATCCGGCGACAAGGCGATGCGCATCGGAACGCTGGTGCGCGGCGAAGGCGAAGCAAGGGTCGTCTATCGCGGCTCGCTGAAACTGTGAGGCCGCCGGGACCATGACGCGCGTCAGAACCGCGGCGCTGATCTCCGGACGCGGCAGCAACCTGAAAAGCCTGATCGAGGCGGCGCGCGCGCCGGACTATCCGGCCGAAATCGTTCTGGTCGTCTGCAATGTCGAGAGCGCCGGCGGCCTTTCCATCGCGCGCGAGGCGGGGATCGAGACGAAAGTCATTCCGCACAAGGCCTATCCCACGCGCGAGGCGTTCGACGCGGCGATCGACGCGGCGTTGCGCGAAGCGCGGGTGGCGCTGGTCTGCGAGGCGGGCTTCATGCGCATCCATTCCGCCTGGTTCGTGAACCGCTGGCTGGGGCGCATCCTCAACATCCATCCCTCGCTGCTGCCGAAATTTCCGGGCGTCAAGGTGCACGAGCAGGTGCTGGCCGCGGGCGAGAGCGAAACCGGCGCGACGGTGCATTTCATGACGCCCGAGCTCGACGCGGGCCCGATCGTCGCCCAGGCGCGGGTCGCCGTTCACGCCGGAGACACGGTGGAAACGCTTGCCGCGCGCGTGCTCGAGAAGGAGCACAAGCTCTACCCCGAAGCGCTGCGGCTGGTCGCGGAGGGCCGCGTGCGGCTCGAGAACGGGCGGGCGGTCGCGCGGCTTTGAGCGCGGTTCCGGGGCCGTAAACCCTTCTTTTCCGCGCCGGTCGCCATTTCGCGCCGACGGGCGTAGAGTGCGGGGGCGCAACGCTCCGACACCAGGGGATCGCCGTGAAACCGCTCGTCGCGCTCGCCGCCGCCATCCTGCTCGCAGCGCCCTCCGCGGCGAATGCCCGGAACGTCGCGATCAATCTCGACGGCTTCTGCGACCTCGTCGCCTTCGAGGTGGAGACGCCCGTCGTGGTCGGCGTCACCGACGACAGCTGCGAAGCCGGCGTCTTCGTGGGCGCCATCGCAAAGGTCAAGGGGATGGACCGCGAGGTGGTTCTGGCCTCGCTCGCTTTCAAGAACCGGCCGGGACGGCCCTACGTGCTTCAGGTCGATTATCCGTTCAAGGACGGCGGTGTGTGGTCGATCTTCTACACCAAGGATGGAAACGCGGTGTCGCCCTTCGCCACCGGCGTCTACAAGGTGTGGGGGCCCGGCGCCGCGCCCAAGCCGAGCGGCCCGCGCCTCACCGACGTGCTCAAGCGCCGCTGACCCTTACGACGCTCGCCGCCGCCGGCGCGCGGATCGCCTCCCTTCCGATCGCTACGGAC
>DASZRM010000115.1:0-2172 GCA_035549135.1 Rhizomicrobium sp. | reverse complement strand
ATGAGCGCGGCGCTGATCGAATCGTGCCCGCAGCCGGCGCACAGCGTCGAGATGCGGCCCTCATAGTCGCGATGCGTGAAGCCGAGCGCGTTCTTGGCAAGGCCCGGATGATGCAGCTTGGGTTTTGCGATGTAGGTCATGCTGTCTGTCCTGCGCCGTCATCCTTCGAGGGCCGCTTCGCGGCCGCCTCAGGATGACGATTTGATGGATGTATTTTTACCGGAAGAAGCGCGTCACCCTGAGGCGCGACCCCGGCCTTGCGCCGGGGGAGCCTCGAAGGGCGACGCGCGCTTGGCCGCTTCGCCAATACTTTCATTGATCCCCAATCCCTGCGGATCAAGGCTTCTTTTTTTTCGCGACGCCAGCCCTTTATCCGGCGTTCGCACTCTTGCGCATCACGCAAATCGATGAACTGCTCCGCCCAGACCAGGATCACCGGTCTTCGCGAATGTGTATAACCTTCGAATCTACCGTCGTTGTGCTCGCCAACACGAATTTCAACGTCGTCATAGGACGTTGAGCCGACATAGTAGCTGCTGTCGGAGCATCGGAGCATATACGCCCAGCCGCTCACTCCGCCGCCTCCTTGCGCGTCACGTTGAGGCGCTCGGCGATGGCGCCGTGAATGAACCGCGCGGTGATCGGCGTTCCGTCGTAATGCAAGATCGAGATGAAGCGCGCCGGGTCGATGGCGCATTCGTTGACGATGAGCTTCATCATTTGCGCATCGCGGTTCTGCTCGACCACGAACACCTGCTCGTGCGCGTTGATGAACTCCGCGACTGCGTCCGCGAACGGAAAGGCGCGGATGCGCATGAGATCGAGCCCGAGACCTTCGGCGCCGAGGCTCTCGAACGCTTCGTCCATCGCCGCCGACGTCGAGCCGTAATAAATCACGCCGTATTTCGATTTCTCTCCGGCCTTGCGGATGACCGGCGCGGGCGCGAGCGATTTGGCGGTCTCGAACTTGCGCAAGAGTCGCTGCATAACCTCGGTGTAGTCGGCGCCGGATTCGCTATAGACGGCGTAGGCGTTGTGCGAAGAGCCGCGGGTGAAATAGGCGCCTTTCGTCGGATGTTCGCCGGGCAGCGTGCGATAGGGAATGGCGTCGCCGTCGACATCAAGATAGCGGGCGAAGGACTTTCCGGCCTCGAGGTCCGCCGCGGTCATGATCTTGCCGCGGTCGTAGACGCGGGCGTCATCCCAGGAAAGCGGCCGGCACAGCCAGTCGTTCATGCCGATGTCGAGGTCCATCATCACGAAGATCGGCGTCTGCAGCCGCTCGGCGAGGTCGAAGGCCTGCGCGGCGAAGTCGAAGCTCTCGCGCGGATCCTCCGGGAAGATCATCACATGCTTGGTGTCGCCATGGCTGGCGTAGGCCGCCAGCAGGATGTCGGACTGCTGCGTGCGCGTCGGCATGCCGGTCGAGGGCCCGCCGCGCTGGATGTCGAACACCACGGCGGGGATTTCGGCGTAATAGGCGAAGCCGAAGAACTCCTGCATCAGCGAAATGCCCGGGCCGGACGTTGCGGTGAAGGCGCGCGCGCCGTTCCAGCCCGCGCCCAGCACCATGCCGATGGCCGCAATCTCGTCCTCGGCCTGCACGATCGCGAACTTGTTCTGGCCGGTGACGGGGTCGACCCGGAACTTCTTGCAATGAGCGGTGAAGGCTTCGGCCAGCGAGGTGGACGGCGTGATCGGATACCAGGCGCAGACCGTCGCCCCGCCATAGACCGCGCCGAGGCCGGCCGCGTCGTTGCCGGCGATGAAGATGCGATCGCCCACCTTGTCGGAGCGGGCGACCGTCAGCCCGCAGGCGCCCTTGAGGGTCTTCTCGGCGTAGTCGTGGCCCAGGCGCAGCGCCCGACCGTTGAGGTCGATGAGCTTGGCTTTGCCTTTGAACTGCTTGACCAGAAGCTCGTCGATGGCCGCAAGGTCGAGCCCGAGAAGGGAGGCGAGCGCGCCGACATAGACGATGTTTTTCAGCAGCTGCCGCTCGCGCGGGATCGTGCCTTCCATCGAATTGGCGAGCTGGGTGAAGGGAACGCCGAGCGCGGCGACGTCGCCGCGGAGCTTCTGTCCGGTGAGCGGCTTGGTCGAGTCGTAGAGCATGTAGCCGCCCGGCTCGATCTCGGCGACGTCGCGGTTCCAGGTCTGCGGGTTCATCAGCAC
>DASZRM010000114.1:0-4261 GCA_035549135.1 Rhizomicrobium sp. | reverse complement strand
GCCGTCGAGCAATACCAGCACCGGGAATTTGCGCGACGCATCCTTGTAATCCGGCGGCAGATAGACATTCAGCCGCCGCGTATCGCCGAGAACCTTGGACTGGATCGTATAGGACTTGCCGATGACGATGGGGCGGCCTTCGTCGACGGGCGCCGCGGCGCGCGCTGCGAGCGTGGCGACGCTCGCCATCAAGACCGCGGCCAGAACCGCAGACCGCACTACTGTCCGCCGGGATAGTTCGGCGCCTCGCGGGTCACCACCACGTCGTGGACGTGGCTCTCGCGCAGGCCGGCGCCGGTGATGCGCACGAACCGCGCGCGCTTGTGGAAATCGGCGATGGTCTTCGATCCCGTCAGACCCATCGCCGCGCGCAATCCGCCGATGATCTGATGGACGACGTTCGAGACAGGCCCCTTGTAGGCGACCTGGCCCTCCACCCCTTCGGGCACGAGCTTCAGGCTGTCCTGCACCTCCGACTGGAAATAACGGTCGGCCGAGCCGCGCGCCATCGCGCCCAGCGAGCCCATGCCGCGATAGCCCTTGTAGGAGCGGCCCTGATAGAGGAACACCTCGCCCGGCGCCTCGTCCGTGCCGGCGAGCAGCGAGCCCACCATGCCGACGCTGGCGCCGGCGGCGATCGCTTTCGCGAGATCGCCGGAATATTTGATGCCGCCATCGGCGATCACGGGCGTGTCGGATTTGCGCGCAGTTTCGACCGCGTCCATCACGGCGGTGAGCTGCGGCACGCCGACGCCGGCCACGATGCGCGTGGTGCAGATCGAGCCCGGCCCGATGCCGACCTTGATCGCGTCGGCCCCCGCATCGATCAGCGCCTTGGCGCCGTCGGCGGTGGCGACATTGCCGCCCACGATCTGGATGTCGTTCGATTCCTTCTTGATGCGCGCAATGGTGTCGAGAACGCCCTTCGAATGGCCGTGGCTGGAATCCACCACGACGACGTCGCACTCGGCCTCGACCAGCGCCAGCGCGCGCTTGAGGCCGTCGTCTCCCACGCCCGTGGCCGCGGCGACGCGCAGCCGCCCGCGCTCGTCCTTGCAGGCGTTGGGATATTTCTGCGCCTTCTCGATGTCCTTGACGGTGATCAGCCCGACGCAGCGATAGGCGTCATCGACGACCAGAATCTTCTCGATGCGGTGCTGGTGCAGAAGCCGTTTGGCCTCGTCGGCGCGCACGCCTTCGCGCGCGGTGACGAGCTTGTCCTTGGTCATCAGCTCGCGCACGGGCTGGCGCAAATCGGTGGCGAAACGCACGTCGCGGTTGGTGAGGATGCCGACTAGCTTTCCCGCGCCCTTGCCGTTTGCGCCCTCGACCACGGGAATGCCGGAGATGCGGTGGCGCTCCATCAGCGAGAGCGCGTCGGCGAGCGTCGCCTCTGGGCCGATGGTGACAGGGTTCACCACCATGCCGCTCTCGAACTTCTTCACACGGCGGACCTGCTCGGCCTGCTCCTCGATGGAGAGGTTCTTGTGGATCACGCCGATGCCGCCGGCCTGGGCCATGGCGATGGCGAGACCGGCCTCGGTCACCGTGTCCATTGCGGCGGAGATCAGCGGAATGCCAAGCTCGACCGTCCTCGTGAGGCGGGTCCTTGTGTCGACTTGCGCAGGAAGAACGTCGGAAGCGGCCGGCGCGAGCAGCACATCGTCGAAGGTGAGGGCTTCGCGGATGGGGGTTCGCGGTTCCATGCGGGCGTCTATCAGCCCTTTTTCGATTCTGCAAGCGGGGCCGGGCGTGCTTTGGACGCCCCCCGGCCACGATTCGGCCGGGTTTTCGCCCCCTGCCGGCTGTCCGAGCCCGGCGTCGACGGAGCTTAACCCAGTGTCACCCGTTGTCGGGGAACTTGAGCGCGGAGGCGCGCGTTGCTGCTTCCGAGACGGGCTGGCGGAAATTGCAACGCAAGACAGGAGCGTCCGATATGTCCATCAGATATTCAATGACGATAGCCGCGGCCGCGCTGAGCGCCATCGCGCTCGCGGCGCCGGCCCAGGCGGCCCCCCACGGCGTCAAGGTCGGAACGCTGACCTGCCACGTCGCCAGCGGCTGGGGATTCGTATTCGGTTCGTCGCGCGACCTGCATTGCGTCTTTCACGGCGCCAATCGCCACACCGAGCATTACGCCGGCTCCATCTCCAAATTCGGCGTCGACATCGGCTATACCGAAGGCGGCGAGCTGATCTGGGCGGTGTTCGCGCCTTCGTCCGACGTGCGCAAGGGCGCGCTGGAAGGCGACTATGCGGGCGCGACCGCGAGCGCGACGGTGGGCGTCGGCGTCGGCGCGAACGTGTTGATCGGCGGGCTCGACAAATCCATCGCGTTGCAGCCGGTGAGCATCGAAGGCAATAGCGGCCTCAACGTCGCCGCCGGCATCGGCGCGATCAGCCTTCACGCCGCCGCATAGCTCCGGCTCCCTCGGCCTGTCCGGTCCCGCCGGCGACGGCGGGGCCGCTTTTTCCGCGAAAACCCTTCGCCACCAGATAGAGCTCGACCGACTCCTTGCGCGAGGCGGGCGGCTTCACGTGCCGGACCTCGCGGAACACAGTTTTGAGCCGCGCCAGAAGCGCGCCGCTGGCGCCGCCCTGAAAGAGCTTGCCGACGAAGGCGCCTCCGGGCTTCAGCGCGTTCTGGGCGACGTCCAGCGCGGCCTCGAACAGCGCCACCGTGCGCAGGTGATCGGTGGCGCGATGGCCGGTGGTCGGCGCAGCCATGTCGGTCAGCACCACGTCCGCCTCGCCGCCGAGCGCGGATTTCAGCAGAGCCGGCGCGCCGGCGTCGAGCAGATCGCATTGCAGGACCGTGACGCCTCCGAGCGGCTCCATCTCGAGCACGTCGGCGGCAACGATGCTTCCCGCTTCGCCCACGCGCCGGGCCGCGACCTGGCTCCAGCCGCCGGGCGCCGCGCCCAGATCCAGCACGCGCGCGCCCTTCTTCAGAAAATGGAATTTATCGTCGAGCTCGATCAGCTTGAACGCGGCGCGCGAGCGAAAGCCCTCCGTCTTCGCCGCGCGCACATAAGGATCGTTGAGCTGGCGCTCGAGCCAGCGCCGCGACGAGCCCTTGCGTTTCCCGGCGGTCTTCACGCGCACAGGCGCATCGCCGCGGCCGGAGCTTCGCGGGCCACGCGTCGTCACGCGTCGAGCTCCGGCGCCGCGGCGCGCGCCATCAATTCGCGCAGCATGCCTTCGCGCAATCCGCGATCGGCGACGCGCAATTGCGCGCAGGGCCAGAGCGCATGGATCGCCGCGAAGATCGCGCAGCCGGGCAGGACCAGATCGGCGCGGTCCTGGCCGATCACGCCGATGGCCGCGCGGCCGGCGTGATCGAGCCCGATCAGCCGGTTCACCACCGCCAGAACGTCCTCGCAGGCGTGCCAGCTCGCATCGACGCGCGAACGGATGTAGCGCGGAAGCCCCATGGCGATGGCCGCCAGCGTCGTCACCGTTCCGGAGGTGCCGAGCAGATGGTTCTCCTCGCGGCTGAAGGCGCGCACGCGATCCATGCGCTCGCGCATCACGGCGAAGCGCGCGATCATGCGCGCGCGCATGGCGTCGAAGGAGGCGCCGTCCATCGCCACATGCGCCTGGTCCTCGGCGAGCGTCACCACGCCCACCGGAGTCGATGAGGAAAAAAGCGTCTTCGCCTCGCCGTTCTCGCGCCGCATCCAGATCAGCTCGGTCGAGCCGCCGCCAATATCGAACACCAGTGCGCCGCTGTAGCGCGAGCCGATCAGCGGGGCGCAGCCGATGGCGGCGAGCCGGGCTTCCTCCTCTTCGGTGACGATCTCGAGCGCGATGCCGGTTTCGGCCCTGGCGCGCTCCACCAGCTCGGCGGCGTTGCTGGCGCGGCGCGCAGCGGCGGTGGCGATGGCGCGGACATATTGCGCGCCGCTGCGCCCGATGCGCTCCGCGCAGATCGAGAGCGCCGCCAGGGTGCGCGCGATCGCCGCTTCCGAAAGCTTTCCGGTGATCGCGACGCCCTCGCCGAGGCGCACGATCCGCGCGAAGGAATCGACGACGCGGAAGCCGCCATTCGGTCCGGCCTCGGCGATGAGGAGCCGGCAATTGTTGCTGCCGAGATCGAGGGCGGCGAGCAGCGGAGCGGCTCCCCGCGCCGGTTCCGGCCTTCTTCGCCGCTGCGACACCGCCAATCCCCGCCAGAGTCCCGGCCGCGACGCTAGCACGAGAGCCAAGCTCCGGGCGCGGAGCTTGCGGTCGCAGGCGGCAGAAGACCCGACGCCGCCGGG
>DASZRM010000113.1:0-19020 GCA_035549135.1 Rhizomicrobium sp. | reverse complement strand
GGGGGCGAGGGGAATTGACAGAGCGTATCATCCCGCCCCCTTCGGCTCGCGCGGCATGCCGAGGCCGCGTTCGGCGATGATGTTCTTCTGAATCTGCGCCGTGCCGCCGCCGATGATGAGGCCGAGATCGAACATGAAGCGTGTCTGCCATTCGCCGTGAGCGCGCAGGTGCAGGCTGTCGCCGTAAAGGATTCCAAGCTCGCCGAGAATGTCGTTGGCGAACCCCGCAAGCTGGTGATTCAGCTCGCAGCCCATCAGCTTCACGATCAGCCGCGCAAGGCCGGGGTCTTCGCCCTTCTGCGCGCAGGTAAGAAGGCGAAGGCCGTGATACTCCATCGCCATCACGCGGCCCTGAAGCTTCAGCAGCCGGTCGCGATAGACGGGATGATCCATCAGTCGTCGGCCGTCGAGCGTTTCGGTCTGCATCATCTCGACCAGCGCCCTGAAGCGCGTGCCCGCCTGGTTGGGATCGCCGAGCATGCCGCGCTCGTGGCGGAGCGTCGCGTTGGCGACGCACCAGCCTTGTCCGCGCTGGCCGACGATATCCTTCTTCGGCACGCGCACATCGGTGAAGAAGACTTCGTTGAACTCGGCGCGGCCGGTCATGGTCACGAGAGGGCGCACCGCGATCCCCGGCGTCTTCATCGAGAAGAGGAGATAGGAGATGCCTTCGTGCTTGGGCTTGTCCGGCTCGGTGCGCACGAGGCAGAACATCATGTCGGCCTGCGCCGCGGTCGAGGTCCAGATCTTCTGGCCGTTGATGACGAAATCGTCGCCGTCTTCCACTGCGCGCGTCGAAAGCGAAGCCAGATCGCTGCCCGCACCGGGCTCCGAATAGCCCTGGCACCAGATCACTTCGCCGCGCAGGGTCGGGCCTAACCAGCGCTGTTTCTGCTCTTCGGTGCCGAGTTCGAGCAGCGTCGGAACGAGCATGGAAATGCCCTGGTTTGCCATGCCCATCGGCAGTCCGGCAGCAATGAACTCCTCTGCGATGATGCGGCTTTTCAGGATGTCCGGCTCGGCGCCGTAGCCGCCATATTGTCTGGGGATCGTGCGCGCGGCGTAGCCGTGCTCGATCAGCAGCCGCTGCCAAGCGCGGCTTTCCTCGCTGAAATAGGTCTTCGGCGCGCGATGCGCATGGGCGCGGCAGAATTCGCGCACCTCAACGCGGAAGGCTTCATGCTCAGGCGAGTAGGAGAGGTCCATATTCCGTACCCAACTCGCGACCGTATCACCCTGAGGTGCGCCGCGCGCGCTTCGAGGCTCGCGTCGCTCGCACCTCAGCATGACGCGCGGCGCCGCGAAGGGCGCGCTCGCTCAAAGCCGCTCGACAATCGTCACGTTGGCGAGGCCGCCGCCTTCGCACATCGTCTGCAGGCCCCAGCGCTTGTTTTCCTGATGGAGCGTGTTGATCAGCGTCGTCATCAGCTTGGCGCCTGAGGCGCCGAGCGGATGGCCGAGCGCGATGGCGCCGCCATGCACATTGAGCTTCTTGGGGTCGGCGCCGGTGTATTTCAGCCAGGCCGTCGGTACCGACGCGAACGCTTCGTTCACCTCATAGAAATCGATGTCCTCGATCTTCATGCCGCAGCGTTCGAGCGCGCGCTTGGTGGCCGGCAGCGGCGTCTCCAGCATGATGACGGGATCGCCGCCCATCACCGTCATCTGATGGATGCGGGCAAGCGGCTTGAGGCCCATGGCCTTGAGGCCCTTCTCGTTGACGACCATCACGCCGGACGCGCCGTCGCAAATCTGCGAGGACGTCGCCGCCGTGATCGCGCCGCCTTCACGCAGAAGCTTGACGCTCTTGATGCCGTCGAGGCTGACATCGAAACGGATGCCTTCATCCACCGTGTGCATTTGCCTGGCGCCGTCTTCGAGCGCGATTTCAAGCGGCACGATCTCGTTCTTGAACTTGCCGCCCTGCGTCGCCGCGATCGCCTTTTGGTGGCTTTGATAGGCGAACTCGTCCAGCTGATCCTTGGTGAGCTTGTATTTCTCCGCCATCATCTCTGCGCCCATGAACTGCGAGAACTGGATGTTCGGATACTTCTTCTGGAGTTCTGGGCTCATATAAGTGCCCATGCCTTCCTTCATGGCGAGCATCACCGAGGCGCCCATCGGCACGCGCGTCATGCTCTCGATCCCGAGGGCGATCACGCAGTCCATGGATCCGGAGATCACCGCCTGGGCCGCGAAATGCAACGACTGCTGGGAAGAGCCACACTGGCGATCGACGCTCGTCGCCGGCACGCTCTCGGGCAGGCGCGAGGCCATCACCGCATTGCGCGCGACGTTCACCGCCTGTTGGCCCACCTGCATCACGCAGCCGCAGATGACGTCTTCGACCTTCGCAGGGTCCACGCCGCTGCGATCGAGCAACGCGTCGATCACCTTCGCGCCCATGTCGACGGGATGCCAGTCCTTGAGCTTGCCGCCCTTCTTGCCGCCCGCTGTGCGCGCCGCAGCGACGATATATGCTTCCGCCATGATCGACTCCGTTTCCGTGAATAGCGTTGGCGGTCATTATCACCGCGCATGCGGTTGCAACAAGCAAAGCTTCGATTGACGTAGCGTAACGCGATCATGGCGCATCAGGCGCCGTCGCGCTCGCTCAAAAGCTCTCCGAGGAACAGGCCGAGTGCGAGGTCGTCCTCGCTGCCGAAGGTGTGGCGCGCGAGCCGCCCTTGGCGGTCGATGACGAGCGTGGTGGGCGTGCCGCGCATGCCGTAGGCCGCCATAGTCCGGGGAATGGGCGAGTCCGGCAAAGCCCGGTCGACGCCGACCGGAAAGGTGATGCGGTATTCGTGCAGGAACGCTTGGAGCGCCGTGGGTGTCATCGCCGTATGATGCTCAAAGACGCTGTGAAGTCCGATGACGACGAGATCGCCGCCGCGCGACAGTTCATAAAGCCGCTTGGCTTGCGGAATGGCGTGCGCCACGCAGCCGGGGCACAGCATCTGGAAGGCGTGCACCGCCACCACCCGGCCGCGCAGAGCTCCGAGGGTGAGGGGCACTTGGGCATTGAACCAACGCTCGACCTCAAGCTCGATGGCCGCTGCGCGCATCAGAATTCGCCCGGCCGCACATAGGGCTGGCACCACAGGATCGCCTGCAGCAGTACGGCCTTGGTCCACGCCGCATGCATGGCCTCCACGTCCGCGGCGGAATGCCCTTTGTTCGCGAGGAAAGGCTTCATCGTGACGGCGATGGGGATGACGAGCGCCAGGACATAGCGCATGGGAATGTGCGGCGCTGCGGCGGCCCCGTCGGTCTCGTTCTTGCCCGAGCGATGGTGGCGCCGGCCGATTTCGTACGCCCAGGCGAGCCAGGCTTCGTCGTACCGCCCACTGCAGGTGTCGAGGATCCATTGCCCGAACCGTTTGCGTACAGCGTCGAGATAGGCGCCGATCGGTTTTCCCGTCGCCGGCTCGCTGAAATAGGTCAGTAGATGTGGCGTAGACCCCACAAATCCGTACCACACGTCAAGGATCGCCTCGATCTGGTCCTTGACCGCCTCATGCGCCTTGCGCAGGGCCGCCAGATCGTCCTCGCCGAGCAGGAGCGATGCCTTGAGTTTTTCAAGGTCGTCCGCGGAGATCGGGGACTTGGGCAGCGTCGGATCGCCGAGCCGATAGCCGGGGATGGATGGGCTTGTCATGGTTGCCTCCCGCATTGCTCAATTAATTGCCAGTAGCTATTATTCTGCCGACGACCTCCGCCCGTCAATAGAAGGTTTCGAGTAGCAATCATGTCGTCGTCTCAGCAGGCCCTGGAGGCCGCCCATCTGATCGACCGCCTTGAGCGGCTTGTCCGCGCCGGCGAGCAGGCGGGCGATCTCAATCCCGCGCAATGGGAGGCGCTGCGCTTTCTGGCGCGCGCCAACCGGTTCTCGCGCACTCCGGCCTTCCTCGCAGATTACCTGGGCTCGACGCGTGGCACGGTCTCGCGCACTCTCGCCTCGCTCGAGGAGAAAGGTTACATTGTCCGGACGGACAGTGCGCGCGACGGCAGGTCCGTCGAATTTGCGCTAACGGCGGCCGGCGAAAAAGCCCTCAAAACCGACCCGCTTCTGGCCCTTGCCCAGGACATAGAACGCACGACAATGGCCAAGGCTGTGCGGGAGGCCCTTCGCAAGGCCCTGCACAACGCCGTGCAGCGCAACGGCGGCCGGGCCTTCGGCGTATGCCGCACTTGCCGGCACTTCGAGGCCCAGGTCAGTCCGGGATCGCGCGCGCCGCATCGCTGTGGCCTGCTCGATGAACGGCTCTCGCAAGCCGACAGCGATTCCATCTGTGCCGAACACGAAGCGACCGCGGCCTGAGTCTTCGGACGCGCTCGACATTGTCCCCGGGCTGGCGTAGTGCACGCGGGTGACGACATCGCAACGAAAGTCGGATCCCGCCACCCTCGCGGCCCAGGCATTGGGCTGGATCGACGAGACGACGCGCGCGGTCTCGCCGCCGCTGCATGCGTCGTCAACCCATATCCGCGATCCGGACAATCTATATCGCTCCGGCCGCGATTACATTCGCGCCGACAACCCGGCGTTCGACCAGCCGGAAGCCTTGCTCTGCGCGCTCGAAGGCGGAGCGGGCGCGATGCTCTATGCGTCCGGCATGGCGGCGGCGACGAGCGTGTTCCTTTCGCTCAAGCCCGGGGACCATATTGTGGCGCCCAAGGTGATGTATTGGGGTCTGCGCAACTGGCTTCTCACCCAAGCGAAGGATTGGGGATTGCATGCCGAGTTCGTCGACATGACGGATCTGGCTGCGCTCAAGTCCGCCCTTCGCCCCGGCCGGACACGGCTTGTCTGGATCGAGACTCCCGCCAATCCGATGTGGGACGTGACTGACATCGCGGCGGTGGCCGATATGGCCCATGCCGCAGGCGCGCGCGTCGCCGCGGATTCCACGGTCGCGACACCCGTGCTCAGCCGGCCCATCGAATTCGGCGCCGATCTTGTGATGCATTCGGCGACGAAATATCTCAACGGCCATTCGGACCTGATTGCCGGCGCGTTGGTGACGCGCGCGGACGACGAGCATTGGCGGCGTCTCAAGACGCTGCGCGCCCAGCAGGGAAACGTGTTGGGTTCGTTCGAGGCTTGGCTGCTGGTGCGCGGCATGCGCACGCTCTATCCGCGGGTGAAGACGGCCTGCGCCAACGCCATGAGGCTCGCGGAGCGCCTGTCGAACAATCCGCATGTCGCGCAGGTTCTCTACCCGGGTCTTCCGCAATGCGCCGGTCACGCAGTCGCTGCGAAGCAGATGCAAGGCGGCTTCGGCGGGATGCTGTCCATTCGCGTCAGAGGCGGCGAGAAGGCCGCCATCGCAACCGCCGCGAATGTTCAAATCTGGAAGCGCGCCACCTCGTTGGGTGGAACGGAAAGCCTGATCGAGCATCGCGCATCGGTGGAAGGCGCCGGTACGCCGTGTCCGCCCGATCTGCTCAGGCTGTCCGCGGGACTAGAAGACGCAGATGACCTGGCCGCCGATCTGGAAAGGGCGTTGGCCTCGGCGCATTGCTGAACCGATCCCTGAGACTTACTGGCCGATCACGCCGGAAGTCAGGCCGCGCGTCTGCATCTTGGACGTCTCATCCTGATTCTGGCGCTGGATGTCGTCCCATTCCTTTTGGGTGCGGCACTCGCGCCTTGCACCCAGGCGGCTTCCCGTTTTCGCACCCAACGTGCGGCAGACCACCTGGTTGCCCGGATCGTGGGTCGCGGCGGCGGGTTGCGCCGGCGCGGGCGGCGGCGGCGCATCTGCGAGGGCGCCGGCTGCAAACAGAATGCCCAAAACCGCGATAGACAGATACACAGTCGCGCGCACATTGATCTCCATGAGCGAATTCGGGCACTCAACTTAGGGTGAAATCGCGCTTTTGTCACGTTCCGTCGCGCGCAACAATCTATGCGGCGCGGCGGCCATTGCCGTGCTCGCCGCCGCGCGGCCGGTTGCGCTTGCGGCGGTGGAACGGCGTCTTCTTCGCGTAGTCGCGGACCTGCGCCGGCGGTTTTCCGTGTGCGACTGACGCGGGCTCCTCGCCGACCACGGCGAGCTTGCGCTTCACCAGCTTCTCGATGTCGCTCAGGAAAGCGCGCTCATCCGGCGCGCAGAACGAGATCGCGACACCCTCGGCGCCGGCACGCGCGGTGCGGCCGATGCGGTGGACATAGCTTTCCGGATCGCTCGGCAGCTCGTAATTCACGACATGGGTGATGCCGTCGACGTCGATTCCGCGCGCGGCGATATCGGTGGCGACCAGAAGGCGCGCGCGGCCGGAGCGGAAATTCTCCATCGCCCGCACGCGTGCGTTCTGCGACTTGTTGCCGTGGATCGCGTCCGCCGCGATGCCGTTCTTCGCCAAATACTCGACGACCTTGTTGGCGCCGTGCTTGGTGCGGGTGAAGACGATCACCCGTGCGAGCTTGGGATCGTGCAGCAGATCGACGAGCAGCTTTCGCTTGTGCTGCGCATCGACATGGAACAGTTTCTGTTCAATTCGGTCGGCGGTCAGGGTCGGCGGAGCGACGTCGATGCGAACCGGATCCTTCAGCATGTCATGGGCGAGATGCGCGACATCTTGCGGCATGGTCGCGGAGAACAGCAGCGACTGGCGGGCTCTCGGCAGCGCCTGCACGATGCGGCGCACGTCCCGGATGAAGCCCATGTCGAGCATGCGATCGGCCTCGTCGACGACGAGCATCGAGACCCGATCGAAGCGGATGTGCTTTTGCGCGACAAGATCGAGAAGCCGGCCGGGTGTCGCCACGAGAATATCGACGCCAGGCCGCGTGGCGTTGACCTGCGTGTGCTGGCTGACGCCGCCCAGGACTACCGCGAGCCGGAATCCATAGGGCCTGCCGTACGTCTTCAGGCTGTCGCCGATCTGCAGCGCGAGCTCGCGTGTCGGCGCGAGGATGAGCGCGCGCGCCGTCTTCGGCTCCGGCGGCTTGCGCGCGGCGGCGAGGCGCTGCAGCAGAGGCAGGCCGAACGCGGCGGTTTTGCCGGTCCCGGTCTGGGCGATGCCCAGCACGTCGCGGCCCTGAAGAATCAGCGGAATGGTCCGCGCCTGGATGGGCGTGGGCCTTGTGTAGTTCTCGGCTTGGAGAACGCGCAGAAGAGCCTCGGAAAGTCCGAGGGTGGAAAAAACGGGTGCAGTCACTTTCAGTCCTCAAAAATGCACGGGCGCGCGCAACCGGGCGCACGGGAACGGCACGTTGCCGTCTTCCACGCACATCTGGAGGGAACGGTAGGTTTGGATCGTTCCGCGGCGTCGGGCGCAAGCCGTTCTTGACGGAGGCGCCTCTGTGCGACCGCGGAGAATTGCACGGTATATCGGCTGGCCCTAACAATATGTCAACCGGGGAGCGCGATTGTCATGGCGGGCGACACATTCGGCTTTCTGACCGACCAGAACACGCTCATGGCGGTGATTCTGGGCGCGGTTCTGGCCACCATCGGCGGCTTCACCGCCACCATCTTGGAGCGGCGCCTGGATCGTCGCGATCGCGAGCGCAACGCGGCGTTATTCTTCGGCGAAGTCCTGTCGACGCTGGCGATCATCGTCCGGTTCGCAGATGAGACCAAAAAGATCGGCGAACCATATGGGCCGGTGACCATGCGCATGCTTCGTTCGGCGCGCAACGAGCTCGACATCTACGATCGCAATCGCGAGACCTTGTTCGACCTTGGTGACGCCGATCTCAGGGCGCGCATCCAGACTCTGGCGATCCGGCTTTCCATGCCCCTTGACGGAGTGATCGAGGCGACCGCGGACCTCAAGGGCCTGCGGGCCCAGCTAAGAGGCAAGCGCGACGAAGCGGAGCGGGAGGAGCTCGAGCAACAGATCCGCATCGGCGAGGCGCGGCGCGAAGCGGGTTATCAGCTCATCGTCGAGACGGCGGGCCGGCTCAGGGAGGCGGTGGCGCAGCTTGAACCGGTCGCCCGCCATGCTTTCGACCGCCTGGACGGCATCGCCCGATCCTGATGTGGCGCTGAAAAAAAAGGGGCGGCCGAAGCCGCCCCTCATCCCCTCATGCCTGTCCTGGCTTACTGGCCGGGGCAGACGTGGTTGATGTCGTTGTGAAGCGCGTACCAGCCGTTTGCAGAGGTGCTGGTCGGCGCGCCGAAGTAGGTGATGTAGACTTCCGACTGCGGATGCCAGGTGTAGCCGTTCAGGTTGACCGTGAACGTGCCGTAGTTCGGAAGGCCTTCAAGCGGGTCGCCCACTTCCATGATGCCATTGTCGTTGCAGTTGACGAAATTGTTGACGAACGGATCGTCGAACCATTCCGCCATTTCATGCGACGCCGCGTCGATATCCTCGGAGAAGGCCCCGGGGCTGTCGACGATCGTGGTGTAGCCGTAGCTCTGCGCGCCCGGGCCGCTTCCCGAACGGTTGTGATAGCCGCCGATGCAGCAGCCGCCAGACGTCAGATAGATGTCATACGAAATGAAGAACGGGAAGGTGTCGGGCGTGATGTGCGAGTGCGACGACATGTAGGAATGCACCTGCGACTCGAAGCTGTTGATCGGATAGGTGCCGACCACGCCCGAGCCGAAAGGATTGTCGATGACCGAGCCTTGCGACGGGCTGACGGTGATCTTGAGCGCCTTGAGCGTCTTGTCCTTCGTATAGTCGACGATCGTATGGTAGTTCGTATTGGTCTGGACATGGCTCCAGAAATTGCAGCGCTGCCAGGAATCGGTGAACTGGCTGGTGCCGCAATCGATGCTGCCCGAGGTGAAGTCCGCGCCGTCGTCGAAGAGCGGCGAAGACAGCAGGCTCTTGATGATGTTCAGGTTGCCGTTGAGCTTGGCCTTCTTGGGATTGAAGGTCATGTCGCCATTGCTCTTGCCGTACTTGAAGATCACCGGAATGACGTAGGTCTTGATGTGCGTCGTCGTGTTCGACGCCGCAGGATCGGAACCCACCATCGTGTAATTGATCGTGTGGCCGGTGAGGTCGGTGTAAGAACCGTTCCACTGCGGAAGGTTCGCCGGCTTCTGGCCTGGGTGATGGATCGCCGGACCCGGAGGCGGATGGCCGAACATCGGAACCGGCTTGGACCCTGTCCATTTCGCCGCGGACGCGGCTGCGAATGGCATCGCACAGGCGCCCGCCAGCAGCGCCAGCGACGCAAAGCGTTTCATCATCGAACTGAACCCCTGATTTTTGCGAGAGATGGACCACCCATCTGGCGCGCACGTTACAGGGGCGTATCGAATTGCGAAAGCTTAAAGAGGCGTCCCGGGCGGAGGCGGTGAACGATTTCATGCCCGGTTCGATTGGTTTTTTTCGGTTGACCTTCAGCCTCGCGCGGGTTCCAAGATTACGAAAAGTAACTGCAACGCATTCCTAATATGGCGCAAGAATGGCCCAAAACGGCCATTGACGCGGAATTTGGCTTCTCGGAGACGGTAAAGTTCCATCGGGTCGTCCGAAGGTGGCGTTTGGCGCGCGCCAGAAAGTGATTGGCGGCCCTTTCACCTCGCAATGATTGTTGCGGCTCCATGCGGCGCCATGGCCTTCGTCAGGTCCCCCCGACGGTAAGCCCCTCGACCTGGCGCGAGAGCTTGTTCATCAGTCCCAGCAGCGCCTCACGCTCCGCCTCGGACAGCGCCGAGAGGAAGACCGCTTCAAGGTGCAGCGCCAGGGGAACGATCTCTTCGTAGATGGCCTCGCCTTTTGGCGTGAGCGAGAGCCGCGTCACGCGTCCGTCATTGCGGTCGCCTGTGCGCGTGACGCGCTTCGCCCGCATGAGCGAGGCGACGGCGCGGCTGACCTGAACCTTGTCCATCGCTGTCCGCTCGGCGACCTCGCGCGCCGACAGGCCGGGCGTCTGCCCAAGAACGGCCATCGCTCGCCACTCGGGGATCGACAGGCCGAAGCGCTCCGAATAGAGCCGCGCGATCGCATTCGACATGCGGTTGGTGAGCACCGAAAGCTTGTAGGGCACGAACTTGTCGAGATCGAGCTGAGAAAGCTCGATGCGTCGGACGCTATTCCGCATCGGGCTGGTTCTTCGGAAGCGCCGCGTCGAAGGCGGGAAGGGCCAGCGCCGCCGCTTCGATGCGCGTGAGCGTGGGATAGGGCGAAAGATCGAGGTCCACGCGCCTTGCATTGGCCATCTGCGGGATCAGGCAGATATCGGCCAATGTCGGCGTATCGCCATGGCAGAACGCGCCGGTCTCCTTGTCGCGCGCGAGCGCGGTCTCGAGCGCCGCAAAGCCCAGCCCGATCCAGTGACGCTGCCAGTTCGCCTGCGCATCGGCGTCGGCATGGAACGTTTTCTTCAGATACTGATTGACGCGCAGATTGTTGACCGGATGGATGTCGCAGGCGATCGCATAGGCGATGGCGCGCACGCGCGCGCGTTCGAACGCATCCCTCGGCAGCAGCGGCGGTTCGGGAACGATCTCGTCGAGATATTCGACAATGGCGAGAGATTGCGTGATGGTGCGGCCGTCATGGACGAGCGCGGGGATCAGTTCCTGCGGATTGAGCGTCCGGTACTCGGGCGTGTGCTGCCGGCCGCCGTCTTTCAGCAGATGCACGAAGCGCATCTCCGGCTCGATGCCTTTCAGGTTCAGCGCAATGCGCGCCCGGAAAGCGGCGGAGGAGCGGAAATAGCCATAGAGGACGAACTCAGCCATAGCGCTTGACGTCCTGGTCGATGGCGCCGAAGAGCGAGCGGCCCTCCGCATCGAACATCTCGATGCGCACGCGGTCGCCGAATTTCATGAACGGCGTCGAAGGTTTTCCGCTTTCGATGGTTTCGAGCGTGCGCTTTTCGGCCAGGCACGCCGAGCCGACGCCGCCGCTTTTGTTCGACACCGTGCCCGAACCGATGATGGAGCCGGCGCAGAGCGCGCGCGTTTTGGCCGCATGCGCGATCAGCTGCGCGAAGGAAAACGTCATGTCCACGCCGGCATTGGGCCGACCGAACGGCTTGCCGTTGTAGGTGACCACGAGCGGCAGATGGACCTTGGTGTCTTTCCATGCATCGCCAAGCTCGTCCGGCGTGATGGCGACGGGCGAAAAACTGCTCGCCGGCTTGGACTGGAAGAAGCCGAAATTCTTGGCCAGCTCCGCCGGGATCAGATTGCGCAACGAAACGTCGTTCACGAGCATCACGAGCCGGATATGCTTGACCGCGTCCGCCGCCGTCGCGCCCATGGGCACGTCGCCGGTCACGATCGCGACCTCGCCCTCGAAATCGATCCCCCAGGATTCGTCGGCGGCGAGAATGGGATCGCAGGGCCCGATGAAGGAATCCGATCCGCCCTGATACATAAGCGGATCGGTCCAGAAGCTCGGCGGCATCTCCGCGCCGCGCGCCTTGCGCACCAATTCGACATGGGTGACATAGGCCGAACCGTCCGCCCATTGATAGGCGCGCGGCAAAGGCGAGGCGCAGGCTTTGGGATCGAACGGCTGCTGGCCGGAGATGTCGCCCTCGTTCAGAAGCTCGGACACTTGCGCCAGACGCGGCGCGGCTTCGCTCCAGCGGTCGAGCGCGTGCTGCAGCGTGGGCGCGATGTGGCCGGCGCTGACACAGCGCTTGAGGTCGCGGCTGACGATCGCGAGTTCCCCATCGCGGCCGGATTTGAGAGAAGCCAATTTCATTTCGGCATCCAGCTTCTGACGTAGCCGGCATCCTCGGTCGATTGCGCCGCTTCGGCGATGTCGAGCGGATCGCGCGCATCGATCATCACCGCGACCTCGTCGGTCATCGTCTTCGCGGCCCTGGCGCCGGCGGCGAAGGCTTTCGGATGCGGGCCGTGGGTGAAGCCGTTCGGGTGCCACGTCACCATGCCCGGATGGATGTTGTCGCGGCTGAAGAACTCGCCCTGGTGATAGAAGATCACTTCGTCGTAATCGTCGTTCGAATGGTAGAACGGCGCCTTCAGCGCGCCGGGATCGCTTTCGATCGGTCGCGGCACGAAGGTGCAGACCACGAAGCGGTCGGCGACGAATGTCGAATGCACGCTCGGCGGAATATGATAGCGGTGGCTCATCACCGGGCGGATGTCGCGCCAGTTGAGCTTGACTACCGATAGATTTCCCTTCCAGCCCACCGCGTCCAGCGGATTGAAGGGGTAGGCGATGGTCGAAATCTCTCCGCGCCGCTTGACTTCGACTTTCCACTCGCCGTCGCGCTGCGCCCGGAACGCCTCGTCGAGCTTGGGCGTCTCGAGCGCCGCCGGATCGAAAAGCGCATGGGCGCCCAGAATGCCGCGCTCGGGAAGCTTGTAGCTGCCGTTGGTCGCCTCGATCAGGAGCGACACAGTTTCCTCTTTCGGTTCCAGCCGCCACATCGTCCCGCGCGGAAGCAGGATGTAATCGCCCTCGCGATAGGTCATGTGGCCGAAATCGCAGAAGAGATCGCCTTCGCCGCGATGTATGAAGAGAAGGACATCGCCGTCCGAATTGCGCTCCAGATGGGGCATCGCCTCCGCCACCCGCCAGATGGCAATGCGGCAGGCGGCGTTGGAAAGCAGGAGTGCGCCCCGGTAGGGCCGGTTGGTCGGTTCTCTCGCCGCCTTCACCGCATCGAAGGCGCGTGGTCGAAGCGGGCCTTCGAAATCGCTCCAGCCGGTCGGCGGATGCTTGTGATAGATGTGCGTCGCCGGCCCGAAGAAGCCGTCGCGTCCGATCTCGCGCTCATAGGTTCCGCGCGGAAGGTCGGCATGGGCCTGGCGCGAGGTTTCGCCTTCGCGCAGGGGAAATTCGATCCAGTTCTTCGCCATCAATGCGCTCCGGCCGTCGTGTCCTTGAGAACGCCGCGGCGGATCTGGTCGAGCTCGATGGATTCGAACAGCGCCTTGAAGTTCCCTTCGCCGAAGCCCTGATTGCCCTTTCTCTGGATGATCTCGAAGAAGATCGGTCCGATGGCGTTCTTGGTGAAGATCTGCAAGAGCAGATTTCCCTTTTCGCCGTCCATCAGGATGCGGTCGCGTTTCAGGCGAGGCACGTCCTCGCCATGGCCTTTGATGCGGTTGTCGAGGCGTTCGTAATAGGTGTCGGGCGTATCCTGGAACTCGACGCCCTTGGCGCGCAGCGTCTCGACCGCGTCGTAGATCGCATCGGTCGCGAGCGCGATGTGCTGGATGCCTTCGCCCTTGTACTCCTCCAGATATTCGTGGATCTGCGACTTGTCGTCGGAGCTCTCGTTGATCGGGATGCGGATATTGCCGTCAGGGCTCGTCATGGCGCGGCTCTTGAGGCCGGTGAGCTTGCCCTCGATGTCGAAGTAGCGGATTTCCTTGAAGTTGAAGAGCTTCTCGTAGAAGCCCGCCCACTTGTCCATGTTGCCGCGATAGACGTTGTGCGTGACATGATCGATATAAGTCAGCCCGGCGCCTTCGTGCGCGAAGCCCTGCGCCGGATCGGTGGGCACGAAATCGACGTCGTAGATCGAATGCTCGCCGTAGCGGTCGACGAGATAGATGGCGCTGCCGCCGATGCCCTCGATGGCCGGGATGTTCAGTTCCATCGGGCCGACCTGATTGGGGAACGGCTTGGCGCCCAGCTCGATCAGCTTGCGATAGGCGAACGCCGCATCCTTCACCCGGAAGGCCATCGCGCAGGCGGAGGGTCCATGGGCCTTGGCGAACCGCGCGCCATGGCTGTCCGGCTCGACATTGACGACGAAATTGGTGTCCCCCTGGCGGTAGAGCGTGACGTTCTTGGAGCGGTGCTTTCCGACGGCGCGAAATCCCATGCGCTCGAAGAAACCGCTCAGCGCCTTCACGTCGGGGGCGGTGTATTCGACGAACTCGAAACCGACCGTACCGATCGGATTGTCCCAAAGATTTTGCGAGATTTGAGTCATGGTCGCTCGTGGGGTGGCCGCCCAGATAGTTTCATCTGAAACTATCCCCCGGTCAACCGCGGATGGGGGCGCGCCCGCGGGCTTTCGGTGGATAGTTCCCGGGCGCGGCGTCGGTATTCGCCGCTCTATTTTCCCGCTGCGTTGCGCACAGTGAAATCGGCCGCGAGCGTCGAACCGTCCTTGAACGCGAACGTAACCTTGACCGACGCGCCCGGTTTCATCGCTGCGCTCGGATTCATGCACATCAGATGATATCCGCCCGGCGCGAATGCGATCGCGCCTCCGGGAGGAACTTCGAGGGACGGAACATCGTCCATACGCGACATTCCTCCGGACTCATCCGATTTGTGCAGCATGAGCATACCGCAGGCGGGCGAGGCGGCGCCTGTAAGCGTCAGCGTCGCCGCGCCCTTGTTGCGCAGCGTGAAATAGCCGCCTGCCGGAAGGTTGGACGGCAGCGCCCGGAACCAGGCGTCGGACACCTCCGCGTCTAAACCTCCGGCGAGCGCCGGCATGACAAGCGCCGCGCACGCGCAGACGCCCAGAAACAGGGATCGCATCATGGAGTCCTCATTGTTCACAGCGCGTAGCTCGCCACAAGCTTGAAGGCGACAGGCGCCACGAGCTGATCGCCGTTCACTGTCTGCGCCAGCGCCACTTCGGCGTCGCCATAAAGCTTCCAGCTTCCGAAATCCGCCTTGACGCCGGGCGAGACGAGCACGCGCGTATAGCCGGTGTTCGCCGGATCGCCTGCAGCGCCTCCGTCTCGCCCGCGCACCGACAGAATAGCCTGCAATAGCGGCGAAATCAGCGCATTCCCCACGGTCCATCCCGCATAGGACACGCCGAGCGCGCCGTTGAGTTCGCCGCCGGGTGCGTAGCGGTTCTGAGTCGCGATTTCGTGTTCCCACATCGCCTGGCCGTAATAGCTGAAGCGGCCGTCGGCCGTCAGCGGGCCGGTATGGTACGCCCCGAGCATGACATCGGTGCTTCCGGTTCCGTTCTGCGTGTCGGCCTCGAAGCCGGCCGCGCCCGTATCTCCGGTGGGCAGTTTCACGCCGCCGATCACGCCGGTCGAGCCGTCGGAGGAAAAGCCCGAATAGCTCACCATGATCCGCGCATCGCCGAGCGAGGTGTGGTCGAATTCCTCCGGCGTGCCGGAATCCGCGCTCAGCAAGCCGCGATGGGTGAAGGGCAGCTTCGCCATCACGCCCCAGTCGGCGCTGAACATGTGCTGCACGCCCAGCACGACATAGTCGGAACGGATTTTCTTGTCGTCGTTGGCCGAGCCGGGGGCGGCGCTGCCCCCGCTCCAGTTGGTCGTCTGGTTGAGGAAGTCGTATTCGAGGAACAGCGTCGTGCCGAGGCCCGACGGCAGCAGCGATGACGTCCCGACATCGAAGATGGAGCAGCCGCAGGCGCAGGCCTGCGCAGATGCGGGAACGGCGAGCGCCACGGCGAAAAGCGCCGGCGCGGATTTCGGAAATCGAAAATACATGATCTTGCTTTCGCATGAGATGAGGACGCGCATCCGCCCGCAGGCGAATGCGAGAGACGGATCGCAATCTCAGGCGAAAGCGGGCGGCGCGCGCGCTTCGTTCGTTCGCCGCGGGACCTGGGCGAAATGAATGCGACGCCACTCGGCCTTGCGCGCGAAGATGGCTGTCGCGGCCGGAAGCGGCGCCGGCGGCGCGAGCGCCGGTCCCGCCATATGCGCTGCGGTCGCGAAGGGACAGAACCGAGCGGCCGGTTCGTGGTTTGCGCTCTTTCCCGCCGGCGAAAGGTGGGCCGGACCATGCAAGGTGCAGATCGCAAGCGGCCCATCGCTCGCGCCTGACGCCACCGGCATCCATCCCGCCGGCAGAAGCGCGCGCAGGACTATCGCCACTAGGGCGAATTGCAGGGCCGTCGATTTGAGAATCGTTCTCATCCTGGCCTTTTGTCGCTCGATCTGGAACCGCCGTCAACCGCCGGACGGCCGCAGCGTGGATGAGGAAGGCGCTCAAGGGGCGGCGAATTGCCAAGGTACTGACAATTCATCAGGATTGCGCGCGGGCAAGAGCGCAAAGCGCCGGCCGCCGGGAGCGACGCCATGAAATTCACCTGGTTCAACCTGATGCCGTGGCCCTATCTGCCGGACGACTTCCGGGAGAAGAACCGCTCGGTGTGGGTCGACATCGACCAGAACCTGTTCGATCCGGCCAGGAGCCACGAAGTCTACAACACCTATATGGACCTTCTGGAATACGCGGGCACGCTGGGCTTCGACGGCATCGGCGTGAACGAGCATCACCAGAACGGTTACGGCATCATGCCCTCGCCGAATATCATCGCGGCGGGTTTGGCGCGGCGCACGAAGGATGTGGGTCTGGTCGTCCTCGGCAATTCCATCGCGCTCTACAATCCGCCGGTGCGCGTGGCCGAAGAGTTCGCGATGCTGGATTGCATTTCCGGCGGGCGCCTCGTGGCGGGTTTTCCCGTCGGCACGTCGATGGACACCAATTACTGCTACGGCCAGATTCCGGCGCTGACGCGCGAAAAATATCAGGAAGCGCACGATCTGATCCGCAAGGCATGGAGCGAACCCGACCCGTTCGCGTGGAACGGCCGCTATACCAAGCTGCGCCATGTGAACATCTGGCCCCGCCCGATCCAGAACCCGCCGCCGATCCATATTCCCGGCGGCGGCAGCGTCGAGACGTATGATTTCTGCATCGACAATACCTATTCCTATTCCTACCTCTCGTTCAGCGGTTATCTGCGCGCCAAGGCGCTGATGGACGGGTATTGGCGGCGGGTGGAAGAGCGCGGCGCGCCGGACAACTCGCCTTATCGCGCCGGTTTCGCGCAGACGATCTGTGTGGCGGAGACCGACGCCGAAGCGCGCAGGCTCTACGAGAAGCACATTCTTTATTTCTATAATCGCTGCCTGCATGTGTTTCCGGGCTTCGCGGACGCGCCGGGTTATCGCACTATCAAGACGATCCAGACCGGCGCGCTCTCGCAATACGCGCCTCCGAAGGGCTATGCGAACGTCACCTGGGAAGAGCTGATCGAAGGTGGTCATGTCATCGCCGGATCGCCGGAGACCGTGCGCCAGCGCATGGAAGACCTGATCAAGACGCTGCGCGTCGGCAACATCTTCTGCCTGATGCATGTGGGTGATATGCCGAAAGAGAAGGCGATGTATTCCACGCAGCTCTTCGCCGAGAAGGTGATGCCGAAACTGCGCCACTTCTTCCCGGAATTCGCGGACGATGAACGCTTCTGGTGCCACCCGATCCCCAACCAGGCGAAGCCCGGCAGCCTGCCCAAGGTGAACGCCGCGCCGATGATGGCGGGGGAATGAAGATGACGCTGACCCTCAAAACCGTCGCCGCGCCGCGCGTTCCGGTTCGTTATTACGAAGGCGGCACGGGAACGCCGATGGTGTTCCTGCATGGGGCGGGCGGTGTCTTACCGGGCGATCCGCTGCTGGAGAAGCTCTCGCAGAAATATCATCTCTATGCGCCGCTGCTGCCCGGCTATGGCGACAGCGAGGAATGTCACGAAATCCGCGACATGCTCGACTTCGCATTGCATACGGCGGATGTGGTCGATGCGCTGGGGCTGAAAGACCCGATCCTTGTCGGTCATTCCATGGGCGGCATGATCGCGGCGGAGATGGCGGCGATTGCGCCGCACGATACCTCGCGGCTCGGTCTCATCGCGCCGGCCGGATTGTGGATGGACGATCATCCCATCCCCGATCTGTTTGCGACGATGCCGTATGAATATCCGAACCTTTTGTTTCACGACGCAGCGCAAGGCGCGGCCCTGCTCACCGCCAACACGCGAATCGACGATCCGGAATGGCTGAAAGGCTTTCTCGTGACCAATGCGCGCCAGCTCGGCATGGCCGGCAAGATATTGTTCCCGATTCCGGAGCGCGGATTGTCGTCCCGCCTCTATCGCATCAAGGCGAAGACACTTCTGATATGGGGCGACAGCGACCGACTCATCCCGCCGGTCTATGCACAGGCCTGGAAGAAGGGCATCCGCAACGCGGAGCTGGTTTCGATCCCGGAAGCGGGTCACATGGTGACGATTGAGAAGACCGATCAGGTGATGAGCGCGCTGGCGCGTCTTGGCTAGGAGTGTGTGATGGCTGAATACGATCTCATCATCCGGAACGGCAATCTGGCCGATGGCACGGGTGCTGCGCTGCGCGAGGCTGATGTTGCAGTAAGGGATGGAAAGATCGTCGCCGTCGGCAAGGTGTCCGGCAAAGGTACGGAAGAGATCGACGCCAAGGGCCTGCTCGTCACGCCGGGCTTCGTGGACATCCACACCCATTACGACGGCCAGGCGACATGGGATTCTCGGCTTCAGCCGTCGAGCTGGCATGGCGTGACCACGGCGGTGATGGGCAATTGCGGCGTCGGTTTCGCGCCTGTGCGCGAGGCCGATCGCGAACGCCTCGTGGAGCTGATGGAGGGCGTTGAGGACATTCCCGGCGCGGTGATGAACGAAGGCCTAAAATGGAATTGGCATTCGTTCGGCGACTATCTGGATGCGGTGGACGCGCGGCCGCGTGACATGGATATCGCGGCGCAACTTCCGCATGGCGCGCTGCGCGTCTATGTGATGGGCGAACGCGGCGCGAAGCTGGAACCGGCGACGGAAGCCGACATCGCGCAGATGCGCGCGCTGACGGCGGAGGCCATGCGCGCCGGCGCCATCGGCTTTTCCACCTCCCGCTCGCTGAACCATCGCACGGTGAAAGGCGATCCCACGCCGAGCCTTCGCGCGACGAAGGCCGAACTCATGGGCATCGCCATGGGCATGAAGGATGCAGGCAGTGGCGTGATCGAGCTGCTGTCGGACTTCAACGCGCCTGATGCGCAGACGGAATTCAACATGTTGCGCGATCTGGTTAGGGAAAGCGGGCGGCCTCTGTCGTTCTCGCTGGCGCAGGGTGGAAGCTGGGCGGATGGCTGGAAGGGCCTTCTCGCCATGATCGAAGGCGCGAACCGGGACGGCTTGCCGATCAAGGGGCAGGTGGCGCCGCGGCCCATCGGATTGCTGCTCGGATTGCAGGGCACGCTCAATCCCTTCGTGGCGCATGAAGCTTTTGCCGCGATCAAGGACAAGCCGTTGGCGGCGAAAGTGGCCGCCATGCGCGATCCGGCGTT
>DASZRM010000112.1:0-21910 GCA_035549135.1 Rhizomicrobium sp. | reverse complement strand
GGTGGCGGTGCGGTCGAAAGCGACGAGACGTTCCTGTCCTGCCGTCGCCGCAAGTGTGACCCGTCTCTGCATGGCCAGCCGAAGATGAAAGTTCTGACGTTGATCGACCGCGAGACTGGTCAAGCCAAAAGCACGGTCATTCAGAACCTTCGCCAAGACACTCTGCTTCGCATCATCGACAAGAACGTGGCCCGTGAGGCGCGGATCATGACGGCCCAGGCCGCGTACTATCGCTATGCGTTCGGGGCCTACGCCGATCACGAGACATTCGATCATTCCAAGGAAAAATATGTGCGCGGCGAAGCGCACACGAACACCTGCGAGGGTTATTTCAGCCTGTTCAAGAAGGGCATGAAGGCCGTGTACCAGCACTGCGATGAAAAGCACCTGCCTCGGTATCTGGCCGAATTTGATTTTCGCTATAACCACCGCGTCTCCAAAGGCGTGAACGATGTGGCGCGTATGGATACGGCCATAAAAGGTGCAAAAGGAAAGCGGTTGTTATATAAGGACTCGTTAGCGGCGTCGTCCTAGAGCCGCGCCAACTTGAGCTACCGTTTCTCATGCCGAGGAAGACAAAGCGACAAATGGCCGGTGAAACCGAATATCGGTTTCGGATTGACGCCTATAGTCCGGACAAGATTCCGATGACTCGCCTCGCCGTGTACATGGGCGAGCTAGCGGCCCTGCTCGGCGAAAGCGCATCTGTTCATTTCCGCCGCCTAGAGCGTGGCAGCACTGTCATTGTTCATGCCGTCGAGAAAGAGGCAGTTCCAAAGGTTTCCGAGCGCACAGCTGCAGTTCGTCGTGGCGATGGTACGCAGGAAGCTATGCGGGCATTTAACGCGATCAATAAGCTATTGCGCGAAGACAATGCCGTTGGAGATTTGCGTGCAAAAAAGCAGACGGCAACGATTCTGGTTTTCCCCGGACGGCTCGATGCAACCGAGAAGTTCATGGCTATTCGCCAACATGGCTCTATTGATGGTGTAGTGAATTCCATCGGCGGAAAGGACGAAACCGTTCATATCCGGCTCGATTATCAAGGTCGGCAATTAAGCGGTTGCTATACAACGCGCTCCATTGCGAAGGAGCTAGCGCATCGCTTGTTTGAACCTGTTCGGCTATTCGGTCGCGGAAGATGGAACAGAGATGATGACGGAAACTGGACCCTTGAAGATTTCAAAGTTGAAAGCTTTGAGCCGCTCAGTGATGCACCACTAAGCGACGCATTGACAGCGTTACGAGCAATTCCGAGCGAATTGAACGATGCGTCTTATTCTGAAATAGAAGAATTGCGCCACGGCCCGGGGAAGAAGGGCAATGGAGTGCATTGACGCAACAAATTTGTTGCTCATGCTTCGGCCCGGAACCCTCGTTCCTTCCGGGCCGAATGGAGTCCAGATAGAGAAGCCAAAAGAGCGCATCGAGTTTCTAGTCAGTAGACTTGATAAAGCGAAAACCAAGATCATTATTCCGACGCCTGCGCTGAGTGAAATTCTTGTCAAAGCGGGCCAAGCGGCTTCCCAGAAAATAATTGAGACACTCCAAAAGTACTCCGTCTTTAGGATTGAGCCGTTCGATACAAGGGCCGCCATAGAAGTGGCGGCAATGACTAGAAAGGCGCTGGAGTCGACAAACAAGCGGGGGGATTCCGCTGCTACGTGGGCAAAGGTGAAATATGATCGTCAGATCGTGGCCATAGCGAGAGTGTGTGGCGCAGACACGATCTATTCCGATGATGCTGGCATCGCAGCTTTTGCGAAGGGCATAAACATGAAGGTCGTTAAGCTCGCGGATTTACCGCTGCCACCTCAAGACGCGCAGATTGATATGTTTGCTTCTTTGGAAAGCTTCCATGCGCAAAAAGAAAAAACAGAAAACAGAGAATAATCTCCCGCAGGATTTCGAGGCCGTGGCCAAGCGCCTAGGCGCGGACGAGGACAAGGCCCGGTTTGAGGCCAAGCTGGGGAAGATCGCGAAGGCGAAGCCGAAGGCGCGAAAATGATCTTGACGCTAGCCCTCGCGGCTTCTGTGTCCACCGTTCCAGTCGATACGCGTCAGTCGGCCCCGCCCATGAGCCTTCATGCAGCCTGTGGAAAAGGCAAGGATATTGATGGCGACTGCACGTATCGGATTGCAGACGTTCTTATCCCGCGTCCGTCTAGTACGGCCAACCTTCCGGTCGTGTGCTGGCCGCGAGATAACCATCCGACTTCCGAGAGGGATATCTGGATTCCAAATCTTGGGAGGTGGCTTGCTAGGCACCCTGAGACAGAAGGCCTTGGCGATTACGATGCAGTGTTTTTAGCAGCCGCGACTGTTTACCCGTGCCACAAGCCCTAGCCTTGGGTTTGTCAAAGGTCATGTCGCGCGTCGCCTGGCGCATGGCGGCCTCCCGGCGAAAGCTTAGCCCGTCTCGGGCAAAACGCGCGAACCGCCGGCGCGATCAGTAGAAGAATTGCTGAAGCTGGCTGAAGCCCTTGGGCCCCGAGAAGGCCCAGCCCATGCGCTTGGATGGGTTGAGGGCGGGCGCGGGTTCTCCGATCGCGAAATTGAAGCCTGTGATCGTCTCGACGAACGCGCCCGTCTCGTCATAGACGACGATGGCGCCGCCCTGGCTGCCGTCGCAATAGAACTGGTCGGTCACCAGGAACAGCTTGTTGACCGGATCGACGGCGACGCCCGAGCCGCTATTGGTCTGATCGACATCGTCGGTGCAGGGCAACTGGGCGAAGGTCAGGCCCGTCTTGTTCTTGAGGTCGTAGAATTCCACCTGCGAATTGAGCTCGGTCGTCGTCGCGGCGATCCCGGTGTCGGGATCGACGGCGAGCCCGTTGACATAGCCGGCGTGGAAGAAGCCGTTGTTGTAGCCGTTGAACTGCGTCTGGGCGCCGGTGTCGAGGTCGATGAGGACATTGATCGGCGGCTCCCCGCCGACCGCGCCTCCGTCGGGGGAGAGCGCCAGCACCGCCTGGTTCTTCGCGGTGAACTGGGCCAGCTTCGGTCCGTTCTGAATGCCGAACAGGCCCGGGTCGAGATCGATCTTGTTGGTGAAGAGATTCGCCGCGATGTCCGAGACGAGCAGAAGCGGATCGTCCTGCTTCTTGAGCGCGATCGCATAGAGCACGCTCGTCGACGTCGCCTGGTTCTCCGCCCATTCGAGCACGTCTGCGTCCTTGACCGGCGGCGTCCAGTCTCCGGTGAATTTGCCCGCGGCGACGGGGTTCATCATCTTGTACTTGCGCTTGGCGAAGATCGAATCCTTGGGCGTGACGTAGTGGGTGATCAGCGCGACGTCTCCGGCGAAGATTCCATCGACGCCGTATTCGTTGCGGCGGCCTTCATATCTGGCGAAGGACTTCGTGATCTTTCCCGTGTTCTGGTCGAAGACTTCGACCGAGACGCGCACGTCGCCATCCGCGTCGACGGTCTGGGCGCTCGCCAGAACGCCGTCGTCGCCGGCCTGATCGATGTCGAAGCCGAAGATCTGGCCGCCATCCCTGGTCGTCAGAACCGCGCCGAGGCCGGGGCCCTGGGGCCCCGCCGCCGCTTGCGTCGAAACCAGCAATGCGGCCGCCAGCGCAATTGCGGCCCCGGCCGGAAGCAGGGGAGCGAGGTCGACGGAGGGGATGCGTCTTGAATGGTACATTCCCGATCGCCTCTTCCGCCGGAGCCGTTTGCGCTGGCCGCCATGACCTAGACGCACGGGCGCCGGCTCCTATTCCTGCGACCCGGCCGTATTTCGCCCGAGCTCCGTCTCCGGGCGCGCGGCGAGGGCGAGCGCCATCGCCGGCGCAACCAGCAGTGCGGCCAGCGCGAAGGGCGCGTCGAGGCCGATATTGGCGAAAACCAGGCCGGCGGCGAAAGGGCCAGCGAGCCGCGCCAGCGCGGCCACCGCGTTGTTCAATCCCTGATATTGGCCCTGATGGCGCCAGTCGGCGTTGCGCGAGATGAGCGCGCCGACATTGGGCCAGGCGACGGACTGGCCGAGGGCGGAGAGCGCCAGCAGAATCGTGATCCAGGCGCCGCGCGAGAAGGGCTGAAGCGCCATGGCGACCGCGGCGAGCGCCATCCCCGCCGCCAGAACGCGGCCCTCGCCGAAACGCCGCGACAGGGGCCCGGTCAGCGCGAATTGCGCGAAGGCGGCGGCGAGCCCCACCACGGCGAAGGCGAGCCCCACTTCGCGCGCGCCCCAATGAAACCGCGCCGCGCTCCACAGCGAAAAAATGAACTCCACTCCCATGAAGGACGAGCCCGCTAGGAAGGTGACGAGCATCAGCCGCGCGATCACCGGGTGGGCGATGGCCGCGCGCGCCGCCGCCCAGCGGCCCTGCGCCGCCTCGCCGTCATGGCCGCGCCTGCGGCTCTCCTTCACGAAAAGAACGATGCCGATGGCGCACGCCGCCGACAGTCCCGCAGCCACGATCAGCGGAATGCGAAAGCCCGCATGGCCTGCGCCCGGATTTGCGAGCAGGCCGCCGAGGGCCGGGCCGACGATGAAGCCGAGATTGTAGGCGGCGCCGAGATAGGAAAGCCGCGTGGCGCGCAGGCCTGCGGGCGTCACGTCGGCGATATAGCCCTGGATGACCGAGGCGTTGCCGCTCGCCATCCCGCCCAGAAGACGAACCGCGAAGGCGCTCCAGGCGTCGGGCGCGAAAGCGAGGGCGAGATAGCAAAGGCAGTTGCCGACGATGGTGCTGATGAGAATCGGCCGCCGGCCGATGCGGTCGGACAGCCGGCCCCAGAACGGCTCGCCGAAGAAGGCGCCGATGGCGTAGGCGGAAAAGACCAGCGCCACCTGCCACGCCGGCGCCTGGAACGAGCGCGCGTAAAACGGCAGCAGCGGCACCACGATCCCGAAGCCGACGAGATTGACGAAGATCACCGCCAGCAGCGTCGGCAGCGCGCGCGGATTGGCGCGTTCGACGGCCTCGCTGTCCGGCGGCGCGAGCGTCGTCATCGCGTGCGGTCACCGCGCGAACACAAAACCGTATCGGCCGCGTCGCCTTTTCTTTGCGCGCCTGTCATGGCCGCACCTTACCTACGCGCGCGCCGGCGGGCGAGCGGGCGGCGCGTCCGCTCCGCAGCGACAGGCCGGCTCGCAATCGAGGAGAATCGTCGAAATGAAATTCACGACCAAGTCCCGACTTCTGGCCGCGGCGATCGTCTGCGTCCCCGCCGCCGCATGGGCGGACGGCATAGGACCCTTCGTCAATGGCGTCGCCGCGGCCAATCTCGCCGAGGGTTCGCCCGCCAATGCGCTCAGTTCCGATTTCACCGCGACGCAACTGGCGGTCGGAACCGATCCGCTCGAGAATCCGTCCGGCCCGATGACCTCGTTCGGGCGGCTCTCGGACGGCACGCCGACCGAGCCGGACCAGAACTTCTATTTGGTCGACGACGGCAAGGTCAAAGGCCCGACGCCCAAGTACAATTACGGCCATCACTTCCTGATCCAGGGCCACGAGAACGGCGCCGACAAGGCCTATGTCACGCGCATCAATCTGGACGTCAAAGACCCGTCGCATCGCATCACCCTCCTGACGCCCGCCGGCGGCGACGGGCTGACGCATCTGAACAGCATCGACGGCTCGACCTACGATCCCTTCACCAGATCGATGCTGTTCGCCCAGGAAGCGGGCTCTACGACGGGCGGCGTGTTCGAGGTTTCCATGGACTGGCCGGCCAGCGTCACGACGCATTACGGCAGCATCGGGCGCTGCGGCCTCGAAGGCATCCACGTCGACAACAAGGGCCGCGTCTATCTCGTCGAGGACACGGGCGGCAAGGGCGTGAGCAACGATCCCAACGATCCCAACGGCCCCAACAAGGTGGCGCGCCAGCCCAATTCCTATGTCTACCGGTTCGTCCCCTACAACTCTCACGATCTGAGCAAGGGCGGCAGGCTCGAAGCGCTGCAGGTCTATGTCGACGGCGCTCCGCTTGTCTTCGGCGGCGATTCCGACCAGCAGGCCTTCGACGACGTGTGGTCGCCCAAGCAGATCGAGCTGCATAGCGGCGCGTCCTTCCCGACGCGCTGGGTGACGGTGCATGACACCGCCGGCGGCTCGGACGACTTCGATTGCAATCTGGCGGCGCGCAACGCGGGCGCCACGCCGTTCAAGCGTCCGGAGAACGGCGCCTTCGCGCCAGACGGGACGTTCCGCACCTTCTATTTCACGGTGACGGGCGACACCAACAATCTCTCCGGCGGCGTTCCGGAGCTGCAGCAGCGCGGCGCGTTCGGTGCGATCTTCAAGCTCAGCCTCGACAAGAAGCAGCAGAACGGGCAGGTGAGCGCGATCGTTCTCGGCGACGCCACGCACAACTCCTTCGACAACATCACCTTCGGCGACAGCAACACCATCCTAGTGGGCGAAGACCGCGGCGACACGCTGCACGACCAGCTCGACGCGCTCGATTCCATCTGGGCCTATTCGCTGACCGCCATCGCCTCGCCGCTGCGCGTTCTGGCGCAGGGCCGCGACGCCAGCGCCTCGGGCGACGGCCAGGAGGACAATGAGCCGACCGGCGTCCATGTCTTCAACGGCGAGCGGATCAAGCGCGACCAGTACGGCACGCCAGCCGGCCTGATCGGGGCGCGCGGCTTCTTCACCCAGCAGCACGGCGACAACACCGTCTACGAGCTGATCCACAACTAGGAGCCGGCCTCTCTTTAGGCCTCTCAAGCGTTCGGCGGCGCCGGTCCCGGCATTGCGGGGCCGGCGCTTGCCGTTTGGGGCCTCGGATTGATAGGGGTTCTGCGCGAACGGGCGGGCGGAGGCGAAGGCGATGAAACGGGTTGTGGCGGCGGGATTCGCGATGGGCCTTTGCATGGTCGCGGCCAGGGCCGCGGACGGGGCTTCCGACTGGCGGCCGGTCGACCCGGACAATCTGCTCCTGATCGGCACGAAATATGGCGAGGTCGCCGTGGAGCTGTCGCCGAAGTTTGCGCCGCGTCATGCGGAGCGCATGAAGGCGCTGGCGCGCGCGCGCTTCTTCGACGGTCTCACATTCTATCGCGTCATCGACGGGTTCGTGGCGCAGGGCGGAGCGGGCGAAGACACGGCCTCGACCGCAGGAAAGCCGAAGGACCCGAAGACCGAGAAGGCCTGGCCGAAGCTCAAGGCCGAGTTCGAGCGGCCCTGGGGCAAGGATACGCCTTTCACCCCGCTCGGCTCGCCCGACCTGTTCGCGAAACAGGTAGGCCATGTCGACGGCTTTCCGGTCGGCCGCGATCCGAAGAGCAAGACCGAATGGATCATCCATTGCCCCGGAACCTTCGCCTTCGCGCGCGACAACGAGGCCGACACGGCGACCACCGAATTCTATATCGTGATCGGCGAGGCGCCGCGGCGGCTCGACCGCAATCTCACCGCCTTCGGCCGCGTCATCGACGGGATGCAGTATCTTCAGAAGCTCGAGCGCGGCGATCCGACGGTCGACAACGGCGTGATCGCGGACAAGGCGAAGCGGGATCCGATTACCTATATGAAGCTCGCCTCCGACCTGCCTGAGGCGGAGCGGCCGCGTTACGAGGTGATGCGCACCGACACGAAGGCCTTCGCCGAATGGAAGGCGAAGAAGAAGAATCCGGCGCCGGGGTTCTATGTGCGCCAGCCTCCGCCCATCCTCGACATCTGCCTCGCGCCGGTTCCCGCGCGCAAGCTCGCCGACAAGTCGTGAGACCGATCCAGCGTCCTTCGCCCAATCGCGATTCGCGCGGGGCCGCGCGCGTCGACATGCTCGTGCTCCACTACACCGGCATGAAGACGGCCGAGGAGGCGCTGGCGCGTCTTTGCGATCCGGCGGCGAAAGTGAGCGCGCATTACACCGTCGACCGCGACGGGACCGTCTACGCCCATGTGCCGGAGGAGTTGAGAGCCTGGCACGCCGGCGCGTCGTACTGGGCGGGCGAGCGCAACGTGAACGCGCGCTCCATCGGCATCGAGCTCGTCAATCCCGGGCACGCGTTCGGCTATATCCCCTTCGCCGAGGCGCAGATCGAAGCCCTGGTCGAGCTGGCGCGGGGAATTCTTTCGCGCCATCCCATCGCGCCGTCCCGCGTCGTCGGCCACAGCGACGTGGCGCCGTCGCGCAAGCTCGATCCCGGCGAGCTGTTTCCGTGGCAGCGTCTTGCCCAATCCGGTATCGGTATTTGGCCGGCGCCCCGCGCGCCGTCAGGCGATTTTGCCTCGGGTCTCGCGCGCTTCGGATACGGGGCGCCGCCGCAAGTCGATTGGACCATTCAGGACACGATCAAGGCGTTCCAGCGTCATTTCCGTCCGTCATGCATCGACGGCATGGCTGACGCGGAGTGCGAAAGGCTGCTCGCGGGCCTGCTCGGGTCCTAGGGTCCGCGCATGAAAACCATCGGCATGCTGGGCGGGATGAGCTGGGAATCCACCACCGTCTACTACCAGCTCGTCAATCGCGAGGCGCAGCGGCGGCTGAAAGGCGTGCATTCGGCGAAGATCGTGATGCACTCCTTCGATTTCGACGTGATCGCCGCCCTGCAGACGGCGGACCGCTGGGACGAGATCGCGGGCCTCTTGATCGAAGCCGCCCGCGGCCTTGCGCGCGCCGGCGCCGATTTCCTGATGATCTGCTGCAACACGCAGCATCTGGTGGCGGGCGAGATCGCGCGCGAAATTCCCCTGCCGCTTCTGCACATCGCCGATCCGCTCGGCGATTCGATCGCATCCAAAGGAATCGGACGCGCAGGCCTCATCGGCACGCGCTACACGATGGAGAAGGGCGGGGTTATCGCCGACCGGTTGAGGGAAAAATTCGGCATCGAGATCCTGACGCCGGACGCCGACGACCGCGCCGAGACGCACCGCATCGTTTTCGACGAACTTGCGCGTGGCCAGTTTCTCGATTCGTCGCGCGCGGCGCTTACGGAGATCATGCAACGTCTCGTCGCGCGCGGCGCGCAAGGCGTCATCCTTGGCTGCACCGAATTGCCGATGCTGGCCAGGCCCGAAGACGCCGCCGTTCCGCTCTTCGACACCACGGCGCTGCATGCGATGGCGGCGGTCGATCTGGCGCTCGCCTAGCGCAATTCGGGCTTGGACCCGCGCAGGTCTTCGGCGCAGGGGCGCGCGGAAGCCGCTTCCTTCGGCGGCGCTCCGGTACTAGGCTCTTTCTGACAATCTGTCAGGTGAACGCCATGAGCGATCGGCCCCTGCCCGGCGTCTTCCAGCTGACCCCGCTCAATCCCGACTTCAGCGCCGACCCGCACAAGCTGCTCGACCGGCTGCGCAGCGCCTCTCCGGTCCATCGCGACACGCAGGCGGGGACCTTCATCCTTACCCGCCATGCCGACGTGCGCGGCGTGCTCTCCGACACCACCATGTGGCGCGGGCCCGAGCGCGCCGAGGAAGCGGCGCTCATCCAGCGCGCCCTCGTCGAGCAGCGCATCGAGGGCATGGAGATTCCCGAGGACGAATTGCGCTCCGGCATTCTCCTGATGGACGAGCCGGATCACATGCGCATCCGCGCGCCCTTCGCCAAGGCGCTCTACAAGCGCGTAGCCAAGGCAAGGCCGCTGGTCGAAGGCGTTGTGGAGCAGTGGCTTGCGCCGCTCAGACGCGAGCCGAGCTTCGATGCGATGGACCGCTTCGCGCTGCGCGTTCCCATCGACGTCATCGCGCGCATTCTGGGCGTCGACGAGAGCCGGCTTGTCCAGTTCCGCGAATGGAGCGAGGGGGCGATCCTGGGGCTCAACCCCTTCCGCAGCGAAGAGGAAACGAAAACCTTCGTGCGCTCGGCCAATGCGCTGTCCGTCTATATGGGCGAGTTGATGGAGGAGCGCGCGAAGGCGCCCAGGGACGACCTCGTCAGCGACATGATGCAGCTCAAGGACGAGGGCGCGCCGCTCAGCCGCGGTGAAATCTCCAACAATCTTCAGGGGCTTCTGATCGGCGGCAACCTCACCACCACCGATCTCATCGGCAATGCGATCTTCCTCTTCCTCACCCATCCGGGCGAGCTCGCCAAGCTCAGAGCCGATCCCCAGCTGATCAATTCCGCGGTGGAGGAGGTTCTGCGCTATGAGAGCCCGGTCGACATCACCGGCCGCATCGCGCCGCGCGACATGGAGGTGGGCGGCTGCCCGGTGAAGCAGCGCCAGTCGCTCTTCGCGTCGCTGAGGGCGGCCAATCGCGATCCGCAGGCCTTCCCCGATCCGCACCGCTTCGACATTTCGCGCAAGGACGCGCCGCATGTGGCTTTCGGCGGCGGGCTGCATCTTTGCATCGGCGCGCCGCTGGCGCGGCTGGAGGCGCAGGTCGCGCTCGCCCGCTTTTTCGAAGCCTTCCCCGGCGCGCGTCTCGCCGATCCTTCGGCGCCGCCGGCCTGGCGCGCCATGCCCTTCTTCCGCGGACTGAAGGAGCTTTGCGTCGCCGTCTGACGAAGCGGCGCGCGCAAGCGCGGAGTCGAAAGATTGCGCCGCCGCGCAAGATCGATCAGAACCAGTCGAAGGACGAGGAGCCGGCCGGGCCGCGAGATCGATGGGCGTTGTCTCCGCACGGAGCGAAGGCGAAGTCGTGGACGCCGTGCGCGCCGCGCGCGAGCGCCGGCGCAGGCTGGAGATTGTCGGCGGCGGCACGCGGCGAGGCTTCGGCCGGCCTATCGAATGCGACGACACGCTCGACCTGTCCGGCTTGAGCGGAATTGTCGGCTATGAGCCCGAAGAGCTGATCGTCACGGTGAGGCCGGGCGCGTCTCTGGCCGAGATCGAAAGCGCGCTCGCCGCGAAAGGCCAGCGCCTGGGCTTCGAGCCGCAGGACTGGCGCGGGCTGCTCGGATCGACGGGGACGTCCACCATCGGGGGCGCGATCTCGGCAAACGCCAACGGCCCGGCGGCGATTCGCTTCGGCCGCGCGCGCGATCATCTGCTCGGCTTTCGCGCGGTGAACGGTGTGGGCGAAGCCTACAAGGCGGGCGGCAAGGTGGTGAAGAACGTCACCGGCTTCGACCTTCCCAAGCTGATGTGCGGCGCGATGGGAACGCTGGGACCGATGACGGAGCTCACCTTCCGCGTCTTTCCGAAGCGCGCGGAAAAGGTCTTTGCGCTCGCAACCGAGGACGACGCGATTTTGCGCAGGATCGCTGCGAGCCCGCTGGAGGCGACGGCGCTGATCCATTCCGGCGGCAAGGCCTATGTGCGCCTCGAAGGCGCGCTCGATGAGAAGGCCGCCATCTTGCGCAGGTTCGGCGATTTCATCGAGACGGATTCCCTGCCTCTCATTCCTCTTGCCGAGACGCCGTTTCCACCCGAACCGCCCGCGCGCGCGGCGCTGACCCGCGCCGTCAAGGCGGCCTTCGATCCGCTCGGCCTCTTCAATCCCGGCCGTATGTACGAGGGGGTCTGATGCGCACGAACTTCACATCCGCACAGCTCTCCGATCCGCATCTGGCGGCGGCCGAGGCCAATCTGCGCAATTGCGTTCATTGCGGCATCTGCACGGCGACCTGCCCCACCTATGTGCTCACCGGCGACGAACGCGACGGGCCGCGCGGGCGCATCGCGATGATGCAGCAGATGCTGGAGGAGGGCGGCGCGCCTTCGCCCGAGACCGTGCTGCATGTCGACCGCTGCCTCTCCTGTCTCGCCTGCCGGACCGCCTGCCCGTCGGGAGTCGATTACGCCCGCCTCGTCGATGCGGCGAGGGCGCATATCGAGCGCGAGCATCGCCGGACCTTGGCCGACCGCGCCCTGCGCTGGCTCATCGCCGCGGCGATGACGCGGCCGGCGGTTCTGCGCCCGATATTGGCGCTGGCGCCGCTGGGCCGCGCCCTGCCCGGACGGCTCGGAGCGATGGCGCGCGCGGGGCTGAAGCGGCGTCCGGCGGCGCCTCCGGGGCCGCGTCCGGCGCCGAACGCGGCCGCGCGGCGCATCGCGCTGATGCCGGGCTGCGTGCAGAAGGCGCTGGCGCCCGGGATCGACAGGGCGGCGGCGCGGGTTCTGGCCCGGCGAGGCTATGCGCTCGTCCCGCTCATGGGCGCGGGCTGTTGCGGCTCGCTCGTCCATCATCTTGGCCGCGAGGCGGAAGCGAAGGCCTGGGCGCGGCGCGCCATCGCCGCCTTCGAGCGGGAAGGCCCGTTCGAGGGCGTCCTCATCACCTCGACCGGATGCTCGGCGCATCTGAAAGACCTCGCCAATCTTTTCGCCGGCGATCCGGCGTGGGCGCCGCGCGCCGCAACCTTCGCGGCGAAGGCGCGCGACCTGCTCGATCTGGCGGAGCCGCGAGCGGTCACGCCGCCGCGACGGCTTCGCGTCGCCTGGCAGGCGCCCTGCTCTCTGCAGAACGGCGCCGGGCGCGCCGATCGGGGGCGCTCGTTGCTCGAAGCGGCGGGCTTCGAGGTGGTCGAGCCGGCGGAGAAGCATCTGTGCTGCGGGTCGGCCGGAAGCTATTCGCTGCTTCAGCCGCGTCTCGCCGCGGAGTTGCGCGCCCGCAAGCTGGCCGCGCTCGGAGCGCTTTCAGCCGATGCGGCGGCGAGCGCCAATATCGGCTGCCTGCATCATCTCTCCGGGTCCGAGGCGCCGCCGATCGTTCACTATGTCGAGCTGCTCGACTGGGCGGAGGGCGGACCGGCGCCGTCTTTTGTGGCGAAGGCGCGCGCGCATCGCTAAGATCGCGCCATGCGCATCGCGCTCGTCTTTTTTCTCTCGCTCGCTTGCGCCGCGGCGCTCGCCGCGCCGATGCAGCCTCAGCACGCGCGCGGCAAGTCGCCGCTGGACGCGCTGTTTCAGGAACTCGCCAGGGCCGGCTCGCCCGAAGAGGCCAAGCCGATCGAAGACCGCATCTTCGCGCTGTTCGAACAGTCCGGCAGCCCGACCGTCGATCTGCTGATGGCGCGGGGCGCGGCGGCGATGGCCGTCGGCGACGGCGACGCCGCCAGGAAGCTGTTCGACGCGGTCACCGAAATTTCGCCCCGTTTCGCCGAGGCCTGGCACGAGCGCGCGCAGCTTCTGTCGGACGAGGGCGACGACGAGGCGGCGATGATCTCGCTGCAGAAGACGGTCACGCTCAATCCCCGCCAGTTCGCGGCCATGACCGAGCTCGGCGACATGCTCGAGGAATACGGGGACAAGGCCGGCGCGCTCAAGATGTATCGCCGCGCGCTGGCGCTCGACCCGCAGCTCGAAGGCGCGGCCAAGCGCGCAAAGGAGCTCGAGCGCGACGTCGAAGGCCAGGGAATCTAGCGCGGGCTGCGGCGCTTCGGGCCTGAACGGGATCGCCCGATTCCATGCAAACGAAAATCGCTCAGGATGCGCTCGATCCCACGAAGGCGACGCGCAGCATGTTGGTGCTGCCCGGGGTTCCGAGCGGAATGCCCGCGGTGATCACCACGCGCTCTCCCACCTTGGCGAAGCCTTCCTGAAACGCCAGGCGCGAGGCGCGCTCGACCACGTCGTCCATGTCGTGCGCGTCTTCGGTCAGAACGCTGTGCAAGCCCCAGACCAGCGACATGCGCCGCGCGGTGGCGATCGAGGGCGTCAGCACCACGATGGGCGCCTCGGAGCGCTCGCGCGCCGCGCGCACCGCGGTCGAGCCGGAGGTCGTCCAGCACACAATGGCGCGCGCATGGATGGTCTGGGTCACCTCGTGCACCGCCGCCATCATGGCGTCGGGCGTCGTCGCCTCGGGCGGCGTGCGCTGGGCGTCGATGATGGCCTGATACATCGGATCCTGCTCGACGGTGACCGCGATGCGGTCCATCATCGCCACCGCCTCGATGGGATGCTGGCCCGAGGCGGTCTCCGCCGAGAGCATCACCGCGTCGGCGCTTTCGAAGATCGCGTTTGCGACGTCGGAGACTTCCGCGCGCGTCGGCGTGGACGAGGCGACCATCGATTCCAGCATCTGCGTGGCGACGACGACCGGCTTTCCCGCCTTTCGCGCCATGCGGATGATCTGCTTCTGCTTGCCGGGCACCGCCTCCAGCGGCAGCTCGACGCCGAGATCGCCGCGCGCCACCATCAGCGCGTCGGCGAGATCGAGAATGTCGGGCAGCGCCGCCAGCGCCTTCGGCTTTTCGATCTTGGCGAGAACGCCGGCGCGTCCGGCGACGATCTTCTTCAGCTCCGCCACGTCCTCCGGCCGCTGCACGAAGGACAGCGCCACCCAGTCGACGCCCAGATTGAGCGCGGCGTCGAGATCGCTGCGGTCCTTCTGCGTCATCGCCGGCACGGGTAGGAGCGTGTCGGGCATATTGACGCCCTTGCGGTCCTTGATCTCGCCGCCGACCTCGACGAACGCCTCGGCGGAATCGTCCTTGACGCCGAACAGGCGCAGCCGCACGCGGCCGTCGTCGATGAGCAGGCTGTGCTGCTGCTTCATCGCGGCGAAGACTTCGGCGTGCGGGATGGGAATGTCGGTGTCGTTGTCGGAGGCGACCTTGCGCACCAGGCGCACGCGCTCGCCTTCCTTCAGCAGGCGCCGCCCCCCGGGAAGCTCGCCCAGCCGAATCTTCGGGCCCTGAAGATCGACGAGAACGGCGACGGGCCGGCCCATCTCCTCCTCGAGCGCGCGCACATGGCCGCGCAGAGTGGCCAGCGCGGTGTGCGAGGTATGGCTCATATTGATGCGAAAGACGTCCGCGCCCGCCTCGAACAGCTTGCGGATGCGCTCGGGGTCGGAGGAGGACGGCCCGAGGGTCGCCAGAATCTTGGTCTTGCGGCGTCGTCTCATTGCAGCGTCTGCACCTTGTCGAGGCTGTCGCCCGTGTCGATCCGGAAGAATCGGTTGCGATCATAGCCGCGGCGCTCGCAGCCGGCGCGTCCCACGATCGCGAATTTGTCCTTGGACGAGGTGCAAAAGGCGGTGTCGCCGTCCCACACGCCCGCCGCGCCGTCGGTTCCGTAAAGATAATAGTAGCGCGCGTCGAGCGGGGACTTCACCAAGGCGGCGCAAGCGCCGGGCGCGATGTTCCACCAGCCCTCGCTCACCCAGCTGATCCCGTCGAAGCGGCCGAGCGCCACCCTGGCGGCGCGCTTGGCCTTGTTGCAGATCGTAAGTCCCGCCTCGGCCTCCGTCCCCGCGGCGACGAGCAGCAGCAACGCCATTGCGGCGGCGCGCGATCGTCTGTTCCACGGTTTGGGACGGATCATCGACTGGCCATTGCGCTTGCGCGCACCCGTATGAATCCCAATTATCGCTTTTCCATGACCGATGAGCCGTATCTCTATCTAGCGCCAGGGGCCGGCGATCCCAAGCTGATCCTTGTCTGCGATCATGCCTCCAACGCGCTGCCGCCGGAGATGGACGGGCTGGGGCTCGCCCCGTCGGTTCTCGCCAGCCACATCGCATACGACATCGGGGCGGGGGAGGTCGCCAAGGCGCTCGCGTCGCGCTTTGGCGCGCCTGCGATACTGGCGCGCTGGTCGCGCCTGCTCGTCGACCTCAATCGCGGCGAGGACGATCCCACGCTGGCGATGAAAATCTCGGACGGCGTCATCGTGCCCGGCAACAGGTTCGCCGACGCCGCCGAAATCGCGGCGCGCATCGCCCGGTTCCACGCGCCCTATCATGCGCGCATCGCAGAAGAGATCGCAGAAGCGCGACGGAAGGCGATCGTTCCGGCGCTGGTCTCGATCCACAGTTTCACGCCGGTCTGGAAGGGCAGGGCCCGTCCCTGGGAGCTCGGCGTTCTCTGGGACCGCGACGGGCGCCTCGCCAAGCCGCTGATCGATCGGCTTCAGCGCGCCGGATTTGCGGTCGGCGACAACGAGCCCTATTCCGGACAGCTCGAAGGCGACTGCATGCACCGGCACGGAACGATGAACGGGCTGCCGCATGCGCTGATCGAAATCCGCCAGGATCTGATTTCGAACGAAATCGCGGCCAGAGCCATGGCCGAGCGGCTCGCGCCCGTCGTCGCGGCCGCGCTCGCCGATCTAGGCGCCCCCGAAATCCGCTACAGCCGGCCGCTCGCCGTGCGAAAGGAGCCCGCCATGGACGAAAAAACCCGCCTCGAAGTTGAAGCCGCCGCGTTCCGCCGGCTCGTCGCCCATCTCAGGGCGCGCACCGACGTGCAGAACATCGACCTTATGAATCTCGCCGGATTCTGCCGCAACTGTCTCGGCGACTGGTATCGCGAAGCGGCGGCGGAGCGGGGCGTTGCGCTCGAAAAGGACGCCGCGCGCGAGATCGTCTACGGCATGGCTCCCGCCGAATGGAAACGGAAATACCAGACCGAAGCCAGCCCGGAGCAGAAGGCGAAATTCTCGGCCGCTCAAAAAACCCACAGCTAGCGTCTTGGCCGGCGTTGCGCGCCGCGGGACGCGCGGAGTAGGGTCCGCGCCCTTTCGGGAACACGCCCATGGCCAAGTCCGGTTTCGCCAAGGAACATCTGCGCTCCTTCATCGATCGCATCGAGCGGCTGGAAGAGGAGCGCGCCGCGCTGAGCGCGGACATCCGCGAGGTCTATTCGGAGGCCAAAGGACAGGGCTTCGACGCCAAAATCATGCGCCAGGTCGTCCGCATGCGGAAGCTGGACAAGGCCGACCTGCAGGAGCAGGAGGCGATGCTCGATCTCTATCTCTCCGCGCTCGGGATGCGCAGCTGAGCGCGCGACGCGCGCCTTTCCGGACGACGCGACGCGATCGCGCGCGGACCTGAATCGCTCTTGAGGTTCAGCCCGAGGCGCGTTGCGGCGGGTCGTCGGTAAAGCCGGGAGCCTCGCCCTCGAGCCCCAGCTCCTTGAGCTTGCGATAGAGCGTCGAGCGGCCGATGCCGAGCCGGCGCGCGACTTCCGACATGTGTCCTTCGTAGCGCGAAATCGCCAGCTTGATCATCTCGGCCTCGATGTCTTCGAGGCGGCGCATATTGCCCATGGCGTCGACGGCCGAGACGGCGAGGGACGAGGCGCCGGAATGGCCTTCGCGGCCGTCGCCGGCCTGGCTCGGCGCGGCGAAGGGATCGCGGGCGCGCGCCCTCACCCCCATGGCGGCCGCGATCTGGGGGAAGTCGCAGACATCGAGCAGCGGCCCGTCGCAGAGCACGACCGCGCGGAAGACCGTGTTCTCGAGCTGGCGCACATTGCCCGGCCAGTCGAAGCGTTCGAGCAGATGCGCGGCTTCGGCGGTCAATCCGCTCACCGGCTTGTGCTCTTCGGCCGCGAAGCGCTCGATGAAATGTCGCGTCAGCGCCGGAACGTCCTCCTTGCGCTCGCGCAGCGGCGGTATGGCGATCGGAAAGACGTTGAGCCGGTAATAGAGGTCCTCGCGGAACCGGCCCTCGCGGGTGAGCTCGGCCAGATCGCGGTTGGTCGCCGATATAATGCGCACATCGACCTTGACCGGCCGCTTGGAGCCCACCGGATCGACTTCGCCTTCCTGCAGCGCGCGCAGCAGCTTGACCTGCATGTCGAGGCGCAGTTCGCCGACCTCGTCGAGGAACAGCGTGCCGCCGTCGGCTTCCTGGAACTTGCCGAGATGCTTGTCGGTGGCGCCGGTGAACGAGCCGCGCTCGTGGCCGAAGAGGATGGATTCGATCAGGTTCTCGGGAATGGCGCCGCAATTGACGGTGACGAAGGGCTTGCCGACGCGCTCGGAGGAGCCCTGGATCGCGCGCGCGATCAGTTCCTTGCCGACGCCGGATTCGCCTTCGATGAGGATCGGGATGCTCGATTGCGCGGCGCGCTCGCCGAGTCGGAACACCTGGCGCATCGCCGCGGAGTTGGCGACCAGATCCTCGAAGGCGAGGCGGTTGTCCGTCTTCTTCTTGAGGCGCGTCACCTCGTGCGCAAGCGTTCCGATCTTGAGCTGATTGCGGATCGAGACCGCGATGCGTTCGGGGCTGGCGGGCTTGACCAGGAAGTCGTTGGCGCCCGCGCGCATCGCCTCCACGGCCGAGTCGATGCCGCCCTTGGCGGTGAGCACGATGACCGGCAGGTCGGGATTGGAGACGCGCAGTTTCGCCAGCACCTGAAGCCCGTCCATGTCGGGCATCATCAGGTCGAGGAGCATGAGCGCGATCTGGTCGCCGCGCGGCCCGCCCACGAGGTCGAGGGCCGGCTGGCCGCCCGGAGCGGTCACCACCGTCATGCCTGAGCGCGTGATCGCGGTCTCCAGGAGCCGCCTCTGCACAGGATCGTCGTCGACAATCAGTATGGTTTGCGCCATCGCGGTCCCGGAGCTGAGGCGGCGATCCTTGCGCGCGATCGGTAAAGGGGGATTTAAGCGGTGTCCTTGCGCGGGACACGGCGCGCGCGCTTTATGTGGTCGACATGGTGAAGGCGGAGTTAAGCGGTTGGAGACGCGGTCCGTCGGCTATTGGAACTATTTCGCCGAGGAGGCGCGGCTCGCCGGCGCGCCGCTTTATGAGCGGCTGGCGCAAGGCGTCGCCGGCGACGAAAGGCTGCGCGCGCTCGCCAACGAGGCCCGCGAGGGCCAGCCGCCCGCCAATCTGCTGTTCGCGGCGGTCCATTTTCTGCTGCTGCGCGGGGCGGAGCATCCTCTGCGGCGCCACTACGCCAATCTTACCGTCGGCGCGCCGCCGACGGGCGAGGATCCGTTTCCGCTCTTTGCAGATTTCTGCGCGCGACATGAGGACGCGCTCTGCGCGCTCATTCGCTCGCGCGTCACCAACACCAACGAGGCGGGGCGCTCGGCGACGCTGGCCGCGGGCTTTCGCGCGCTCGGCGCGGAAGCGGGCGAGCCGCTTCATCTCATCGAGATCGGTCCCAGCGCCGGCCTCAATCTCATCTGGGACCGCTATCGCATCGGCTATCGCCGCGGCGCGGAAGAGCGTTTCGCGGGTCCGCGCGAGGCGCGCCTTGCGCTGAAGTGCGAGGCGCGCGGGGAGAGATTCCCGCCGCTCGGCCCCGCGCCGCGCGTCGCAAGCCGCATCGGGCTCGAGCGCGATCCGGTCGATCTGGCGGACGCAAACGACCGCGACTGGCTGAAGGCTCTGGTCTGGCCGGACCGCGTCGAACGCTTTCAAAGGCTCGAGGCCGCCATCGCCATGTTCGTCGAGGCGCCGGCGCCGATCCGCGCCGGCGACGCGCTTTCGCTGCTGCCCGAGGCGCTCGCCGAGGCGCCGCAGGACGAATCGCTCTGCGTCTATCACAGCTTCGTCACCTATCAATTCGACGGCCCGACTCGCGCGGCGCTGAACGACGTGTTGACGGCGGCGGGGCTCAGACGCACCGTCTGGCGCATGAGCTTCGAGGGGTCGGCCCACAATCGGAACGCGCTGACGCTGCGGCGCTATCGCGACGGGGTCGTGGAGGAGCGGCTTCTGGCGCGCTCCCATCCGCATGGCGGCTGGATCGAGTGGCTGGCATGAACGACGACAGCGATCTGCCGCCGGTTCCGCCGGTCCGGGGCGCAAGGCCGGAAATGTTCACGGTGACGGAGAACCAGGGGCCGCTCGCCCCGCTCGCCGGTTCGCCGCCGCCGGCGCCGAAATGGTTCGCCGAGGCGGTGTCGCACAAGCCCGAAAGCCGGCACGTCGACGTTCACGGCGCGCGCATCCACTATCTGCGCTGGGGCGACCGGCGCCGGCCCGGGCTGCTGCTCGTCCACGGCAACGCCGCCCACGCCCATTGGTGGGACTTCATCGCGCCCATGCTGGCGCGCGACTACAACGTCGCCGCCATCGATCTCTCCGGCATGGGCGACAGCCAGTGGCGGCCCGACGGCTATTCGATGGAGACGTTCGCGCGCGAGGAGATCGTCGTCTGCCAGGACGCCGGCATGTTCGATTCCGCAGAGCCGCCGATCGTCGTGGGCCACAGCTTCGGCGGCTTCGTCACCATCCTTGCGGGAGCGCTCTATGGCGAGCGGCTGGCGGGCACGGTGATCGTCGACTCGCCGGTCAATCCGCCCGACCGCAAGGGCGGCCCGCCGGACCGGCCGATCCGCCCGCACAACGTCTATCCGAGCCTCGCCGCGGCGCTGGCGCGGTTCCGCCTGATGCCGCCGCAGACGAGCGAGAACCTCTATCTCGTCGACTGGGTGGGGCGGCATTCGCTCAAGGAAGTCGCGGGCGGCTTCACCTGGAAGTTCGATCCGGCGATCTGGCGGCGCTTCTCCATCGGCGACACGGCGGCGCGCCTCAGGGAAACAAAATGCCGAATAGCGGTGTTCCGGGGCGAGCATTCGATCCTGCTGCCGCCAGAGATCGGCGAATACATGTTCAACCTTCTCGGCCGCGCGGCGCCGGTGGTCGAGATTCCGCAGGCCCAGCATCACATCATGCTCGATCAGCCGCTCGCGCTGGTCGCGGCGCTGAGGGCCCTTTTGGCGGACTGGAATCACTCGACGCCGAGCCGCAGGATCTGAGCGGCTTTCGGCGTTGCCCCGGGGTTCGCCTTTGATATATTGCCGTCGCTTCGCAATCCGATCCTCGACAGGTATCGCTCATGACGCAGCCTTCGCCCGCCGCCGACAAACCCTTCGACGTCAGCCGGCGCGTCGAGGCCGGCGGCGGCATGGACCTGCGCGAGCATATGAGGACGTGGCGCGGCTTCATGCGCTTCATCGTGTGGCAGATCGTGGGCGCCGTCGTCATTCTCGGCCTGCTCGCCATCTTCCGCACCCACGGCTGACGCCGGTCTTTCCAGGGGCCAGATGAAACTCGCCATTCTCAAGGAGCGCCGGGAAGGCGAGACGCGCGTCGCCGCCACGCCCGAGACCGTCAAGAAATTCAAGGGGCTTGGACTAGACCTCGCCGTGGAAGCGGGCGCCGGGGCGGGGGCGCGCTTTTCCGACGCCGACTACGCGGCCGCCGGCGCCGCGATCGCGCCCGACATGGCCTCCGCGGCGCGCGACGCCGATATCGTTCTGAAGGTGCGCGGCCCGTCCGCCGACGAGATCGCCGCGATGAAGAAAGGCGCGGCGCTGGCGGCGCTGCTTTCTCCGTATACGGAGAAGGAGACGGCGGCGCGGCTCGCCTCGCAAGGCGTCGTCGCCTTCGCCATGGAGTTCATTCCGCGCATCTCGCGCGCGCAATCGATGGACGTGCTGTCGAGCCAGGCGAACCTTTCCGGCTACAAGGCGGTGATCGATGCGGCGGCCCATTACGGCCGCGCCTTTCCGATGATGATGACGGCGGCGGGCACGATCGCGCCGGCGCGCGTCTTCATCATGGGCGTCGGCGTCGCCGGCCTTCAGGCGATCGCGACCGCGCGCCGTCTCGGCGCCATCGTGACGGCGACCGATGTGCGCCCGGCCACGAAGGAACAGGTCGTCTCGCTGGGCGCGACGTTCGTCGCCGTCGAAGACGAAGAGTTCAAGCAGGCGGAGACGGCGGCGGGCTACGCCAAGCCGATGTCGGCGGAGTATCAGGCCAAACAGGCCGCCCTCGTCGCCGAGCACATCCGGAAACAGGACATCGTCATCACCACGGCGCTCATCCCCGGCCGCAAGGCGCCGGTGCTCGTCACCGAGGACATGGTCAAGACCATGCGCGCCGGCTCGATCATCGTCGACCTCGCGGCGGAGCAGGGCGGCAACTGCCCGCTCACCCGCGCGAACGAGGTCTGCGAGGTCCATGGCGTGACGATCATGGGCTATACGAACCTGCCGGCGCGGCTCGCCTCCGACGCCTCCTCGCTCTACGCGCGCAACCTGTTCAATTTCGTGAGCCTGATCGTCGACAAGAAGACCGGGCAGCTCGCGCTCAACTGGGACGACGAGATCGTCAAAGGCGCAGGCCTCACCCGCGACGGCGAAGTGATCCACCCAAGTTTGAAGGGGCAATAGACATGCCTCTTTCAAATATACAAAGAACACCCTCGCCCCCTTTCAGGGGGAGAGGGCAGGGTGAGGGGGCGGTAAACATCGAGCGCACCTTTCACCACCCCCTCACCCCAACCCTCTCCCCCGGAGGGGGAGAGGGAGAAGAGAGGCGCTGATGGAAGCCATCGATCCCATCGTCTTCCGCCTGAC
>DASZRM010000111.1:0-55843 GCA_035549135.1 Rhizomicrobium sp. | reverse complement strand
GGTTGGAGCGGGTGAAGGGAATCGAACCCTCGTCATCAGCTTGGAAGGCTGTTGCTCTACCATTGAGCTACACCCGCGTCGGAAATCGGAAAATCGGAATTCTGCAATCAGAATCGACCCGACCCGATTTGTGATGTTCCTTCCACTTGCTCGTTCCGTTTCCTTTCTGACATCCGGTTCCGGCCACCAAATGGTGGGGGAGGTTGGACTCGAACCAACGAAGGCGAAGCCAGCGGATTTACAGTCCGCCCCCTTTGCCGCTCGGGACACTCCCCCAATCACCAACTTTGCTTGAATTTCAATTGGTTATCGACTGATCTTCGGCGGCGCAGAAGCATCGCCCACCCGTAGGGGTCAGAACGTTCACTTGCCTCCGAAAGTCGCGCCGCGGATCGCGGGTTATGGAAAGATTGCGACGGTGTGTCAATAGAAGATTAGCGCGGAAAAGCCCGGAAATCGGCCTCGCCACGCTGAGTGACGAAAGGCTAATCCCCGGAATGCGAAAAACGCAAGCATGACGATCCGTCACGAATTAAGCCAGAGCCGGAGACCAATTCGGCTTGTGAGGCGCGGCCAGGCCCTATAACCCCTGCGCAATGCCGCGACGCGACCGCCGTCATTTTCACTCCAGCCCGCCCTCGAAAGCCGCCGAAGGCCTTTGGCTCTATGGGCTGCACGCCGTCCGGGCGGCGCTCGCAAACCCCGCGCGGAAAACCAAGCGCGCCGTCCTGACCGCACGCGCCGCCGATGAAATCGGGCCGAAACTGCTCGCCAGGCTCCGCCCGGAGATCGTCGAGACCGACGCCGTGGCGAAACTGCTTCCGCCGGGAGCGGTGCATCAAGGCGCGGCCCTGCAATGCGAGCCCCTGCCGAGGCGCGATCTCGAGGCCCTGTTGTCGTCGGCCTCCTCAGGACGCCGGCTCGCAGTCGTCCTGGACCAGATCTCGGATCCCCAGAACACCGGCGCGATCTTGCGGACCGCCGCCGCCTTCGGCGCCATTTGCGTGATCGCCCAGGATCGCCACGCGCCGCCGGAATCGGGCGCGCTGGCCAAGGCGGCCTCAGGGGCGCTCGACATCGTGCCCTATGCCCAAGTGGTCAATATTTCCCGCGCCCTCGACCAGCTCGGCGAGATGGGCTTTTGGCGCATCGCGCTGGCCGGCGATGGGGAAAGCCCGCTCAAAGACGCCATCGCCGAGGGCGATGTCGCGCTCGTGTTGGGATCGGAAGGCTCAGGCATCCGCCGACTGGTGCGCGAGCGCTGCGATGCGGCCGCCTTCATTCCCATCGACCGCAGCATGGACAGCTTGAACGTATCGAGCGCCGCCGCGATCGCCCTTTACGAAGTCCGGCGCAGCTAGCCCATCCGGTCAGAAGACGGCCGCCACGACATTCTGGCCGCCGTAATTCTCGATAAAGACCAGAACCCTGTAGCCATCCGCAAATTTCACATGGCCGGTTGCGTCGTGCATCAGAAGGCCGTCGTTGCTCATGCTTGCGGTGCGCCGGTCATAAGCGAAACGCGGCGCGAGGCCCTTGTAATCCTTGCGGATCAGATCGAAGAGGACGGCCGCGTTCTCCGGCGCGAGGCGCACGCAGCCGGCGCTCGCCCGAGTGCCCAGCAGCGGCTCGTCGTCCTTGGTGGCTCCGTGAATCGCAAGGCCGGTCAGCCTTCCGTGATCGATCCAGGTGAAGAACATCGCGTGCGGCATGGGATGGCGCCATTCGCCTGAGACGTGGCGGACATAGAAGCGATTGGGGTCGAGCTCATAATAGCCGCGCGGCGTGTGCGTGCTCGTCAGGCGTCCGGAAGGTTCGATCTCGTCGGCCTCGCGGCCGGTCGAGACCGGCCAATTGTAGAGCAGGTCGAGGTCGCCGCTCGGCCTTTTGCGGAATACGTACATCCGCTGCGCCCAGGGCCCCTCGTCCGCCTTGCTGACATAGAGGAAGAGGCCGAAGTTCTGGAGCATCTCCGCCGTGAGATTGTCCTTGAGCCGCTCCATCACCCTTTCGACCTCGCCCGCGGCGGGCGTCATCGACGGACCGGGCGCAGGGGCCGGCGGAGCGAGAGTCATGGCGGGACGATGTCTTACGACGGCCGCAGGACGCGCCGGCCAGGTCCGCGAAGGCGCGACAATCGGCGCGGCTGCGCGCGTGCGGGCGTCAGTCGCCACGGACGCTCTCGCCCAGCGCGGCGCACCCTTTGCGATGCGCGGCGGATCGATCGCGTCGAAGAACGCCTTGTCGGCTTCGACCGCCCTGGCGAGCGCCGGCCGGATGGCGCGCTCATTGGCGTAGGCGGCGGCTTGCGTCACGACCGGCCAGGCGGCTTGCCCTGCCCGCTCCGCGACGCGCTTCAGTTCCGGATTGCGCTGAAGCGCGATGGCGACGCCGAAGGCGGAGGCGCCCAACAGATACACAGCGCTCAGCGCATTCAAAACTCTCATGGACCCGCTCGCACCGCCCGAGGGCGCAGCATAACCGCTTGTCCCATTCCGGACCAGAGCAGGGTTAATCCGCGGCGGCCCCCTCCGGCCCCGTCCCGCGCCGGCCGTTAAGGATTTGCGACACGGAAGCTGCCGCGCGTGAGATCGGCCTTGAGGGTCGCGGTCGCGCGCAAATAGCAGATTGCGCCGACGAGCGCCGTGACGATCCCGGTCATCAGCGCATAGCGGAGGGAATCGTCGCCGAGATACGGCTTCAGCAGTACGCTCACCAGCCCGACCGTCGCGGGCCCGAGGCCGAGCGCGATGATGTTGAGGATGAAAAGCAGGATGCCCACCGTCTGCGCGCGCATCCTGAGCGGCACCATGCCCTGCGCCATCGCGTAGGACGGCCCGAGATAGGTCGCGCCCATCAGCGCCGGCACGATCGCGGCGCAAAGGGCGACGGCCGTGCTCGGCGAGAGAAAGAAAACTGGGCCGAACGGCACTGCGAGGCAGGCGCAGGCCACCGGCACATACATGTACCAGTTCACGTGGCGCCGGCCCAAGCGGTCGGCGACGACGCCCGAAGCATAGGTGCCGATCGCGCCGAAGACACCCGTCAGCAGCGACAGCGCCACACCTACTTCAACCGGCGTCATATGATGGGAAACGATGAGGAACTTCGGAATGAAATAGAGATTGGCGTAACCGCCAAAGGCGCTCATCGAACAGCCGAAGGCGATCCAGCGGAAGGAGCGCTGCGTCCACAAGAACTTCGCCACTTCGATGAGACGCGGAGCCGGCGCGTTGTCCACGAGACGGTCGGCCGCGCCGCGGCGCGGTTCGGCGACGGTGGCGAGCAGCAGTACGACGAGCGCGATCCCCGGAGCGCCGGAGGCGATGAACGCCGAGCGCCAGCCGAAATGCTCGAGCATCCATCCGCCGCCGAAAAAGCCGAAGAGAAGCCCGACGTTCAGCCCGGCCGAATAGAAGGCGAGCGCGCCGGCGCGCTTTTGCGGCGGATACAGATCTGCGAGCATCGAGTTGATGGCCGGCCCGGTCCCGGCTTCGCCGACGCCGGTGAAGAAGCGGGCCGCCACCAGCTGCCAGACCCGCGAGGCGTAGCCGGAGAGAATGGTCATCAAGCCGAATGTCGCAAGCGAGGCGGCTATCAGGTTTCTGCGGCTTGCGCGGTCCGCCACGGTTGCGAAGGGCACGCTCAGCGTGGCGTAGATCGCCGCGAACACCGTTCCCGAAAGAAGGCCCGCCTGGAAATCGTCCATGACGAACTCTTTTTGGATATAGGGCATGAGAATGCCGAGAATCTGCCGGTCGAGATAATTGACCACATAGATGAGGGTGAGGACGACGAGCACATAGGACCTGTAGCCCGCGGAAAACTCCGCGGAAGGATTTTTCTGGAGCACGCGCTCTCCCCTGGCCGGTTGCCGGTCCGCCGACGCTATCTCCAATCGCTCCGTTCGCAAAACACGCGGCGCGGGAGACGCCGGCAGCGCTCCGCGATAAGATGATGCGACAGAGGAGCGCCATATGAGCCCGCTGCGACCCTTATCCCGACTTGAAACCCATGACGTTACGAACCAGCCTCCGCCGTTCGAAGACGTTGACCTCTTCAATTCGGACATTTCTCTCAAGGAAGCCGTGGCGCGCGCGGGCGCGGCCGTTCACGCCGGACGCCTTTCGGATTTCGGCCGCCGCGCCGGTTCGGCCGAGGTCGCGGAATGGGCGATGCAGGCCAACCGCAATCCGCCGCAGCTGAAGACCTTCGACCGCTATGGCCGGCGCATCGACGAGGTGGACTTCCATCCGGCCTATCACGAATTGATGGCGATGGGCCTTGGCGCCGGCTATGCCTCCTGCGCGTGGAGCGGGGCGACGGCCGGGCACGCGCTGCACGCAGCGATCGAATTCCTGATGGCGCAGGCCGAACCGGGCGTCTGCTGTCCGATGACCATGACCTATGCCGCCCTGGCGGCGCTGCGGCATCAGCCGGCCCTCTTCGATGTCTGGAAGCCGCGCGTGCTTTCAACCGTATACGATCCATCGTCGCGGCCGGCGGCGGACAAGAAGGGCGTCACCATCGGCATGGCGATGACGGAGAAGCAGGGCGGCTCCGACGTTCGCGCCAACACAACGCGCGCCGAGCGCAACGCCGACGGCTCCTACACGCTCACCGGCCACAAATGGTTCTGTTCGGCGCCGATGTGCGACGCGTTCCTGACGCTCGCCTATGCCGAAGGCGGCCTCACCTGCTTCCTCGCGCCGCGCTGGCGGCCGGACGGCGAGCGCACCGGCATCGAGATCGTGCGGCTCAAGGACAAGCTGGGCGACCGCGCCAACGCCTCCTCCGAAATCGAATATCACGGCGCCTGGGCCGAGATCGTGGGCGAGGAAGGCCGCGGCGTGCGCACGATCATCGAGATGGTGCATCACACCAGGCTGGACTGCGTCGTGGCGCCCGCCGCCTATATGCGCCAGGCGCTCGCCAATGCGCTCTGGCATGCGGCCCATCGCACGGCTTTCCAGAAGAAGCTGATCGATCAGCCGCTGATGCGCAGCGTGCTCGCCGATCTTGCGATCGAATCCGAAGCGGCGACGGCGCTCGCCTTCCGCATTGCGCAGAGCTTCGACGACAGCGCCGCAGATGCGACGGCTGCCGCCTTCTCGCGCATCGCAACGCCGGTCGGCAAATACTGGGTCAACAAGCGCGTCGTGAATTTCGTTTACGAGGCGATGGAGGTCCACGGCGGCGCGGGCTATGTCGAGGAAAACGTGATGCCGCGCCTCTATCGCCAGGCGCCGCTCAATTCGATCTGGGAAGGATCGGGCAACGTGATCTGCCTCGACGTGCTGCGCGCGATGGCGCGCGAGCCGGAGTCGGTCGCGGCGCTGATCGGCGAGATCGAGCAAGCGCGCGGCGCCGATGCGCGTCTCGACGCCTGGACCGCAAGCCTCAAGGACATGCTCGCCGCGCCGCATGGCGAGGCCGATGCGCGACTGCTCGTCGAACGCATGGCGCTCGCCCTGCAGGCGTCGCTGCTCGTCCGCCATGCGCCGCCAGCCCTCGCCGACGCGTTCTGCGCCGCGCGCCTTTCCGATCGCCCAGGCTTGGCCTACGGCGCGCTGGACAGGAGGATCGATGCGGACGCGATCATCGAAAGAGCGACGCCGCAAACATGATCGCCGCCGTTGCGGCGCAGTCGACGCTCGCCGGGGATGACGGCTATTGCGCGAACTTCCCGCTCTTCGCCCAGCCGCGCGGGACAAGTCGGCCGGCTTGCGCGCGCGAACCGCGCCAATCCTTAAGTTCGGACGGCGGCCATTCGCGATTGTTTTCGTCCTTGAGACCGTCCTTCCAGACAAAAGTCGTGGCGTCGAGAAGCCCGCCATCCTTGTAACGCTGCAGATAATTGCCCTGCCCGCGCGCCATCTCCGGCAATTCCTCGAGCGCGAAGACGAGCATCTTGCGGTTCTCGCCGACGACCGCGATGGTATCGCCCTCGACGAAGCGGCACACGGCCGCCTCGGCGCCGGCCTTCACGTTCATCACGCGCTTGCCGGCCTTGGTCATCGCGACGGCGTCGTCCTCGCCTGTCACGAAGCCGTGGCCTGAGGTCGAGGCGACCAGGAGCTTGCGGCCGGGCAAATGCGGGAACACCGTGACGATGCTGGCCTCCGGCGGCAGGTCGATGAACGAGCGGATCGCCTCGCCATTGCCGCGTCCGCCGGGCAGCTTCGCGCAGTCGAGCGTGAAGAAGCGGCCGTCGGTGGCGAACAGCATGAGCTTGTCCGTGGTTTGCGCATGGACCCAGAATTTGCGCCGGTCGCCTTCGCGATATTTGACGCTGTCGTTCTCTTCGATATGGCCCTTGAAGCTGCGCAGCCAGAGCTTCTCGGAAAGGACGACCGTGATCGGCTCCTTCTCGACGGCGGTTTCGAGGGTCGCCACTTCCTCCGCCATCGCCTCCACCTTGGCGACGAGCCTCGCCTCGGCGATTTCCGTTCGCCGGCGGCCGAGCGCGGTTTTGAGACCGAACTTCGCGTCGATCGCCGTCATCTCCTCGATCAGCCGCGCGTCGCGCAATTTCCTGGAGCCGAGCAGCTTCGTCAGGTCTTTCTGTTCGGCCGCTAGCGCGGCGTGTTCCTTGCGGATCTCCATTTCCTCGAGCTTGCGCAGGGAGCGCAGGCGCATGTTGAGGATCGCGTCCGCCTGCGTTTCGCTGAGGTCGAACGCCTTCATCAGCTTGGGCTTGGGCTCGTCCTCGTTGCGGATGATTTTGATGACCTTGTCGAGATTGAGGTAGACCGCAAGGTAGCCGTCCAGAACTTCGAGCCGCTGCGCGATCTTTTCCAGCCGGTGTTTCGAGCGGCGCTCCAGCACCTCGTGGCGGTGATCGATGAACGCGTTGAGCGCCTCCCGCAGGCTCATCACCCGCGGCACGACTCCCTTGTCGAGCACGTTCATGTTGAGCGGGAAGCGGCTTTCCAGATCGGTCTGGCGGAACAGCTGCTCCATCAAGAGTTCCGGCTCGACGGCGCGGCTCTTGGGCGTGAGCACGATGCGCACGTCCTCGGCGGATTCGTCGTGAATGTCGTCGAGCAGCGGCAGCTTTTTCTGCTCAAGCAGCTCCGCCACGCGCTCGATCAGCTTGGACTTCTGCACCTGATAGGGAATTTCGGTGACGACGATCTGGTACATGCCGCGCGCGCCGTCTTCCTTTTTCCACTTGGCGCGCACGCGGAACGAGCCGCGCCCCGTCTTGTAGGCCTCCGCGATGCTCGCCGCGTCGTCGACGACGATGCCGCCGGTCGGAAAATCCGGCCCGCGCACCAGCTTGAACAGCGTGCGGTCCTGGATGTTCGGGTTTTCAATCAACGCGATCGTTGCAGAGCAGAGTTCGCCAAGATTGTGGGGCGGAATGGAAGTCGCCATGCCGACGGCGATGCCGCTGGCGCCATTGGCGAGAAGATTGGGGAACGCCGCAGGAAGCACGACAGGCTCCTCGTCGGAGCCGTCATAGGTGGGGCGCATGTCGATGGCGTTTTCATCCAGCCCCTCGAGAAGCCGTTGCGCGATTTCGGTGAGTCGGCTTTCGGTGTAGCGCATGGCGGCGGGATTATCGCCGTCGACATTGCCGAAATTGCCCTGCCCTTCGATCAGCGGATATCGAACCGAGAATTCCTGCGCAAGGCGAACCATCGCGTCATAGATCGCCTGGTCGCCGTGAGGATGGAACGAGCCCATCACGTCGCCCACGACCTTCGCCGATTTCTTGAACGCCGCATTGGGATCGAGGCGCAGGCGCTGCATGCCGTAGAGGATGCGGCGGTGGACCGGCTTCAGCCCGTCACGAACATCGGGAAGCGCGCGCTGCGTGATGGTGGACAGCGCGTAGGCCAGATAGCGCTCGGCCAGCGCCTTGCTCAGCTGTTCCGGTCTGATGTCGTCCTTGATGTCCGCCACTGTAAAACCTCGTCATGGCCGGGCAGCGAGCGCAGCGCGGCGCGACCCGGCCATCCATCGATATTACGATTCGCGGCTCGCCAGTTCATCCAGCCTGAGCCGCGCAGCGGGTAAATCCTTGCCGTGCGGCGCGAGCACGCGCTCCTGCAGGAAATATCCGGTGAGCTTCAGACCCGCAACGATATCGCCGCGCGTTACGGCGGCCCCGGGTCCAAGCAGAAACCCGGGCAGCGCAAACATCCGTTCCTTGTAGACGGTGCCGGCCTCGCGCGAAACCGCCCGGCCCGACTTTGGGGAAACATAAACAAGATCGTCAGTCCGCCCGCTCGCCGCGCAACGCGACAGATCGAGCCCAAAACCCAGCGCATCGAGCAGTCCCGCCTCCCAGCGCACATAGAGCGGGCCCCAATGGTCGAGACCGTCCTCCATCATCGCCTCGAGCAAAATCGCGCCGGCCTCGAACGCGGGCGCATGCGGTTCGCGCTCCGGAAGCGCGGCCGAGGCGATCCGGCAGAAGGCGTTGAGCCCGGTCAGCGCTTCGCGGCGCTCCATCAATTCGCCGGCGCGCGCCCGCGCGAGTTCCGGCGTGAAGCTGCCGAGATGTTCGTTCAGCCGCGCGCGCCAGTGCAGATGAAGCGTGTTGCCCGGCTGGAGCGCCGGCTTCATCTTCCGCGAGGCGCCGCCGCGCACGAGCCCGAGATGGCGGCCATGGTCGCGCGTCAGCGCCTCGAGGATCGCTCCGCTCTCGCCAAGCGGCCGCACGGAAAGCACGATAGCGTCGTCAGAGAAATCCATTTGCGCAACTTGTCATCTCCGGCCGAGCTTCATCACCCGTCCGGAAACTCCAATCCCATTTCGCGATAATGCTCGCGGCGTTCCGCCCAGTTCTCGTCGACCTTCACGAACAGGAAAAGGTGCACGCGCCGGCCGAAAATCTCCTCGAGCTCGGCGCGCGCAAGCTCGCCGATCTTCTTGATCGTGGCGCCGCCCTTGCCGAGAACGATCGCCTTCTGCCCGTCGCGCTGGACATATATGGTCTGATCGATTTTGACCGATCCGTCCTTGCGATCCTCCCACTTCTCGGTCTCGACGGTCGAGGCATAGGGCAATTCGTCATGCAGGCGCAGATACAGCTTCTCGCGCGTGATTTCGGCTGCAAGCAGCCGCGAGGCGATGTCGGCGGCCTGGTCCTCGGGAAACAGCCACGGCCCTTCCGGCATCTTGGCCGCGCACCATTTGGCGACATCCTCGGTCGCGTCGCCCTTCAGCGCCGAAATCATGAAGACCGCCTCGAAGACCGCATCGTCCTTCAGCTTCGCGACGAGAGGGAGAAGATCGGCATGCTTCATGCCGTCGATCTTGTTGAGGGCGAGCGCGGCCTTGCGGGCGTTCTGGCGAAGTTTTTCCACGATCGCATGCGTGTCGCGGGCGGCAAGCCCATCCGGGTTGGCGACCATCTCCGCGGCGTCGACGATCAGCACGATGGCGTCGGCGTCGTTGGCGCCGGCCCAAGCCGAGCTTACCATCGCGCGGTCCAGCCGGCGCTTCGGCTTGAAAATGCCGGGCGTATCCACGAAGACGATCTGGGTGTCGCCGCGGATCGCAACGCCGCGCACCGGCATGCGCGTGGTCTGAACTTTCGGGGACACGATCGCGACCTTGGAGCCGACCAGCCGGTTCACCAACGTCGACTTGCCCGCGTTCGGCGCGCCGATGATCGCGGCGAAGCCGCAGCGCCTTGTCATGCAAGGCCCAGTCTTACGAGCAACGCGCGCGCCGCCGCCTGCTCCGCTTCGCGTTTGGATCCGCCTTCGCCCGTCGCCGGCTCATGGCCAGCGACCACCACCTCGACTTCGAAGCGAGGCGCGTGATCCGGCCCTTCGCGCTTCACGATGCGATAGGCCGGCGAAGAGGGAAGGTCCCGTCGCCCTTGCGACCATTCCTGCAGCGCGGTCTTTGCGTCGCGCATGTCGCGGTCGAGCGCCGAAAACGCCTCTCCCCAATAGCGCTCGATGAATCTGCGCGCCGCATCCATTCCGCCATCGAGATAGAGCGCGGCGATCAGGGCCTCGCAGGCGCCGGCGAGAATGGCGGACTTGTTGCGCCCTCCGCTCGAATGCTCCGAATTAGCGAGGACGATGTGCTCGCCCACGCCGGCCGCGGCGGCCGCCTTCGCACACGCCTCCTGACGCACGAGCGCATTGAATTTGAGCGCCAGAACGCCTTCGGCGTCGTTCGGATAGAGCGCGAACAGCTTCTCCGCCGCAATCAGTCCCAGCACGCGGTCGCCTAGAAATTCGAGCCGCTCGTTCGACGCCTTGGGATTGGCGCTCGAATGGGTAAGCGCGCGGGCGAGCAACCCGCGATCGTTGAAGACGTGGCCCAGCCTTGTTTCGAGATCAGTCGATGAGGGTGAACATCCGGCTGAAGCGGATGGCTCCCGGCCAGGTCCAGGGTTCGTACCAGATTGCGCTTTCATCGATCGAGAAAAACCGGAACTCCGCCTTGCCGACGAGATTTTCGGCCGGAACGTAGCCCACTTCGAGGCGGCTGTCGTCCGAATTGTCGCGGTTGTCGCCCATCATGAAATAGTGGCCGGGCGGCACGATGAACACGCCGGTGTTGTCCTCGCTGCTGTTCGGGCTGAGGTCGAGCACGTAGTAGCTCTTGCCGCCCGGCAGCGTCTCGCGATAGCGCGCCACGTGGCGCACCACGCCGTACTCATCGGGGCCCACATAGTCGGAGACCCGCTCTTTGGGTATCGCCTTGCCGTTCAGATAGACGACGCCGTTGATCAACTGGATGCGGTCGCCCGGCAGGCCGATGACGCGCTTGATGAAATCCTCATTGTAGTCTGCCGAATTCGGATTCGGCATCTTGAAGACGACGACGTCGCCCCGCGCCGGATCGGAACCGAACAGCCTGCCGTGAAAGAACTGGCCGACCGGCCAGCCGCGGAACGGGAACGAATTGCGGCTGTATCCGTAGGCGAACTTCTCGACGAAAAGATAGTCGCCGACGAGAAGCGTGCTCTCCATGGAGCCGGACGGAATGTTGAAGGGCTGAAAAAAGAACGTGCGGATCACGACCGCGATGAGAAGCGCGTAAAAAATCGTCTTGACCGTTTCGAGCCAGGATTCGCCCTCGGCGGCCTTGGCGGGCTTCGCCTCCGAGGCCTTGTTCTCAGGCGGCGGTTCGGCGGTTCCACCGGTCGTTTCGGATGCGTGTTCGGGTCCGGGTCCGCCCGCGTCCTCGAGGCCCGATGCGACGTCGGCCGAATTCGCCGACAGATTGGACGGAACGGTCAATTCGGACATTTCGGGCTCATTTTCCATGCGAAGCGGGGACAGAAGCGGACCGTCCCCGGCCCGTCAAGGTCGAACGTCCCTGTTACTTAAGGTCGGCCGGCGATTGTGCAACTGCGGAAATGATCACAATCGCCTGCGCGAGGGGGAAATCGTCTGTGATGGTGAGATCGATCATGGCCGTGTGGCCGGGCGGAGTGATCGATTCCAAGCGGCGGAGAGCCCCGCCCGTAAGTTTCATTGTCGGCTTGCCGCCAGGAAGGTTGACGACGCCCATGTCGCGCCAGAACACGCCGCGACGCAGCCCCGTCCCCAGAGCCTTCGCGCAGGCCTCCTTGGCCGCGAAGCGTTTGGCGTAGGACGCCGCCCGCTGGGCGCGCTTGTCGGACTTGGCCTTCTCGATCTCGGTGAAGACTCGATCCAGGAAACGATCGCCAAAGCGTTCGATCGACTTCTCGACCCGCCGGATATCGATGAGGTCGGAGCCGAGACCGATGATCACCGGCGGGCCTCGTCCATCAGGCGGCGCATTTCACGGATGGACGCTTCGAGGCCGACGAAGATCGCCTCTCCGACGAGAAAGTGCCCGATATTGAGTTCCCGAATCTGCGGGATCGCGGCGATGGGCCCCACCGTATCGTAGCTGAGCCCGTGGCCGGCGTGAATTTCCAATCCCAGCGATGCGCCATAAGCCGCGCCTTCACGGATCGCTTTCAGATGCTTCTCCCGTGCGGCGCCGCTCGTGTCGCAATAGGCGCCCGTATGAATCTCGACCACCGGAGCGCCCAGCGACTTCGCCGCGTCGAATTGGCGCTTGTCGGCTTCGATGAAGAGCGACACGCGCACGTTTGCCGCGCCCAACTTGCGGACAATGGGCGCGAGCCGGTTGTGCTGGCCGGCGGCGTCGATGCCGCCTTCGGTCGTGCGTTCCTCGCGCTTTTCGGGAACGATGCAGGCCGCGTGCGGCTTGTGCCTGAGCGCGATCGCGAGCATTTCGTCCGTCGCCGCCATCTCGAGATTGAGCGGCAAGGCGATCTCGCGGCTCAGTCTCTCGATGTCGGCGTCCGAGATATGCCGCCGATCCTCGCGCAGATGCGCCGTGATGCCGTCGGCTCCGGCCTCCGCCGCCAGCCTCGCCGCGCGCGCCGGATCGGGAAACGCGCCGCCGCGCGCGTTCCGGATCGTCGCGACATGATCGATGTTCACGCCGAGGCGAAGCCGCGTCACGCCAGCCCCCTGCTGCCGGGTTTGACCGCCGGGACATTGCGCAGATGCGGCGGGAGTTTGTCGGCTTCCCACGCGGGGACCTTTATCGCGGCGAGCGCGATGAGCTTCACGCCCACCTTCGCCTTGCCGCCGGAGCGGTCGATCAGGCAGGCGGCGGCGACCGGTTTGCCGCCCGCGGCGCGTATGGCCTCGAGACATTCTCGCGACGACACCCCGGTCGAAACGATGTCCTCCACCATCAGCACCGGCTGGTTTTTCTCGAGCTTGAAGTTTCGCCGCAGCTGGAACTTGCCGTCGACGCGCTCGACATACATCGCCGGCAGGCCCAGCTGGCGGCCCATTTCATAGCCCGGCACGATGCCGCCGACCGCGGGCGAGACGATGGCGGTGAATTTCGGCTTCACTTCCTCGCGCACTTTCGCCGCCAACGCCTTGCAGAGCTTGGCGGTGCGCCTGGCGTCCTGGAACACCAGCGCCTTCTGCAGAAACATGTCGGAATGCAGGCCGCTCGACAGGATGAAATGGCCTTCGAGCAGCGCTCCCGCCTTCCGGAATTCGTTGAGGACCTGTTGCTGGTTCATCGCCCGGCTCTCTCATCCGCTGGCGGGCTCAGCAGAGGGGCATCCCTCACGCCGAACCCGGCGAAACGTCGCGCACGCGATCGACCGATTCGACCGCCGCATTCACGCGTAGCGCGCCGAGGATATTCTGCAAATGCGCCAGATCGCGCACCTCGATATCGATCTGGAAATCGAAATAGAGCGGATTTCTCGCAACGACCTTGAGGTTGAAGATGTTGCCGCCATTCGATCCGATGACGGTCGCCACCTGCGCCAGCGAGCCGGGAACGTTCTTCGTGCGAACGACCACGCGCGCGACGCTGGGGCCGGCTTCGGCGGCGTGGCTCCCCCAATTGACGTCGAGCCAGTCCTCCATCCCGGTCTCGGCGCGCTCGAGCTCTTCGCAATCCACGGTGTGGATCACGGCGCCCTCGCCCGGCACCATCAGCCCGACGATCCGGTCGCCGGGCAGAGGATGGCAGCACTGGCCCAACCGGTAGGAGATGCCCTCGCGCAAACCGCGGATTGAAATCGGCTTGCGTCCGGTGACGGGCTCGGCGAAGGCAGCCTGCTTGCGCCGTTCGGGGTCGTTCTTCAGTTCCGGAAATACCGCTTCCAGCACCTCGTGGCCACGAAGCGCGCCGCGCCCGATTTCGGCGTAGATGTCCTCGGCCCGGTGGAGGCGGAGCTTCTTGGCGACCTCCTCGATGGCCTTCTCGGTCAGATCGAAGCCTTCGTCGGCGAAGACCTTGCGCAGGATCTCGCGGCCGAACTTGACGTGCTCGTCCCGCTGCGCATGGCGCAGGAAGCGGCGAATCTCGGCGCGGGCGCGACCCGTCACGACGAACTGCTCCCAGAGCGGAGACGGAGTTTGCTCCTTGGTCGAGATGATCTCGACCTGATCGCCGTTGCGCAAAGGAGTGTGCAAGGGCGCCTGCGCGCCATTGATTTTCGCGCCTACGCAACTGTTTCCGAGGTCGGTGTGAACCGCATAGGCGAAGTCGATCGGCGTGGCGCCGCGCGGCAAGGAGATCAGATCGCCCTTCGGGGTGAAGCAGAAGACCTGATCCTGGTACATGTTGAGGCGTGAATGCTCGAGGAATTCCTCCGCGTTGTCCCCGCGCTCGAGCAGTTCCACCATCTCCCTGAGCCATTCGAGCGCGCGCGCTTCGCCGCCGTCCTTGGCCTCGACCCGCTCGCGATAGCGCCAATGCGCCGCCACGCCGCGCTCCGCCACGTCGTGCATTTCCGCGGTGCGGATCTGGATCTCGACGCGCTGGCGTTCGGGCCCGATCACGGTCGTATGGATCGAGCGATAGCCGTTGGCCTTGGGCGTTGAGACGAAATCCTTGAACCGCTCCGGCACCATCTGCCAGTTGGTGTGCAGCACGCCGAGCGCGCGGTAGCAGTCGGATGTCGATTTCACGATGACGCGAAAGCCCAAAATGTCGGAGAGCTGCTCGAAATTGAGCCGCTTGTCCTTGAGCTTGCGCCAGATCGAATAGGGCCGCTTCGCCCGGCCGTTGACGACGGCCTCAACGCCATTGGCCGCGAGCCGCGCCTTCAGCTGGTCGGCGATGCGCGCGATGCGGTCCACGCTCGTATCTTCCATCTGCGCGATGCGCGTGACGATCGAGTTGCGCGCCTCGGGCTGAAGCTCGGCGAAGGCCAAGTCCTCCAACTCCTCGCGCATGTTCTGCATGCCAATGCGGCCGGCGAGTGCGGCGTAAATGTCCAAGGTCTCCTGCGAGATGCGCCGCCGCTTGGCGGGATCGGAAATGAAGCCGATGGTGCGCATGTTGTGCAGCCGGTCGGCGAGCTTCACCAGCAGCACGCGGATATCGTTCGACATCGCGAGCATCAGCTTGCGGAAATTCTCCGCCTGCTTGGTGCGCTCGCTGAACAGTTCGAGTTGCGAGAGCTTGGTCACGCCGTCGACGAGGCTGGCGATCTCCTCTCCGAAATTCTCCCGCACGTCCTCCAGCGTCGCCAACGTGTCCTCGACCGTGTCGTGTAGGAGCGCCGTCGCGATGGTCGCAACGTCGAGCTTTAGGTCGGTGAGGATGGCGGCGACTTCCAGAGGATGGGCGAAATAGGGATCGCCAGAAGCGCGGAACTGCTTTCCGTGCGCCTTCATCGCGTAGACATAAGCCTTGTTGAGCAGCGCCTCGTCGGCGTCGGGATCGTAAGCCCTCACGCGCTCGACCAACTCGGTCTGACGCATCAGGCTTCGTCTGGATCTGGCCCCGGACTCGCGACGCGCCGCAGGAGCCGCAGGGTGAATCCCACCCTCTGCCCCGGATTGACTTCCCCCGGGCTGCGTCAACACGGTCATGGTCGGGAATATATATAGCAGTTTTACGGTCTTGGCGCGATTCGCCGAGTCCGCGGTTAAAGAGGCGCAAAAGCAAAGGGCGGCCGATGGGGCCGCCCTCACTGTGTCCTGCGCCTGGAAGGACGCCTACTCCTCGTAATCGCCTTCCGGCTCTGGCTGCGGCTCGGCGCGGCGCTGGGCCTCGGAGGTGAGCGCCCGGAGCAACTCCTCCTCCGTCACCTGGCGGTGGGCGGGATCCTCGCGATCGTCGCTCGTCTCGCGAATCTCCTCCGGCTCATCGACCTCTGCATGCTTCTGAAGAGAGCGGATGTACTCTTCCTTGAGCTCGTCCGGCTTCAGCACCTTCACCGCGATCTCGCGCAGCGCCACGACGGGATTTTTGTCCCGGTCGCGATCCACCATGGGCTCCGCCCCACCCGACAGCTGGCGGGCGCGGAAGCCCGAAAGCAACACGAGATCGAAGCGATTGGAAACCTTGTCGACGCAGTCTTCGACGGTGACGCGTGCCATGTTTGTCCTTGGATTTCAGTTGTTTACGCGGCGCAGCGAATATGTCTCGGAGACTCTGCGCCGGAAAGGCGGCGGACGATATAGAAACAGCCTGGTCGGAGCAAGACATTCGTTCCTGTCCGCCGCCGGAGAACAGGCCAAGCGCGGCTAGTCCTGCGCCTCTCGCGCCGGCGGCGGCGCCTGGGCCGCCTTGTGGGCGGCGACGAGCGGCCTCGTCCTACGCCAGACCTCCCAAGCGGACACGGTCACCATCGCGAATGCGAAAAACAGCATGGTGTCCGTGTACAGCACGATTTCCGCGCTACGCGCCTGGAGCGAGCCCGGCGCGGACCCCGCACGGAACCAGGAATTCAGCCCGAATCGGACAACGAACAGCCCCAGAAACAGGATGCTGCCCAAGGGAGTCGCCTTGCTCATGACATTTCCGGTGTCGGCCTCGATTGAGAATTCCTGGTGAAGCGCGCGCAAATAGCCCACCACCGCGCCTGCCGCAGCGCCGGCCACGAAGAGGAGCGCGCCGAAAAGGTTGGGCATCGGCGACGTGGCCAGCACCAAAACCATTCCGACCGCCAGATAGACCGGACCTATCCACAGACGCGAGGTGCGCACGCGCCTGGGCGTCTGCGCGCTCAACGCGCGGCGCGCAATCAGGACGACAATCAACAGAGGAAAGAGGTACGGGGCTAACTGCTGCCAGCTCATCGGATATCCGCGGCGCGAAGCAGACCTCTTAGTCCTCCGGCGACGGTCGCGCAAACGCCGGAGCGTGCGGTCAATGGCAATCGATCAATGCCGGAAACCGTCTGTTAACCAGATTGCGAACGGCGCGCCTTCGGTCGGAAACCTTCCGTCGGTCCAAGGGTTTCCGTGCTGGCGGGGGTAACAAGAAACCCAATGGAGACCACAATGGGACGTGACGGAAGACCCACCGGCGATACTGTGATCGGGCCGGACGGGCGTACGCTTACCTTGGCCGATTTGCCCGAACGCGAAACCACGCGCTGGGTCACGCGCCGGAAGGCCGAAGTCGTCGCCGCCGTCCAAGGCGGACTGATCAGCCTGGACGAGGCCTGCACGCGCTATCGCCTGTCGCTCGAAGAGTTCCTGTCCTGGCAGCACGCCATCGCACGTCATGGACTGGAGGGTCTGCGCGCCACCCACGCGCAGAACTATCGTCACCACTAGCTCGCAATCTGACACCCAACAGGAAGGCGCGAGGCGTCCCTCGCGCCTTCTTTTTTCGCCTGCGAACGAAGAGGAGGCGTTTGCGGCGCGTGAATTTTCCGCAACCTTTCCCAGCGGCCGGGCGTCCGAACCGATCCGGGCATCGAGACTGTTTGATCGCGGTCAACGCGCAATTCGCCCAATGCGCGATTCTGATCGGGTCACGATCTGGACGCCTGGCGTCGACCGATGTGGCCGCGTCGGCGCGAGGGAATTGGCTGAGCGGGAACGCCCGGATGCAGATTCGGGACCGTTTCAGCCGGGCGGGTGCGGGCGCAGGTCAACCTCCTTCCTGCGCCCACAGCCGTCCGCCCCAATCCCCGTCTCCACGCCCCGAAAGTAGAAGTCCCGGCGTGAGGGACTTTGCCGACCTCTGGCGTTTGAGCGCGTGAGGCGGCATCGTCTGGCGCGCTTGGGCCAACCCGAGCCCGCACGCAGCTTGTTTCGAGGGAGACCGCACATGAACTTCAGATTGATTGCGGCGACCGCCGCGGCCGCGCTTTGCCTTGCCGCCTCCGCCGGCGCGGCGCCTCCGGCGCCGGCTCCATCCGCGCCTTCCTCCGCTTCCAAGATCATCGACGACGCGATCGCCGACGACCGACGCCCTGACGTCGATCGCGAAAGAGATGCGCTGCGAAAGCCGGCCGAGACGCTGGCGTTTTCGGGCGTCAAACCCGGCGATGTCGTGGCCGAGATATTTCCCGGCGGCGGCTATTTCACGAGGCTGTTGAGCGACGTGGTCGGGCCGAAGGGCAAGGTCTATGCGCTCGAAACGACACGCTGGGGACAAAGCAACATCGACGACACCAAGGCGGTTCTGAGCGAAAAGGGCCGGACGAACGTGCGCTTCAGCGCCACTCCGTTCGGACAATTCAGCCTGCCGGAAAAAGTCGACGTCTTCTGGATCACCCAGAACTACCACGATCTGCACGTCGCCAAATACGGCGTGGTCGACATGGCGAAATTCAACAAGCATGTCTTCAATTCCCTGAAGCATGGAGGCGTCTACTTCATCGTCGATCACGCCGCCAAGCCGGGCACTACGGACGACGAGATCGTGACTCTCCATCGCATCGACGAGGACGTTGTGAAAAAGGAGGTCTTGGCGGCGGGATTCAAGCTGGCCGGAGAGGCCGACTTCCTGCGCAACCCGGATGACGACCGCGCCAAACGCGTTTTCGACCCGGCGATCCGCGGCAGGACCGATCGCTTCGTGCTGAAATTCGTGAAGCCCTAGCGCGCGCGGGATGGTCGTCCGCAGGGCGCTCTCCGCCCTCCTGATCGTTGGCGCGATCGTCACCGCGCTCTACTGGTGGAGCTTCTTCGCCGGCGGAGAAGTGATGGCGTCGCGCGAACGCTGGTATGTCGCCTTCGAATCGAGTTTTCCCGTGGCCGACGGCTGGATGGGTCTTTGCATGCTGGGCGCGGGAGTGGGCCTGTGGTCGGGAAAAAGTTGGGGCGCGAAACTCGGATTGCTCGCCGGCTCGGCGCTCGTCTACCTCGCCGCAATGGATATCGCATTCAACCTTGAAAACGGAATGTATCGACTGGCGGCGTCGAACGCGGCGATGCAATTCGAGATTTTCATCAACGCCTCTACCTTGGCGCTGGGCGTCTGGTCGATCGCGCTCTGTTGGCGAGGGCTTGATGGATCTGTGCGCAACTAGGTCCTAGATGCGGCGGACCCGCGCCGCCCCGCCGAGTTTCGCCAGCGCCGTCTCGAGCGTTTGGCCGGTGACTGGATGTCGCCAATCGGGCGCGACATCCTTGAGTGGAACGAGCACAAAGGCGCGCGCGCTCGCGCGTGGATGCGGAAGCGTCGGCGGTCCGTCCTCGATCCGCCCTTGGTAGTCGATCAGATCGAGATCGAGCGTGCGCGGCGCATTCTTCTCGGATCGCTTGCGCCCGAAGGACGTTTCGACCTCGTGCAGCACCGCCATCAGCTCACGCGGAGGAAGTTCCGTCGCAACGCGCGCGACGGCGTTGACGAAGGTGGGGTCGGCGGGATTTGGCCAAGCTTCGGTTTCGTAAAAGGCGGAGACCGACTCGATTCGAACGCCCTTTGCCATGAGCGCCTTGAGCGCGGCCTCCAGCGTGGCGCGAGGCGGGCCGGCTTTCGACGGAAGATTGGCGCCGAGCGCGATCAGGATCATGCGTTTCAGGCCGCGTCGAAAAAATGAAATGATTGTGTATTGCGCCGCGCGTTCGAATGACTAGAACAGAACATGGGCGTTTGGGGGAATTTGCCCGTTTCGCCATGGTTTATTTTGGAGGTCATTATGCTTTTCTATCCACAAGAGAAACTCGCCATTTTCATCGATGGCGCCAACCTCTACGGCGCCGCCAAGGGCCTGCAGTTCGACATTGACTACAAGAGACTGCTCGAACTCTTCGCGCGAAAGGGCGTTCTGGTTCGCGCTTTTTACTATACGGCGGTCGCCGAGGATCAGGAATTCTCGCCGCTGAGGCCGCTTGTCGACTGGCTCGACTACAACGGCTTCGCCGTGGTCACAAAGCCGCTCAAGGAATTCACGGACAGTCAGGGCCGACGGCGCGTGAAAGGCAACATGGACATCGAGCTCGCCATCGACGTGATGGAGATGGCCGATCAGGTGGACCACATCGTGATTTTTTCCGGCGACGGCGATTTCCGCAGGCTGGTCGAGGCCGCGCAGCGCAAAGGCCGGCGCGTCAGCGTCGTCTCCACCATCCGCACGCAGCCGCCCATGGTCGCCGACGACCTTCGCCGCCAGGCCGACAATTTCATCGAGCTGGAAGAGCTCAAGCCGATGATCATGCGCGAAGGCGGCCCGCGTTCAGCGCAACAGACCCCCGCCTACGCGCAGAGCGCTTAGATCGCATTCCATTCCCTCTCTCCATTTAAGGGGGAGGAAGCAAGGATAAGGGGGCGACGGATATCGGAAGCCGGAAAGCAGCCGCCGGAACTGCGCGGTATCCGAATCGTCTTCCTATTTCTGACTTCTGCGTTTTGACTCTGGACGCCGCCTTACCCCACCCTCTTCCCCGCTTCGCGACAGCGAGGGAGGTTTGTATGGTGGCGGCGGAGACAATGCGTCATGTCATCAGAGCCTCCAAGAGACTGCTCTCTCTGCCCGCGGCTGGCGTCGTTCCGGACGGAGAACCGGAAGAAATATCCCGACTACTTCAACGATCCGGTCCCCAGTTTCACCAGCGACCATGTGCGGCTTCTGATCGTGGGGCTGGCGCCGGGACTGCACGGCGCGAACCGGACCGGACGTCCCTTCACCGGCGACTGGGCCGGCGATCTTCTCTACGCCACGCTGCTCAGACATGGGCTCGCGCGCGGCGCCTATCTCGAGCGGGCCGATGACGGGCTCGAGCTTGTGGATTGCGCGATCGCCAATGCGGTGCGCTGCGCGCCGCCGGAGAACAAGCCCACGCCGGCCGAGATCAAGACCTGTCGCCAATTCCTCACCGCGCAGATCGCGTCGCTGCCGCAACTGCGCGCAATCATGGCGCTCGGCAAGATCGCGCATGACAGCGTGTGCGACGCGCTCGGTGTGAAAAAATCGACGCATCCCTTCAAGCATGGTGCACAATATCAGGTGGGAAAGATCGCACTCCTCGCGAGCTACCACTGCTCGCGCTACAACACCAACACCGGCGTCCTCACCGAGGGCATGTTCGATACCGTCGTCAAACAGGCAAAAATCGCGGCGCTGCACGCGCTTTAGACGCTCAGCTCAACACCAGGATCACGCAATCCTCACGGTTCGCCGGACGATGGCGCAGCCCGACCGGAACGGTGAAGCTCGCGCCTTCGGGAATGCTGATTTCCCCGTGCGGCGTTTCGATAACATAGGCGCCTTGCAGGCAGATCAGAGTCTCCGCGTGATCGTGGACATCGAACTCGAACGGCTTGGACGTCGCATTGATCAGCTTGAGCTCTTGCGCGCCGCAGTCGTGAACTACGCGCGGCGTCCATCCCGGCAAGGTCTGCGCCAATTCCACAAGCGATTGACTCTTCATCGGCTGTAGCGCTCTTCCTTCCACGGATCGCCTTCGTTGTGATAGCCGCGCGTTTCCCAGAAACCAGGCTGGTCGCGCTCGTGGAAGACGATGCGCGTCACCCATTTGGCACTCTTCCAGAAATACCAGTCAGGCACGATCACCCGCACCGGCCCGCCATGCTCGCGCGGGATCGGCTTTCCCTCCCAGGAATGCGCGAGCAGCACATTGTCGTCCGCAAATGCCTCCGTGCGCACATTCGTCGTGTAGCCGTCATAGGAGTGAAAGACGACGTGCTTTGCTTCCGGCTTCGGCCGCACGAGATCGAGCAGAGTCTTCGATGCGACGCCGCGCCAGTGATTGTCGTAACGGCTCCAGGCGGTGACGCAATGGATGTCGCTGACGAAATCCTGCTGCGGCAGCGCCATGAACTCGGTCAGGGTCAGGGCGACCGGGTTTTCGACCAGACCCAGAACCTGCAGCCGCCAGTTCTCAGGCTTCACGTCCGGCTGGACGCCGAGATCGAGCACCGGCCAGTTCTTCACCTCTTTCTGGCCCGGCGGGAGGCGATTGACGTGACCGAGATCGGGCCGGCCGGTAATCAGCCTGCCCTCCTCCGCCCATTTCTCCTTGGAGCGGATGAGTTTCTCTTTGATCTGTCCGATCAGTCCGGGCTTTTCGTCATCTCTCATCGCGTGATGATATTCGCACAAGCGGAGCCGGAAGTTACCCCTTGTTCCGCATCAGGCGCGCCTTGTCGCGCTGCCAGTCGCGCTTCTTCTCGGTTTCGCGTTTGTCGTGGAGCTTCTTGCCCTTGGCGATCCCGAGTTCAATCTTGGCGATCCCCTTGGGATTGAAATAGAGGCGCAGCGGCACAAGCGTCATGCCTTCGCGCTGGATCGCCGCGGCGAGCTTGTTGGCCTCGCGTTTGTGGACGAGCAGTTTGCGCTGGCGTCGCGGCTCGTGATTGAAGCGGCTGGCTTGCGTGTATTCCGGAATATAAGAATTGACGAGGAAAAGCTCGCCGTCCTTCGCGTAAGCATAAGACTCCGCGATGGTCGAGCGACCGCTGCGCAGCGACTTCACCTCCGAGCCATATAGCATCAGCCCGGCCTCGATCGTATCCTCGATGGAGTACGAGTACCGCGCCTTGCGGTTGTCGGCGATGATTTTGCGCTCGTCGTCCTTCTTCTTGGCCATCGTCCTACTCGCCCCTTGAGGGAGGGTCGAAAAATGCGAAGCGCAGCGATGGGTTTTTCGGGGAGGGGTCCGATGCCTTCACCCCTCCCCGAAATTTCTTTCTCGCATCCGCTCGAAACAAATTTCGACCCTCCCTCAAGGGGACGGTCGATCTCGAGAGCATCATTTGGATATGCCTGCCGATTGCATCGCTTCGCGCACCTTCGCGCGCGCGGCGTCGCTCGCAGGCGCCAGCGGGAGACGGACCTCATCGCTGCAGATGCCCAGGAGCGAGCCGGCGTACTTCACCGGCGCCGGGCTGGGTTCCACGAACATCGCGTCGTGCAGCGGCATCAACCTTTCCTGAAGCGCGAGCGCCGTATCCCAGGCGCCCTGCATGCAGGCGTTCTGGAAGTCGGCGCAGAGCTTCGGGGCGACATTGGCGGTGACGGAAATGCAGCCGTGCCCGCCCTGAACCATGTAACCGAGCGTCGTGGAATCCTCTCCGGAGATCATTCTCCACTCCCGGCCGCAGGCGGTTCGTTCGCGAAGCGGCCGCGCCAGATTGGTCGTGGCGTCCTTCACGCCGATCACCGTCTTGAGCTTCGACAGTCTGGCCATTGTCTCGACCGTTATCTCCACGACGGCGCGGCCCGGAATGTTGTAGACGATGAGCGGAATGTCGACCGCATCGGCGATCGCGGCGTAGTGGCGGTAGAGACCCTCCTGCGACGGCTTGTTGTAGTAGCCCGTGACCGAAAGCGCCGCATCGGCGCCGGCGGCCTTGACGATTTTCGTAAGTTCGATCGCATGCGCCGTGCAGTTTGATCCGGCGCCGGCGACGATCGGAACCCGCCCTCTGGCCTCGTCAACCACGATTTCCACCACCCTGCGGATTTCGTCGTTCGAGAGGGTTGGCGATTCCCCGGTGGTTCCGCACGGAACCAATCCATGCGATCCCTGATCGATCTGCCAATTGACCAGCCTGCGAAGCGCCGCCTCGTCGATCTTCCCGTCCCGAAACGGCGTGATCAGCGCGGGCATCGAACCCCTTATGCGTTCGCGGATGGCGGACATTTTCCTTTTCCATTCGATGATGTGCGAAAGTACAGGCGCGGCGACCGGCGCGGCAAGGCGCCGGCGGTTAACGAAAGGCGAAAGCGGATGGCGCTCGAAATGCGCGGAAAATGCGAGCGCTGTGCGACGCGCCTGCCTGCCGACGCCGGTAACGCGCGAATCTGCAGCTTCGAGTGCACCTTCTGCGCCGATTGCGCGGACGCCATGCAGGGGCGGTGCCCGAATTGCGGCGGGGAGTTGGCGCCACGGCCGCGACGAAAAGAGCCGGCAACTTGAGCAAGACCCGTGGAGTCCGACGCCAAGCGACCGTAACATCGAGGCGCCCGTTGTCGCGCGGCGAACGAAACCTCTGGATCGGCATGAAGTCGCCCGCCGCCTACCTGCTGATATGCGCACTCGTTGCGGGAGGCGTTTCCGTCGTCTGCGCGGATTCGACCGGTCTGCCGCCCGGACTGACTCAGTCCAACGGCGTGATCATGATGCAACCGATCCAGGACTTTGAAGGCGCCGACAAGGGGCCGCCGGCCGCAGGCGAACGGCGCGCCGGCCTGATCCATGCCTTGAGCGCGTCCGACCACGATATCTATAGCCGGGCCTTCGACGCCGCCGATCGCGGCGACTGGACGGCGGCGCGCAGCCTGGCCGCGCAAGGACAGGATACGGCGGCGCGGCGACTGATCGAGTGGCGTTACATGCTGGACAAGGACAGCGGCGCCCCGTTCGACCAGATCGACGCCTTCCTGAAGGTCAATCCCGAATGGCCATTGCGCGACACGCTTTATGCGCGCGCGGAACAGACGATGGACCTCAATATGACGCCGGCCCAGGTCATCGCCTGGTTCGGCGCGCGAAAGCCCGCAAGCGCCATCGGGAAAATCCGGCTCGGCGAAGCGCTTGTGGCGGCGGGCGAAGTTGCGGTCGGCGGCGAACTCATCCGTCAGGCCTGGATTGGCGGAAGCTTCGAGCCCGACCAGGAACTGGCTATCGTCCAGAAGGACGGGGCGTTTCTCAATCCGGAAATCGACCGCCAGCGTCTGAACGACCTGCTCTGGCGGGAAGACATCGCCAGCGCCCGGCGGGAATTGGCGCGCGTGACCGTAGAAGCGGGAAGGATCGCCCAGACGCGCATGCTGCTCCGCACCGACTCGGCGGCCGGGGAGAAGATGGCTCTCGAACTGCCTCAGGATCTCGCGTCCGATCCCGAGCTTCTCTTCGATCGCGCGCGGGCGGCGCGGCGCCTGGGCGACAATCCGCGCGCGGAATCGCTGATCCTGCAGGCCCTCTCCAAGGGGGCCGGGAAGGGCCATCCCGGCAGGCTCTGGGCGGAGACCAACATCATTGCGCGCGAGGCGCTGAAGGACGGAGACTACAAAACCGCCTACCGGATTTTGTCCGGATGCGGCCTGAGCGAAGGCGAGGAGTTCGCCGAGTGCGAATTCCTTGCCGGCTGGGTGGCCTTGCGCTTCCTCAAGGACGCAAAAGCCGCCCTGCCGCACTTCCAGAAGCTGGAAGCAGGCGTTTCCCGCCCGATCAGCCTGGCGCGCGCCCGCTATTGGGAAGGACGCGCCTATGAAGCGCTCGGGGATGCGCCCGACGCCTGGCGGAAATACCAAATGGCTTCCGACGCGCCGACCGCCTTCTATGGTCAGCTCGCGCTGGCGCGCATAGAGCGTAATCCGGTGTTGAGCCTTTCCGAAGCGAGGGCAGATCCGGCTTCGGTCAAGGCAGATTTCGAGCGCGACGACCTCACCCACGCCATGCGCGTCCTCGCCGATCTGGGAGAGGCAAGCCTGCTTCGCACCTTTGCGCTGCGATCGGAGGAACTCCATTCGGACGCCGCTCACGTCGCGACCCTGGCGCAGGCGCTCGTCGATATGGGATTTCGCGAAATCGCCGTGCGCGTCGCCAAGCTGGCGAGCTATGACGACCTCCCCCTGCTGCGCTACACCCATCCGGTCATCCCGATTCCGTCCTATCAGGGACCGGGCGCCGGGCCCGAGCCGGCGCTCGTCCTCGGGCTCATTCGACAGGAAACCGAATTCGATCCGAGCGCCGTGAGCGGGCCTGGCGCGCGGGGCATCATGCAGATCATGCCCGCGACGGCGCGCCATTCCGCCTCTCTGGCCGGGCTTCCTTACCGGCCCAACGACCTGCTCACGGACACCAATTACAACATTCAGCTTGGCATGGCCGAGTACGGGGCGGCGCTATCGGACTGGGGCGGATCGGTCGTGCTGGCGACCGCGGCCTACAACGCTGGGGCCACGAACGTGCGCAAATGGCTGAATTCGAACGGGGACCCCCGCTCGCCCGCAACCGACCCGATCGACTGGATCGAACAGATCCCCTTCAACGAAACCCGGAACTATGTGGAGCGCGTGCTGGAGAACATGCAGGTCTATCGGAACCGCCTCGCCGGCCGGAGCACGCCCCTAAAAATCCTGAGCGATCTCTATCGGCCGAATCCGCCCGTTGCGATCGTTCTCGACTACACGCCGCCTCCGCCGCCTACGCCGGAGCCAAAGCCGGAAACCGCCGCGCGTTAGCGCCCGATCGACAGCCATTCCCGGGCGAGCCGTTGCGCCTCCGCGATCTGGGAACTGTCCATCTCGCGGGAAATCTGCGCGCGCCATCGCTTGGCTTCGTCGATGCCCCGCATGGCGGCGAGATTGAACCATTTGTGAGCGGCGATGAAATCGACCCGCACTCCCTGGCCGGTCGAATACGCCAGTCCGAGATTGTAAAGCGCGTCGGCGCGACCGTTTTTTGCGTCGCTTTCATATTGCGCCAGCGCATCGACGTCTATGCATGCCATCGCCAAGCCCCTTCCCCATTGCGCAACGCGGGCGTTGATCCACGCGCGGAAATCGTGGGACTGGACAAGCTAAAGGGCGGTTAACGGGTTTACTCTGGGCGCGGGCCGCGGCCCGGCTTCGACGATTAGGGCCTTGCCCGTTGGCCGAACAGGATTTTTCGGGCCTCTTCCTGGGCCCTTGGATCGGCGTTCTGCGCCTCCCGCAGGGCGCGGCCGAGGGCAAATCCGCGTTCCACTGCGGGACGCTTGCCAATCTTGTCGCGCCAGGCTTTGACGTGCGGAAACTCGGCGCCGAGATCGTGCATGCGCGATACCGCGATGACCCAGCCCCAGCACGCCATATCGGCGATCGAATAGTCATCGGCCAGATAGGGCCGGTCGGCCAGTCGCTTGTTCATGACTCCGAGAAGGCGGTGAACCTCGTCAACATAGCGCTGGCGCGCATACTCATTGCCGTCCTTGGCGTAATTGAGGAAGTGATTGGCCTGACCGGCCATCGGCCCAAGACCGCCCACCTGCCAGAACAGCCATTCGTCGACCGCCACGCGCTTGCGTTCGTCCATAGGGTAGAACCGCCCCGTCTTGCGCCCCAGATATTGGAGAATGGCCCCAGACTCAAAAACGGATATCGGCCGGCCGCCCGGCCCGTCGGGATCGACAATGGCGGGCATCCGGTTGTTCGGCGAAATCTTCAAAAAGGCCGGTTCGAACTGTTCCCCTTTGCCGATATTGACCGGAACCATCCGGTAGGGCAGCCGGCACTCCTCAAGCATGATGCTGATTTTCCAGCCGTTCGGCGTCGGCCAGTAATAAAGATCGATCGGTCTTGCGGTCTTGGAAGAATTTGGGGCCGTGCGCCAGGCCTTCTTCTTTTTCTTGGGCTTGGCCGCGGCGATCCTTGCTGCGCTTACGCGCCCGGAAGCCGCGGCCTTTGCCTTCTTCATCGGTAACCCCAATTCCAAGAACCGGGAGAACCGTGAAGGTCTACATCGAACCTGTCAACGCAGACCTATTTCTTCTTACGCTTCGTCTTCTTGGCCTTCTTCTTCGCAGGGGCCTTCTTGGCTTTCTTTCTCTTCGCTGTCATTGGCATGAGTAACGACTCCTCTAACGTTTGTTCGGGCGTGCGAATCGCATCCCCCAAAACGCGAATAATATGAGTGGGTTGCGCGCAACTTTGCAATACTGCTGTCGATTCTCAAAATCGCCCGAAAAGCGCGCAGTCGCAAAACCCTTATTTTTAGGGCATTTTATGCACTCATCCGTCTACGGATGATTTTCCGGCGAATTCGCTTGCGTCGGCCGAAAATTCCTGCAAATGCGCGAATCACCCTTATTCGGGCAAACCGAGTCGCGACTTCAGGATCGCGTTGACGGCCTGCGGACTCGCCTTTCCGCCCGTCGCTTTCATCACCTGGCCAACGAACCAGGCGGCGAGTTTCGGTTTCGCCTTCACCTCTTCGACCTTGTCGGGGTTCGCGGCGATCACCGCCTCGACGGCCTTTTCGATCGCGCCCGTGTCCGTCACCTGACGCAGCCCTCGGCTCTCGACGATCGCGCGCGGGTCGCCGCCTTCGTTCCAGACGATATCCAGAAGATCCTTCGCGATCTTTCCGCTGATCACGTCCGCGGAAACCATTTGCACGATGGCGCTGTTGGCGCTTGCGGACACTGGCCCCTCCGCGATTGAGAGGCCGGCCTTGTTGAGGCGTCCAAAATACTCGTTGTTCAGCCAATTGGCCGCCGCCTTGGCCTCAGCGCCTTCCCCCAACATGGCCTCGAAGTAATCCGCCGTCTCCCGCTCGGCCACGAGCACCGATGCGTCATAGGCCGAAAGTCCCAGCCCTATGAACCTGGCGCGCTTTTCGTCGGGCAACTCAGGCAATGAGGCGGCGATCTCGCGAACCCAGGCTTCATCCAGCTTCAGCGGAAGAAGGTCGGGATCGGGGAAGTAGCGGTAATCCTGGGCCTCTTCCTTCGTGCGCATGGAGCGCGTCTCGCCGGCGCGGGAATCGAACAGCCGGGTCTCCTGCACGATGCTCCCCCCGCCTTCGATGACGGAGATCTGTCGGCGCGCCTCGAATTCCACCGCCTGGGAAATGAATCGCATGGAATTGACGTTCTTGATCTCGCACCGTGTGCCATAGGGCTCGCCAGGCCTGCGCACCGAGACGTTCACGTCGGCGCGCATCGAACCTTCGTCCATATTGCCGTCGCAGGTTCCCAAATACCGCACGATCGCCCGCAGCTTTCTCAAGAACGCGGCGGCCTCCTCGCTGGAGCGCATATCCGGCTTGGTCACGATCTCCATCAACGCCACGCCGGCGCGATTGAGATCGACATAGGTATGGTCGGGGTGCTGGTCGTGGAGGCTCTTGCCGGCGTCCTGTTCGAGATGAAGGCGCTCTATGCCCACTCGCACGCTCTCTCCTCCGGGCAAATCGATATGGACTTCTCCTTCCCCCACGATCGGGTTCTTGTACTGGGATATCTGATAGCCAGCCGGAAGATCGGGGTAGAAATAGTTCTTCCGGTCGAACACGGAGGTCAGATTGATTTTCGCCTTGAGCCCGAGCCCCGTCCGGATCGCCTGCTCAACGCATTTGCGGTTGATGACCGGCAACATGCCGGGCATCGCCGCGTCCACGAAACTCACCTGACTGTTCGGCTCCGCCCCGAAAGCCGTGGAGGCCCCCGAAAACAGCTTCGAGTCCGAGAGAACCTGGGCATGGACCTCCATGCCGATGACGACCTCCCAATCGCCGCTAGCCCCCTTGATCAACTTTGCCGGACGCTCGTTCACAGCGCGCTCCACCAGTCGTCGGGCCGGGCGCGGAAGTTCGCAGCGACTTCCAGCGCGCGCGCGGCGCGCAGAACCGTCGGCTCGTCGAACGCCCGGCCGATGATCTGCAGTCCGAGCGGCAACCCATCGGCGGTCAGTCCGGCCGGCACCGAGATGGCCGGCAAGCCTGCGAGGTTCACGGTGACGGTGAAGACGTCGTTCAAATACATGGATACCGGATCGGCGGATTTTGCGCCGACGGCGAAGGCCGGCCCGGGCGTCGCAGGCGTCAGAAGCACGTCGCACTTTTTGTAGGCGTCGGCGAAATCCCGGGCGATCAACGTGCGCAACTTCTGGGCCCGCAAATAGTAAGCGTCGTAGTAACCGGACGACAGGACATAGGCGCCGATCAAGACCCGGCGCCGGACTTCCGGGCCGAAACCTTCCGCTCTGCTGCGCTCGTAAAGCTCGGTGACGTCGCGCGCGCCGGCGGCGCGGCGGCCAAAACGTACGCCGTCATAGCGCGCCAAATTGGAGGAGGCTTCGGCGGGAGCGACAATATAATAAGTCGGCAGCGCATATTTGGTGTGCGGGAGAGAAACTTCGACGATCTCCGCGCCCTGCGCCTTCATCCATCCGACGCCCTCGGTCCAGAGCGCGTCGATTTCGGGCGGCGCGCCATCGATCCTGTATTCCTTGGGAATTCCGACGCGCAGCCCTTTGACGCCCGCGTCGATGCCGTCTTCGTAGTTGGGGACCGGCTCGTCGACGCTGGTGGAGTCCCTTGGGTCGACGCTCGCCATCGCCCGGAGCAGGATCGCTGCGTCGCGAACCGTTCTGGTCATCGGACCGGCCTGGTCGAGCGAGGACGCGAACGCCACAATGCCGTAGCGCGAGCAGCGCCCATAGGTCGGCTTCATGCCGACGATGCCGCTGACGGCGGCCGGCTGGCGAATGGAGCCGCCAGTGTCGGTTCCGGTGGCCCCCAAACACAGGCCGCCTGCGACAGCGGCCGCCGAGCCGCCGGACGAGCCGCCGGGAACGAGCTTTGAATTGGAGGCGCGCGAGCGCCAGGGATTGAACGACGGGCCGAAATGGCTCGTCTCGTTCGACGAGCCCATTGCGAATTCGTCCATATTTGTCTTGCCGAGCAGGACTGCGCCCGCATCCCATAGATTCTGCGTCACCGTCGACTCGTAGGGCGGGACGAAGTTCGAAAGGATGTTGCTGCCCGCCGTGGTGCGGACCCCTTTCGTGCAGAATAGGTCTTTGATCGCGAGCGGCAACCCTTCGAGGGGGCGCGCCCGGCCCGACGCGATCCGCGCGTCTGAAGCCTTCGCCATCTCGAGCGCGCGTTCAGGCGTTTCCGTCACGAACGCATTTAGCGGTCGCGCGGCTTCCATCGCCGCGATCATGGAAGCCGTCAACTCAACCGACGAGACCTTTCTGGCGCGCAACGCTTCGCGCGCTTCGGCCAAAGTGAACCCGGCGGCGGACATCGGCTACTCCACAACCTTGGGCACGACGAAGAAGCGGTCTTCGCATTCCGGCGCATTGGCCATAAGCGCTTCGGCCTCCCCGCCTTCCGTCACCACATCGTCCCGCATGCGGAGCGTGTGCTCGACGACGCTGGTCATGGGTTCGACGCCGCCGACATCGACCTCGTTCAGCTGCTCGACCCAGCTCATGATGCCATTCAGCTCTTTCGCCATGGGCTCCAGCTGGCTCTCGTCCAGCGCGATCCGGGCCAATTTCGCAATGCGCCGCACGGCGTCCTTGTCGACGGACATAAGCTCGCTCATTGTGGTGGCAGCGGTCGTCTTGCTACCAATCGGGCGCTCCGCTGGCAAGCAAGCCGTGGCGGGCCCCGGAGGCGGTTCATGTCGCTCGACATCATCGGCGTCGATCACGTTCAAATCGCCGTGCCGCGCGCGCTCGAGGCGGATTGTCTTGCGTTCTATCGGACCGTGGTCGCCCTTGAGGAGATCCCAAAGCCAGAGGCGCTGCGCGGCCGCGGCGGGGCCTGGTTCCGGGCGGGCGCGCTGCAGGTGCATATTGGGGTCGACGCGGACGCAAGCCCGGCCAGCAAGCGCCATGTCTGCTTCCTGGTGCGCGATCTCGCCGAAGCCAAGGCGTCCATCGAGGCCCGTGGCGTCCCGATCGAAGGGGAAGGCGTGGCCGAAGGCCTGAAGCGGTTCTTCATTCGCGATCCTGCCGGGAATCGCCTGGAAATCGGCCAGCGGTAGGCGCTTGGGCATACTCACCCTCGAAACGTTTCGAGCGAGCCTTGCGCCGAACGCGCGGCTCCTGGGGCTCGACCTGGGCGAGAAGACGATCGGCGTCGCGCTCTCCGATGCGACGCGGTCGGTTGCCTCCCCGATGACCGGAATCAAGAAAGGGAAATTTTCCGCCGACGCCTCCCGGCTCGAAAGTATTATTGCAGAATTCGGCGTCGGCGGGGTTGTCATCGGTTTGCCGCTGAACTTGACCGGCGCAGAAGGCCCGGCCGCTCAATCGGCGCGCGCCTTCGCGCGCAACCTCGCCACCCGCATGGACATTCCGATCCTGCTCTGGGACGAGCGGCTTTCCACCGCAGCCGTCACCCGCGCGCTGCTCGACGCCGACGCCTCGCGGCGCAGGCGGGCGCAGGTCGTAGACAAGATGGCCGCGGCCTACATTCTTCAGGGCGCGCTCGACCGACTGCGTGGCCGGGAGACTCCATGACGGAGGACGAACCGGCGCGCTTCTACTGGCTCCCGCCCATGCTGCGGCCCAAATCGCCCATGACCTGGCGGGAGGAGCGCGTCTTGCTCCTTGTCGGAATGGCGGCTCTATTCGCAGGCTTCGACCAGAACATCTATGGCTTCGCCATTCCCCAAATTCAGGCGAGCCTCGGGATTCCGGAAAACGAAATCGGGCTGACCGTCAGCTATTTCCGGCTGGCGACTTTCGTGGCGATGGCGTTTTCCCTGACCGCAGACATCGTTGGCCGGCGGCGGCTGCTTCTCGTCACCATTTTCGGCCAGGCGGGGTTTACGCTCTGGACCGCATTCGCCACGACCTATCCCGAGTTCGTATGGCTGCAGTTCTTCACGCGCATCTTCGGCTACGCCGAGGAAATGCTTTGCTACGTGGTGATTGTCGAGGAGGTCGCAGCGAGTGTTCGCGGCTGGGCGTCAGGCGCGATGGCGAGCCTGAACTACACCGGCGCGGGCCTCGCGGCGCTTTGCTTCATGCTGGTCGACGTGCTGCCAGGACATTGGCGAGCGCTCTATGTCATCGGCGGCTCCTCGATGTTCTTTGTCGCGTTTCTTCGGCGCAGCCTGCCGGAAACCAAGCGGTTTGAAATCCGGCATGCTGAGGTCGAGCGCCTGCGCGCCCGCATCGGCGGCGCCCTGGATCTGGTCCGACGCGTGTTCAAGGAGTATCCGGGACGGATTCTCTCGATCATGACTGTCGTCGCCGCATGGGGCTTCGCCATCGGTCCGGCGACGGTTCTGGCGGCGAGCTACCTGCAGAAGACTCTGGGCTACGCGCCCTGGCAAGCTTCAGCGTTGATGATTCCGGGCGGGCTGGTCGCGCTCTGGCTCAATATCCTGATGGGACGAACCAGCGATCGCATCGGCCGCAAACGCGTCGTGTTCCTGATGATGGCGGGTTGCGGCGGCGCCTATGCCGCGTTCTACAGCGGCATCACCGGCGCGATCGTGCCGGCGCTGTGGATTGCGGCCTTCTTCGGCTTTTTCAGCGCCGATTCTCTGGTCCGCGGCTTGTCCGCGGAAATCGTGCCCACGGCCTATCGCGCCACGATCGGCGGACTTTGCTATTCGGTCGAAATTCTGGCTGGGGGCGCGGCGCTGGGGCTTGAAGGCGTCTGGTACGACCGTTTTGGTTCGCACGGTCCCGCCATTTCGGTGGCGCTCTTGGCCATACCCCTCGCCCTCGCCGCGCTGTCGTTCCTTCCGGAGCCAGCCGGCAGGACGCTCGAAGATATTAGCCACGCCTGAGCTCGATCCTTGCCCTTCGCCGCCCCGGCTCCTATAAGGCCCGCTTTGATGACATCGGCTTCCGCCGCGCCCATTCTGACTTCCGGCCACTTGCTGGGCGTAAAGGACCTTTCCTCGGATCAAATCACCGCACTTCTCGACCTCGGCGACGGCTATGTCGCGCTAAATCGCGCGGCCGAAAAGAAGACCGCGCTCCTCAAGGGGCGCACGCTCATCAACCTCTTCTTCGAGGCCTCTACCCGCACCCAGAGTTCGTTCGAACTCGCCGGCAAGCGGCTGGGCGCGGACGTTCTCAATATGAGCGTGCGCACGTCTTCTGTTTCCAAGGGCGAAACGCTCCTCGATACCGCGGCCACTTTGAACGCCATGCGGCCCGACATTCTCGTGGTCCGCCATTCCGCGTCGGGCGCGGCGGACTTGCTGGCCCGCAAACTCGATTGCTGCGTGGTCAACGCCGGAGACGGCAGCCACGAACACCCGACCCAGGCGCTCCTCGACGCACTCACCATCCGCCGCCGCCTGAAGCGGCTCGAAGGTCTGGTGGTCGCGATTTGCGGCGATATCCTGCACAGCCGCGTGGCGCGATCGAACATCCATTTGCTGTCTAAGATGGGCGCGCGGGTAAGGCTGATCGCGCCGCGAACGCTCCTTCCCTCCAATGCCGAACGCTACGGGGTCGAGATTTTCTGCGACATGCGCGAGGGCCTGAGGAGCGCAGATATCGTCATGATGCTTCGCCTTCAGCTCGAACGCATGTCGGGCGCCTTCATCCCGTCGACGCGTGAATATTTCCGCTTCTATGGGCTCGATCGCGAGAAGCTCTCCTGCGCCAAGCCCGGCGCACTCGTCATGCATCCCGGGCCGATGAATCGCGGCGTAGAGATCGACTCCGCCATAGCCGACGATGTCGAGGTCAGCGTGATCCGTGAGCAGGTCGAAATGGGCGTTGCGATCCGCATGGCGGTGCTGGACGCTTTAGCGCGCGGACTGGTCCTACAGGGGCGAAACGCACCATGAGCCCCCGGCCGATCGCTTTCCGCAATGCCCGGCTCATCGATCCGGAATCACGTCTGGATGAGCGGGGCGGCCTGCTCGTCGAGAACGGCGTGATCGCCGATTTCGGTCCCCGCCTTTTCAATGACGGCGCGCCATCCGGGGCGGAGACCGTGGACTGCCACGGCCTCGTCCTGGCGCCTGGCCTTGTCGACATGCGCGTGTTCACCGGCGAACCGGGCAGCGAATATCGAGAGACGCTCGAATCGGCGAGCCGCGCGGCCGCCGCGGGCGGCGTGACGACGATGGCGGTAATGCCCAACACAAATCCCGTCATCGACGAACCTTCTCTCGTCGATTTCATCAACCGCCGCGCCGCCGCAACCGCGAAGGTCCGGGTGGCGCCGATGGCGGCCCTGACCAAGGGACTGGCGGGCGAGTCGATGACCGAGATCGGGCTGCTGAAAGAAGCGGGCGCGATCGCTTTCACGGATGGAGATCGCACGGTAGCCAACGCCCGGGTCTTTCAGCGGGCGCTCGCCTACGCAGCGACCTTCGACGCGCTTGTCGTAGGTCACGCAGAAGATCCAGATCTCACCGACGGGGCATCGATGAGCGACGGCGAGTACGCAATGAGGCTCGGAATTCCGGCTGCGCCCTCGGCGGCCGAAGCGCTCGTCGTGGATCGCGACATCCGCCTCGTGGAGCTGACCGGGGCGCGCTATCATCTGGGCCAAATCTCCTGCGCGGCCTCTCTCGAGATCGTGGCGCGCGCGAAAAGCCGCGGCCTTCCGATCACATGCGCCGTGTCCGCGCACCACCTCGCGCTCAACGAGCTCGACGTGGGTTCATATCTCACCTTTATGAAGGTGAAGCCGCCTCTTCGTTCGGAAGCGGATCGCGCGGCGATGGTGGATGGGTTCGTCTCGGGCGTCATCGATGTCGTGGTCTCCAGCCACGATCCACAGGCTGCGGACACAAAGAGGCTGCCTTTCGCCCAGGCCGCTTTCGGAGCCGTCGGCCTGGAGACCCTTCTGCCGGTCGCGCTCGGTCCCTATCATGACGGCCGCGCGTCGTTGGCGACCGTCCTGATGGCGGCGACTGCGTCGCCTGCTCGAATTCTGCGGCTGCCGGCGGGGCGCCTTGTCAAACGGGCTGCGGCCGATCTCGTGCTGTTCGACCCGGACTTGCCCTTCGTCGTCGATGCCGAAAAGCTGAATTCTCGCGCCCGCAACACGCCTTTCGACGGGCGGAAGCTTCAAGGCCGCGTGAGGAAAACATTTGTTGGCGGCGTTTGCGTATACGATCGGGAGAAGGAGGCTGCGCTTTGATTTTTGGGCAGTCCTTTGGCTGGGATACGGCTGCGCTCTGCCTCGCAGCGGGCTATCTGCTTGGCTCGATTCCATTCGGGCTGTTTTTCGCGCGACTGGCTGGCGTGGGGGACGTACGCAAGATCGGGTCGGGAAATATCGGGGCCACCAACGTCCTGCGCACTGGGAGTCGATGGGCCGCAGCGGCGACCTTGGCCTGCGACGCCGGAAAAGGCGCGCTCGCCGTCGCTCTGGGGCGCTTCTTTTATGGCGTCGACGGGGCGATCTTCGCCGGTCTCGGCGCATTCATGGGCCACCTTTTCCCGGTCTGGCTCGGCTTCAAGGGCGGCAAAGGCGTGGCCACATTTCTGGGCGTGACGCTCGCATTGTCTTGGCCAGTCGGCCTGCTGTGCGCCGCCACGTGGCTCGCGACCGCCGCCGTCTGGCGGATTTCGTCACTGTCGGCGCTGATCGCTGCGGGTTTGGCCCCGTTCTACATGTTCTTCATTGGCGAAGCCCCTTATGCGCTGCTGACACTGGCATTCGCCGTCACGATCTTCATCATGCATCACGAGAACATCGGCCGGCTGCTGCGCGGCGAGGAGCCCCGCATCGGCGCGTCCAATCTATCTGCGTGATGAATGCCCGCAACGGCAATTACCCTGAGCGAGGACGAGCGCCGCGCATGGCTGAAGCTTGCGCGCACACAAAATGTTGGAGCGGTTACCTTTTCCCAGCTTGTGGGTCGCTTCGGCGCGGCGAGCGCAGCGCTCTCTCAACTACCGCGGCTTAGCCGGAGGGGCGGCGGAGAACCACTCAAGCCGCCATCTGACGCCCAAATTGCGGACGAAATCGAAAACCTGGCCGCACGCGGGGGAAGATTCATCGCTTCCATCGAGCCGGAATTCCCGCGCGGGCTGGCTGCGCTCGATCCGCCGCCGCCGATCATCGCGGCGCTTGGGCATATTTCCCTCTTCCAGCGCGAAATGATCGCGATTGTCGGGGCGCGAAACGCTTCTGCGCTCGGACGCAAATTCGCATCGAACCTCGCGACCGCACTCGGCGAAGCCGGTCTGGTGGTTGTCTCCGGATTGGCAAGGGGAATCGACGCCGCCGCGCACCAGGCCTCGCTCGAGTCGGGCGCATGCGCTGTCATGGCCGGAGGGATCGACGTCGTTTATCCGCCCGAGAACGCCCCGCTTTACGAGCAGATATGCGAGCGCGGCGTCGTCCTGTCCGAAATGCCAATGGGCCAGACGCCTCAGGCCCGCCATTTTCCCCGGCGCAACAGGCTGGTGTCCGGGATGGCGCGCGGCGTTGTCGTCGTCGAGGCCGCAGAGGGATCGGGATCGCTCATCACCGCCAATTTCGCGCTGGAGCAAAATCGCGAAGTTTTCGCGGTCCCCGGCTCGCCTCTCGACCCGCGCGCCAAAGGCGCCAATCGTCTCATTCGCGAAGGCGCCATCCTGGTCGAATGCGCCGACGATATCCTGGCGGCGCTTAGACCGATCCTCGGCCACACTTTTCGCGAACCTGCCCGCGACATCGCCAACCCGCCCGAAGACGGCGCCGACACTCTCGAAGCCGAAGCCGACCGCATACGCAGCCTGGTCGAGGAGGCGCTCGGCCCTGCGCCGATCGAGGTCGATGAGATAATACGGCTCTGCAAGTCAAGGCCCGGACCGGTGCTCACCGTGCTGCTCGAACTCGAGCTGGCCGGCCGATTGACCCGTCACTCGGGCAACAGAGTGTCTTGGTCATGACCTTCCGCCTGAGCCCGAGCCTCCAATTCGGCAAGCTCAAGGATATGGGCGAGCAGGGCCTGACCTTGGCGAAAGGCAATTTTTCTAAGAGATTCAAGGAGTTCTCCAGTATATTTCGCGGTTTGCCGCGGACTCAGCTCTTCGGGCCCAGGTTTCCGGGCAAGGTTGTCTGTGTGCATGGTCCCGCCGATGTTCAATTGTTGTCTGGTCTGACTGATTTGCAACTACTAGTTTTATGATGCCGAAATTAACGCAATATTTCAACTGCAGTTTGTGCGATGCGTGGGAACCGCAATTGACATGGCTCGCCGGCTTCCATCAGTGTCCGCCGCCCAGGAAGCCGCCCCCCAAACGGCGCGTTTTAATGCTTTGCGGGTACCGTTGCGCCCGCCAGGCTGAGCAATTTTGTTTCTCATGAACGTTCTGATCGTCGAATCTCCGGGCAAGATCAAAGCCATCAGCAAGTATCTGGGGCCGCAATACCGCGTGCTGGCCAGCTTCGGGCATGTCAGGGACCTCCCCTCAAAGGATGGTTCCGTCAAACCCGACGAAGACTTCGCCATGACCTGGCAGGTCGACGAGCGGGCGCAAAAGCGCATCAAGGAAATCGCCGACGCGGTCAAAAACGCGGACAAACTGATCCTGGCTACAGACCCGGACCGGGAAGGCGAGGCGATTTCTTGGCATGTGCTGCAGGTTCTCAAGCAGCGCCATGTCCTCGACCACAAGCCCGTGGAGCGCGTGGTCTTCAACGCCGTCACCAAGGACGCCGTCCTCGACGCCATACGTCATCCCCGGGAAATCAATGAAGAGCTGGTCGATGCGTATCTGGCGCGGCGAGCGCTGGACTACCTCGTAGGCTTTACGCTCTCGCCGGTTCTTTGGCGCAAGCTCCCGGGCGCGCGCTCGGCGGGGCGCGTGCAATCCGTGGCGCTGCGCCTCGTCGTCGAGCGCGAACAGGAAATCGAAGCTTTCAAGGCGGAAGAATATTGGTCGATCGAGGCGGACCTGCGCGCCGCGGCAGGCCCGTTCTCGGCCCGGCTCACGCACCTGGACGGAAAGAAGCTCGAAAAGCTTTCGCTCAAGAGCAGGGCCGACGCTGATCGGGCGCTGGAGGCGATCGGCAAACGGAAATTCCATGTCGAAAGCGTCGAAAGCAAACCGATCAAGCGAAATCCGGCGCCGCCCTTCATCACCTCAACGCTGCAACAGGAAGCCTCGCGCAAGCTCGGTTTCGCCGCAAAAAGGACGATGCAGATCGCCCAACAGCTCTACGAAGGCGTCAATGTGGGCGGCGAGACCGTCGGTCTGATCACCTACATGCGCACCGACGGCCTTACCATGGCGGGCGAGGCGATCACCCAAGCGCGCGCGATGATCGCAGACCGCTATGGCTCGCGCTACCTGCCACGCGCGCCGCGCGTTTATTTGAGCAAAGCGAAGAACGCGCAGGAAGCGCACGAGGCCATTCGTCCAACCAGCTTTGACCGTATGCCGGACGAGCTTTCCCGGGCGCTGGATCAGGATCAGGCGAAGCTCTACGAGCTTATCTGGAAACGGGCCGTGGCCAGCCAGATGGAAAGCGCGGAGCTCGAGCGGACCACGGTGGACGTGTCTTCGGACGACCGGCAGGTAGCGTTTCGGGCTACGGGTTCCGTGACTCTGTTCGACGGATTTCTGACGCTCTACCAGGAAGGCAAGGACGACGAAGCGGACGAAGATGGAGCCAGGCTGCCAAAGCTCGCGACCGGCGAACCGACGACCGTGGATGGGGTAACGCCTGAGCAGCACTTTACCGAACCGCCGCCGCGCTATTCGGAAGCAAGCCTCGTCAGAAAGCTCGAAGAGCTCGGCATCGGGAGACCTTCGACCTACGCCTCGATTCTCTCTGTCCTGCGTGAGCGCGCCTATGTCCGCATGGACAGGGGCCGGTTCGTCCCGGAAGACAAGGGACGACTGGTCACGGCGTTCCTGTCCAGCTTTTTCAAACGCTATGTCGAATACGGCTTCACCGCCGACCTCGAGGAAAGGCTGGATGAGGTTTCCGCCGGCCAACTCGACTGGAAGCAGCTGCTGCGCGACTTTTGGCGCGAATTCTCGCATGCGGTGGGAGAGACCAAAAATCTCAAGATCGCGGACGTCATAGACGAGCTCGACGATATTCTCGGCCCGCACATCTTTCCCGTGACTGAGGCGGGCGTCGACCCTCGCCGCTGCCCGCTGTGCGGAACCGGACGATTGAACCTCAAGCTCGGGCGCTTCGGCGCCTTTGTCGGCTGCTCGAACTATCCCGAGTGCAAATTCACCCGCCGCATCGGACAGACGAATGGAGACGGCGCGGGCGAGCCTTCCGAGCTCGGAATCGATCCGGCGACAGGGGAAAAAATCACGCTCCGGAGCGGACGGTTCGGCCCATATGTGCAGCTGGGCGACGGCGAGAAACCAAAGCGGGCCAGCATTCCCAAGGGAACGGACGCCGCGAACGTCGACCTCGAATTGGCGATCAAGCTTTTGTCGCTGCCGCGCGAAGTGGGCGCGCACCCCGAGACCGGGCATCCGATCATTGCGAATTTCGGTCGCTACGGGCCCTATGTCGCCCATGACAAACAATTCGCATCGCTCGACTCGCCCGACGAAGTATTTACGGTCGGCCTCAATCGCGCGGTCAGCCTGCTTGCCGAACGCAAGGCCAAGGGCTTCAATCGGCGCACCGCGGAGCCGCTGCGCGAGCTGGGCTCCAATCCATCCAGCGGCGCCGCCGTAAAAGTCATGAAAGGCCGCTACGGTCCCTATGTGACCGATGGCGCGACGAACGCAACCATTCCGGCAGGGTCAAATCCGGAATCCATTGATTTGCAGGAGGCGCTCGAATTGATCGCCGCGCGCGCGGCCAAGGGCGGCGGAAAGAAGCCGAAGGCATCAAACGCAGGCAAGGCGAAGAAATCCCTGAAATCCAGTACGGACAAGAAATCTGCCAAAACAAAAGCGACAAAACGAAGAACGCCGGAGCCGGCGGAATAGAGCGGCGACGAAACATGATCGCGCCGGGCCGCGGGCGCTCGACAAGGCGCGCGTTCTGGAAGCGTTGGCGGCCCAGCCCGGAGGCGGAAAACGCGGGCTCGCAAGAACGCTCAAAATAAAGGGCGATGAACGCATCGCCCTCAAGAAGATCCTGAAAGAGCTGCAGGAAGAAGGCGCCATCGAGGGAAATCGCAAGCGCGGCTATGCCGAGCGCGGCGCGCTCCCCGAAGTCGCGGTCCTCGAAATAACCGGCCAAGACCCGGACGGAGAATTGCTCGCCAGGCCTCAGCGGTGGGACTCCAACGAAGAACCGCCCCCAATCCTCGTGCTTCCCGGTCGAGAATCGGAAGCGGGACCGGCGCTTGGCGCAGGCGAACGGATTCTTGCGCGCCTCGTCCGAACCGCCACAGGGTACGAAGCGCGGATCGTCAAGCGGCTCGGCGCCAGCGCCCATCGCGTCCTCGGGGTCGTGCGAGCAAGCGGCGACGGTTTCCGAATCGCGCCCATAGACAGGAAAAGTCGCAGCGAATTCATCGTGGAGGCTCGCGATCGAGCCGGATCGGCCAACAACGAACTTGTCCTTGCCGAACCGCTTGCGGGACGAAAGTCCGGACTGCCGCGCGCGCGCGTCATCGAACGGCTCGGAAGCATGGACGCGCCGAAAGCCGTCAGCCTTATCGCCATACATGCGCACGGCATACCGACCGAATTTTCACCGGAAGCGATCGCAGAAGCCAATGGCGCGCCGCCCGCCGATCCAAAAGGCCGCGTCGACCTACGCAAGTTTCCTCTGATCACGATCGATCCGGAAGACGCGCGCGACCATGACGACGCCGTATGGGCGGGACCCGACAGCGATCCTGCCAACTCCGGCGGCCATATCGTGATCGTCGCCATCGCCGATGTAGCGCACTACGTGCGGTCAGGCTCGCCGCTCGATCGCGACGCGTTCAAGCGCGGCAATTCGGTATATTTTCCCGACCGGGTCGTGCCCATGCTGCCCGAGCGGCTTTCGGCAGATTTGTGCTCGCTCATCGAAGGCGTCGACCGCCCGTGTATGGCTGTCCGCATGGTGATCGACCGCAATGGCCGCAAGAAGCGCCATGAATTCATTCGCGGAGTCATGCGTTCGGCCGCCAGCCTGACCTACGCCGAAGCGCAGGCGGCGTTTGATAGACGACCGTCGATTGAGCGGCCAGAGCCGGTAGCCGATGCGCTCCGGGACGTCTGGTCGGCGTACCAGACACTGATCGCCGCGCGCAAATCGCGCGAACCGCTCGAACTCGAATTACCCGAGCGACGCATTGTGATTGGCGAAGACGGAAAGGTGCGTTCGATCTCGTTCCGTCAGCGCCTCGAATCCATGCGCCTGATCGAAGAGTTCATGGTGATGGCCAACGTTGCGGCGGCGGAGACGCTCGAAAAGGCGCGGATGCCGCTGGTCTATCGCGTGCATGAACATCCGGCGAAGGAAAAGCTCGTCGCGTTCTCGGACTATTTGCGGACGATCGGACTTGCGTTCGCCAAGGGCCAGATCGTTCGGCCAGCCGTCTTCAACCGCATTCTCCGGGATGCGAAAGGCGGTCCACATGAGCATGTGATGAACGATGTGGTCCTGCGAACACAAGCGCAAGCAATCTATGACCCGGACAACATCGGGCATTTCGGCCTGAATCTGTCGCGCTACGCCCATTTCACCTCTCCCATTCGTCGTTATGCCGATCTCGTCGTTCATCGCGCGTTGATCAGAGCGCTGAAATTCGGCGCGGACGGGCTCAGCGACCGGGAAATGAATCGAATGAACGAGATCGCCGAGCACATATCGATGACCGAACGTCGCGCCATGGCCGCAGAACGCGATTCGACCGACCGTTACGTCGCCGCATTCATGCACGACCGGGTTGGCGCCGCATTCGAGGCCAGGATAACCGGGGTGACTCGGTTCGGACTGTTCGTGCGGCTCGCAGACACCGGAGCCGAAGGGCTAATCCTCGCGCGCACCCTCGGCTTTGAATATTTTCGCCACGACGAACAGAAACACGCGCTGATTGGAAGCAGAACCGGCACGATCTTTAAGCTCGGCGACGTAGTGAGGGTGAAGCTGGTCGAGGCTGCGCCGCTGACCGGCGGTTTACGCTTCGAGTTGGAGCCAGACTTTCGTTCGGCTTCCAGGCCAAAGCCGGCGCAACCGCACGCAAAGCGAAGGCGTTGACCGGTGGTCATGACAGACGATGAACCGGTGACGCCTGGCGTGCTTCGCCCGAAGGACGCAGCGACACTTGTTCTCGTGCGCCGCGATCCGGATGCGCCGCGCGTGCTGATGGGATGCAGGCCCTCAGGGATGGCGTTCATGGCGAACAAGTATGTGTTCCCCGGGGGACGCATGGATGCGTGCGATCAACGCCTAATCGTAACGAGCGAGTTGCGCCCAGATGTCATGGCGCGATTATCTAAAGGCGTCGGCTCGCAGCGGGCGCGAGGCCTTGCGCTTGCGGCGGTCCGCGAGACCTTCGAAGAGACAGGCGTGCTGGTCGGAGAATATGGGCCAACGCCGCGTACGCGTTCTCCGGTCTGGTCAAAATTCTTCGCCCAAGGCGTCGCGCCGCGACTCGATCGCCTGGAATTCATCGCCCGCGCGATCACGCCGCCGAACCGGACCAGGCGTTTTGACGCGCGCTTCTTCATGGCGGACGCGAGCGCCATCGCGCACGCCCTGCCCGTCCCCGAGCATTACGACCTGCTCAGGCCGTCATGGTTGACCTTGAGCGAGGCTCGCAGGCTCGACGTTCCGGCCATCACCCTCCGGATCCTCGAAGAAGTCGAGGACAGGCTCGCGGAAAACCGCGCCGGCGACCGTCCGGTCCCCTTTTTCCGCTTTATTCGAGGAAAGACCGTGCAATCGGCGCTATGACGAGCTTGACTTCATCCGGGCGCTGGCTAGTTTACCCGCCCTTTGACGGACGATTGGGAGCAATCTTCATGGCCAAGCCGACCACAGCCAAGATCCGGCTCAACAGCGAGGGCGGCACGGGGTTCTATTACGTCACCAAAAAGAACACGCGCACCATGACCGAGAAGTTTTCGGTGAAGAAATATGATCCGGTCCTGCGCAAGCACGTCGTGTTCAAGGAAGGCAAGATTAAATAGCTCTAGCCGCCGTTCGCCGTCGAGGGCGACCTCCGCCGTCACATATCTTCCAGACATGAGAGCTGCGCATTCAAGCCGCTCTGAGCGAGGCTTCCACGCCGCTCAGAAATCCGCCGACGTGTTCGAGATAAACCGGCGTCAGCGCGCTTGAAAAGTCATGGCCCATTCCCGGGACGATCACGAGCTTGCAGCCTTCGATGCAGGCGGCAGTGTCCTTGCCGCCTTCGACGGGCACAAGCGGGTCATCAGCGCCGTGCATCACCATTGCCGGACAGCGCACGCTCCTGAGCAATTCGTTCCTCGGCGGCGAGGCGACAATCGCCGCCAACTGTCGCGCGACCCCAGCCGCGTCGTATGGAGCGCGATCAATCGCCTGCTCCACCACAGCGCGCAATTCGACGTCTGAGGCGGGAAATCCGGGGCTACCGATGATCCGCCAAACCCTGATGCCGGCCGCAATACGATCTTCCCGGCTCATGCCTTCGGGTGGAGTCGTGATGGCGGAAAGGGCTTCCGGCTTACCTTGGGGTAAGTCTCGTCGACCCGTCGTGGACATGATCGACACAAGGCTCTTGGCCTTCGGTGAGTGCTTGGCGGCGACGATCTGGGCGATCATGCCACCCATCGAAGCGCCCACGATATGCGCCGACGCCAAGCCCAGGCAATCGAGAAGCCCGGCGGCGTCGTCGGCCATGTCTTCAAGCAGATACGGCGCCGCCGGCGGTTTTCCGCTTGCCGCCTCCATCATCACGCGCCCGATATCGGGCGCCCCCAAATGCGACGCATGCGTCGATAGTCCAACGTCCCGGTTGTCAAAACGGATGACGCGAAAACCCCTGGACGCCAGCCCTTCGCAGAACGCCTTCGGCCACATCGTCATCTGCGCAGCGAACCCCATGATGAGCAGCGCCGCAGGGTCGCCCTCGCGGCCAAAGGTTTCATATTCGAGTTCGACGCCGTTGGTTTGCGCTCTGGGCATCCCGTTCATTCCTTCGTGTCGCGGACGGAATTAAGGGGTGCGGATCGCGTCTTGACAAGGCGCTTGGAGGGCCGGAGCCTCGGCTCTTCCTATTCCTGGTGAACCATGCGGCGCGCGACCGGCCGTCTTGCCGACGAAACGTTCGACCTGCTCATCATTGGCGGCGGGGCGACTGGCGCTTGCGTGGCGAGAGACGCGAGTCTTCGCGGCTTAAAGACGGCGCTGATTGAGCGAGGCGATTTCGCCAACGCCACAAGCGCGCACAATTCGAAACTCATTCATGGTGGACTGCGTTATCTGCGTAATTTCGAGCTCAGCCTTGTGCGCGAGTCGCTCCACGAACGACGTATTTGGCAGCGCATCGCGCCGCATCTTGTCCGCCCGCTGCCATTCCTCATTCCTCTCCGGGGCGGCGGCTTTGCGGCGCGAGCGGCGCTCTCCGCCGGGCTCACTTTGTACGACGCGCTCGCTTTCGACCGCGGCCGGCTCGACGATCCGGCCCAAAGGTTGCCCGGTCATTCCTGGCTGGATGCGCAAGCTGCAAAACGGCTCGAACCGGTTATTGATGCCAACGATTTGGGCGGCGCATTCTTGTATTATGACGCGCAAATGTACTCGCCAGAGCGGCTGGCGCTCGAATGCCTGCTCGACGCGGATGAGCACGGCGCTGCGATCGCAAATTATGTCGAAGCGGAGCGCCTTCTCTTGCGCCGCGGTCGCGTCGAAGGGGCAAATGTGCGCGATAAACGATCTGGCGTCGCCTTCGATGTGCGTGCGAGAGTGACGCTGCTCGCCGCAGGTCCGTGGGCCGACCTGTTCATGGAAGATGCGCTCTCCAAGCCTGCAAGCCACAAGCTCGCGAGATCAAAGGGGATTCACCTTGTCACAGCGCCGCTTTCGCGACACTACGCTTTGGCGGTCGCCGCAAGGCATGGACATTTTTTCGTCCTGCCATGGCGCGGCCGCACCCTGCTCGGGACGACCGACGTTCCATTCTCGGGAAATCCAGACCAATTATCCGTGAGCGAGAAGGACATCGAAGACTTCCTTGATTTCGTCAACCGACATCTGCCCGCGGCGCGCCTCTCGCGATCGGCGATCGACTATGCATATGCGGGCCTTCGCCCTCTTGTTTACGACGGCTCCAGTGACACCTATACCGCCAGCCGACGGTCGGAACTCGTCGACCACGGTCGGGAGGACTCCCTGGTGGGCCTATATTCAGCGATCGGCGGGAAATGGACGACTTCGCGTCGCCTCGCCCAGTCGGTTGTGGACACGATCGCCCGCGCGACCGGCGCACGGCTCGACAAATGCCGCACCGCTACGGAGCCCCTGCCCGGCGGACGCATCGGCCGCTTTGAGGAATTTCGACAGAGCCTAATGTCGGCGTCTCCGGAGCGAGACAACATCGCTCACCTGGCGCAACTGTACGGCGCGTTGCTGCCGCGTGTGCTTTCGCAGCTGAAGGACGGTCCTTCGCTCCTTGATCCCATCGCGCCGACCGGCGACATTGCGGCGCAAGTCGCGTATGCGGTTCGCGAAGAAATGGCCCTCACTCTTGCCGATGTCATTTTGCGCCGGACCGGCATCGGCCAGCTCGGCCTGCCGACCGAGCACGCCCTGGATCGCGCCTCTCGGCTGATGGCCGACGAGCTCGGCTGGAGCGAAGCGACACGGGTGTCCGAGGTTTCAGCGACGCGAAGTCACTATGAGCCGACGGCGACGCCATGACAGCATTCGTCGTCGTCAATCCTCGATCCGCCAATGGCCGAACGGCGCGTGAATGGCGCGCGATCGAACGCGCGCTTGGGCAGACATACCCTCACATGTCGGTCGCGTTCACGCGAATGCGACGCGAAGCGACGCTTCTTGTACGCAACGCGTTGCGCGAAGGCCATCACGAAATCATCGCCATTGGCGGCGACGGCACCATCAACGAAGCCGTGAACGGTTTTTTTGACGCCGATGGACCAGTCGCGCCCGACGCGGTGCTCGGCTACATCACCAGCGGAACCGGCGGCGACTTCCGGAAGACCTTTGGCGTCGCTCCGGGCGCCGAAGCGGCCATCGCGCGCCTCAAGACCGCGCCCATCCGGTCTGTCGATATCGGTCGTCTTTCCTGCCTGACACGAGAGGGCGAACCGCACATGCGGCACTTCGTGAACATCGCCTCCTTCGGCTTGTCCGGCGCCGTGGTCGACTCAGTCAACAGATCGCGCATCGCCAAAATGTTCGGCGGGCGGTTCGCGTTCGGGTTTCATAGCGCGCTCGACATGATCGCCTATCGCGATCGTGCCGTGCGGATCATTGTCGATGGCGTGCTCGATGAAATCGCGGAAATTTCCACAGTGGCCGTAGCCAATGGTCAATATTTCGGCGGCGGCATGCGTGTCGCCCCCGGCGCGATCGCGGACGATGGCGTTTTTGATGTCGTGATAATGGGCGGATCGCCCAAGACGAAATTACTTGCCGACATGAAGCTGCTCTACGCCGGCGAACACACCGCCAGCGCAAATGTTCGCGTGCTTCGCGGTCGCAAGGTAGTCGCGGCTCCGGTAGCGGGGACTCGCGGCCGGGCCGTTCTTATCGAAACCGACGGGGAAAGCGCCGGCCGCCTGCCCGCGACTTTCGAGATTTTGCCTCGGGCGCTCAATCTGCGATGCTAGGCGGACGGGGCGGGGATGGGCGTCGAGCGCAGCAAGATTCGGTGGAACGGCTGGGGTTGGACAGCGCGTCATGAGGCGGAGGCCGAGCGCAACGAGCTCTGGACCTGGCTTGCGGGCGAACTGGGCATGCCCGCGCTTCTTGCAACGCCCGCGCGGCCGTTCGAGGAAATAGCCCTGCCGCCATCGCAGCTTGATGCGGGAACGCGCGCCGAGTTGATCGGAATGCTGGGCGGCGATCGCGTGCGAGAGGATCGTTACGAGCGACTGTTTCACGCCGTGGGACGCTCGTACCACGACCTCCTCATGCTTCGCGCCGGTCGCACGACCGATGCGCCGGACGCAGTGCTCTATCCACGGGGAACCGATGAGGTTCTGGCCTTGCTCGAGCGCGCCGCTCAACGGAACATCGCCGTGATTCCATTTGGCGGAGGCACCAGCGTCGTTGCAGGCGTCAATGCGATCCGTGGCGATTTTCGGTCCGTGCTCACGCTCGACCTTTCTGGAATGGACCGTGTTCTCGATATCGACGCCTGTTCCAAAGTGGCGACGGCCGAAGCAGGCATCTATGGGCCGAATCTCGAAAGCGCATTGCAAGCGAAGGAACTTACGCTCGGTCATTTTCCGCAATCGTTTGAATTTTCAAGTCTTGGCGGCTGGATCGCGCATGGCGGCGCCGGACAGAACTCGGACCTTTATGGTCGCGCGAGGGACTGGCTCGTGGGCGCCAAGCTTGCGACACCTCGCGGATTGATCGATACGCGCGCATACCCCGCTTCCTCGGCGGGCCCTGATCTCAATGCCATCATCCTCGGATCGGAAGGCGTCTTTGGGATCATCACCCAAGCGACGATTAGGCTGCGAGCCAATCCACGCGCGCGTCAATATTGTGGCTATCTGTTTCGGACTTTCGAACAGGGCGTCGCCGCCATTCGCACAGCCTCGCAGGAAGGACTTTCGCCGGCCATGCTGCGCCTGTCGGATGCGGGCGAGACGCGCTTTTTCAGAGCCTATGCGGCGACTCAAAGCGCCTTTTCGGCCAGCAGGCGAATTGCCTCGCTATATCTGCGCCTTCGGCGCTTCGACTCGCAGGCATGCGCGATGATCTCGGGTTTTGAAGGCGAACCGCATAAAGTCGAAGCCGTGCGCCGACGCTTTGCGAGCATCGCCAAAAGCTTCGGCGCAATTTCTCTTGGAAATGGGGTTGGTCGACGCTGGTTGAAAGACCGATTTCACGGTCCTTACCTCCGGGATCCGATGCTTGAGCGCGGCGTAGGAGTGGACACGCTTGAAACTTCGGTTAGCTGGTCGAAACTCGACTCCCTCCATGCCGCAGTCTGCGCGGCGCTCCACGCCGCAATTCGTGAAACCGTTCCCCGGCCTGACGCCCGCGGCGTAGTCATGTGTCACATCAGTCACTCCTACAGCAATGGCGCAAGCTTGTATTTCACGATCATCTTTCCGCGGCGCCTCGATGACGAAATCGGCCAGTGGCGCAAGATCAAGACGGCGGCCTCGGACGCCATAGTCTCCAATGGCGGCACAATCAGCCACCACCACGGCGTCGGCCTAGATCACCTGCCATGGATGGAAGCGGAAAAGGGAGCACTTGGAATCGACGTGCTGCGCGCGATCAAACGCGCCGTCGACCCAAAGGGAATCCTCAATCCCGGAAAACTCATTCCTGGCTAAGAGCTGCGCGAAGCGCCGCCGCGGCCGCAGCCACTGCTTCGCGCGCTTTTGGAATCAGGCTCCGCATGCTGAAGAAACCGTGGATCATTCCGGGATAGTTCACGTAAGTGACTGGCACGCCCGCGGCGTCGAGCTTATCGGCATAGGCCCGCCCCTCGTCGCGCAGCGGATCGAAACCAGCTGTCACGACATATGCCGGCGGCAAGCCCGAAAAATCCTTGGCCAACAGAGGAGACAGGCGCGGATCGTTTCGCAAACTGACGTCCGGACAATACAGACGGGTGAACCACTCCATCGATTGGCGCTCGAGGAAATAGCCCTTGCCGTTCTCGCGCATGGATGGCGTTTCCGGGCCGCCGAGTTGAGTGACTGGATAAATCAGCAACTGAAATCCGATCCCGGGACCTTCTTGCCTCGCGAGCTGACAAACGACCGCGGCGAGATTACCACCCGCGGAATCGCCGCCGACAGCCAATTGATCTGCGCGGATTCCAAATTGATCGGCGCGCGCGGCGACAAACTGCGCCGCGGCGAAACAGTCATCCACCGCCGCAGGAAAACAGCACTCCGGGGCCAGGCGGTAATCGACCGAGACGATCCGACAGCCGCTCTGGTTCGAGAGTACCCGGCAGAGATCGTCATGGGTATCCAGATCGCCGATAACGAAGCCACCTCCGTGAAAAAACACCAAGCCCGGCAGCATTGCGTCCGCGTCAGCGCCAAGCGGCGTGTAGATTCTCAACGCGATATCGGATGCGGGGCCCGCGATCACCCTGTTTTCGATGCGCCCGATTGGCGTGTCCTTGCCTCGGAAAATGAGCGTCTTCGCCGCCGCGCGTGCGGCTTGCGGCCCCAGCTCGGCGAGCTTCGGCGCCGCCGATGCGGCCATCTGGTCCAGGAGTGCGCGAATGTTCAGGTCGAGAGACATTTGCCTTGGTCAGCAGCCAGCCAGCGCGTCATGAACCGATCTAGCGGCCGCAACGACGGCCGCGCGCGCCTGCGGAAGGACTGATTGCATATAGATAAAACAATGTACAAGGTCCGGATAGTCCGCCACTTGCACTCGCACCCCCGCTGCGCGCAGCTTGTCAGCGTATTCCATGCCCTCATCGCGCAATGGATCGAAGCCGCCCAACATCAAATAGGCCGGCGGCAGGCCACGAAAATCTGTCGAATGAAGCGGCGACGCGCGAAGATCGGCCGCGTCCGCTCCGTAATGTCCAAAAAACCAATCAAGCGTCGGCTTATCCAGAAAATAGCCAAGCGCAAATTCTCGCCGCGAGCGCGTTTCGCCGCCAATTTGCGTCACCGGAAACATCAGGAGCTGGAACGCAAGCTTGGGACCGGACCTCGCCTTGGCCAATTGCGCGGTGACCGCCGCAAGCCCGCCGCCGGCGGAATCTCCGCCCACGCCGATGCGGTTCGGATCGACGCCGAGCGCAGCCGCATTTGCCTCAATCCATTGAATAGCGGCGTAGGCATCTTCGACGGCTGCGGGAAACTTGTGTTCCGGAGCCAGCCGATAATTCACGGCTATCACTTTAAACTCGCCCTCGTTGACCAGTTGCCTGCAGATCCCGTCATGCGTGTCGAGGTCGCCTATCACGAACCCGCCGCCATGAAAGAACGCCAGCGCCGGCAGCGGCCCGGCGCCGGCGGCCACAGGCGTGTAACACCTTAAACCTATATCGCCATGCGGAGCCGGCATCGCGAGATTCTCGACCTTGCCGACCGGTTCATCTTTGGGACCGACCAACTCCATCATAGCCGCGAACAGCGCCCTTCCCTCGACAGGAGAGAGCTCGAAGATCTTGGGCCCGGGCGTATCCGCAAGCTGATCGAGGAATCCCTTCACCAAGGGGTCAAGTGGCATGTGCATTCCGCAAGCGCGTCTCCGCCGCGAGTGTGGACGCAAGAGTGAACGGAACGCAAGCCGCCGGCGGTAGCCGGCGCCGTCGGCCTATTGAAGAATGATAGGCTCGCCGGGGTCGAGCCGGCGAAGCATGATGTCGTCCAGGAAGATTCCAAGGGCGAACCAGAAGCGCGCGCGATCCTGCTCGCCTTCCGATTGGAATGTCATGACCGCCCGATGGGCATAATCTCGCGCAGCGCTACCGTGCTCGGCCGCCAGCTCGGCCGCCAGTCTGCGCAGATCGTCCGCATTCATATGCATTGGAAGCCCCCCGGCCCGCCGCTCATAGAACCAGACCATGATGAGCAACAGGTTAATGACGACAGTCGCCGCCATTCCGCAAGGCCGATCAGACCTCAATCACCTCCGGGCCGCCGGCGTAAAGGAGTTCCACCAATTCTTTCCTTCGCTCCAAAGTGGCCCGCTGATTCACGTATCCCTTGTCCGTTATTTCATGACCGTCGATCGAAGGCGGCTCCTTCATCAGCAGAACGCGCTTCACGCGCGTCGAACTCGCCGGATGGGCCTTATTGTGCGCGAGGAACTTCTCGCGGATGCAATCTCGAAGTCTCTGATCGGCCAACGTTTCGTCCAGACTGGATTTGCCGGTGAGTTGCATTGCGGACTGAACGTTTGGCCAAGCCAGAAGCGCGACAAACGGCCTGTCCTGGCCGCACACGACGCAGTCGAAAATCAGGGGCGAAGCGGATGCCACTGCTTGCGCGCGCAATGTCCCAACTGACACCCAGGTTCCGCTGTCGAGCTTGAAATCTTCGGTTACGCGGCCGTCGAATTCCAATCCTTTCCGCGGATCGTTCTCATCGATGAATTTGGCCGCGTCGCCCAACGCATAGAAACCCTCATCGTCGAACGCCGCCTTGGTGAGATCGTCGCGGCCGAGGTAACCCGGCGTCACCGTCGGTCCTTTCACCCGAACTTCGAGCTTGGTCCCGTTCGGAACGAGCTTGAGCGTGATGCCCGGCAGCGGCAGACCGATCAGCCCCACGCGCTCCGTGATCCAGTGGACAACCGTCACGCCTTGCGTTTCGGTCGCCCCGTACATCGTCGTCATTGGTACGCGGCGGCCGGTCGCGGCGATGGCGAGCGCCTGGATGCGCTCATAGATATCCTGACTAAGGGTCGCGCCGCCATATCCAACGAACTTCATCTTAGCGAAGAAATTGTCCCGCAGCTGGGGATCGCGTTCCATTGCGTCCGCCAGCCAGCCGAAGGCGATCGGCGCCGATCCGAAAGCCAGCGGTTGAATTTCGCGCAAGTTCCGGATGGTCTCCTCGAACATGCCCGGCAACGGCTTTCCTGCATCAAGATAGATCGTGCCGCCGGCGTTCAGCGCATTGTTGAAGCCGATATTGCCGGCGGAGATATGGTTCCAGGGCATCCATTCGAGGCTATGCGGAATCTCTTGTGGGTCGCTCTCTTCGTCGCGCAACGCTTCCTGCGCCGCAATCACCGCGCACATCATGCGGTGCGTCTGGATCACGCCCTTCGGCATTCCAGTCGAGCCGGACGTAAAGAGGTACTTCGCGACAGTGTCGTGGTCGATCCGCTCCATCGAATCCGCCACCGAGGGTCCGACGTCCATATTCAACAGGCTTTCATAGGGCGTCGTTTTGGCTCCTGGCGCCGGCAAAGCCGTAACGACTTCAACGCCCTCAAGCGGCAGAGCCGCAAGCGCTCGCGCATAGATCGGACCTTGCTCGGCGAAGATCATCTTCGGTTTGGTCATCTCGAACACATGCCGCAATTTTCCGTGGTCGGCCGACAGGATCGAATAGGCCACGGAAACCGGCGCGATCGGGGCGCGCGCCTTCATCGCGCCGAGCATGATCGAAGCATGCGCGATGGAGTTTCCGGACAGCACCATCACCGGCGCATCCGGACCCAGGCCTCGCGAGATCAGCGCCTGCGCGATCGAATTGGCGCGCGCGTTCATTTCGCCATAGGTGATATAGCGCCAGTCTCCCGTGCCGCCGGTCGACAAGGGCTCGCGCTCGGCGATGAAGTTCCGCTCCGGATGCGCCAAGGCCCGCGCCTCGAACAGGTGAGCGATCGAGCGGTGCATTTGGCCGAGGGGATGGCGAGATCTGATGTAGATCGCGCCATTTGGCTTTCTCACCGTTTCAACAACGGGCGGCTTCATCGGCAGCGGCTTAAAGGGCGGCAGATCGGCGCTCTTGACCTGTAAATTCATGACGTTAGCTCCTGTCACCCGAACCACATCAAATCACCGTTGTTGCCTTTAATTCCACCGAGAGGCGCGGTATTTTCTAGCTGGGAGTCCCGAGGACGTCCGCATGCGCGGCCACAGCGTGCTTCTGATCATCGGCGGCGGCGTCGCCGCCTACAAGTCCCTCGAGCTGATCCGCCGGCTGAGGGAACGCGAAGTCGCCGTGCGGGCGATCCTCACCAAAGCCGGCGCGGAATTCGTCTCGGCGCTTTCCGTTGCGTCGCTTTCCGGCGAGACCGTTTATGAGGACCTCTTCAGCCTGACCGATGAAGCGCGGATGGGACATATCGAGCTGTCGCGGTCCGCCGATCTGCTGGTCGTTGCGCCCGCCACCGCGGACCTGATGGCGAAACTTGCGAACGGCCTCGCCAACGACCTTGCCTCCACCGCCCTGCTCGCCACGGACAAGCGCGTAGTTATGGCGCCGGCGATGAATGTGCGGATGTGGCGGCATCCGGCGACGCAGCGCAATCTCGCGACCCTGCGCGCGGATGGCGTGATTTTCGTTGGTCCCAATGACGGCGAAATGGCGTGCGGAGAATTCGGTCCGGGCCGCATGGCCGAACCGATGGAGATCGTCGCCGCGATCGAGGCCGCGTTCGCCGCGCCCGGTCCGCTCACCGGGGTGAAGGCGCTGGTGACCGCCGGGCCGACGCAGGAGCCGCTCGATCCCGTGCGCTTCATCGCCAACCGCTCGTCCGGCAAGCAGGGATACGCGATCGCGGGCGCGCTTGCCCGCGCGGGAGCCGAGACGGTGCTCGTCTCCGGACCGGTCGCGATCGAGCCGCCGGCGCGCGTGCGGCTTCTGCGCGTCGAAACCGCGCGCGAGATGTTGGCGGCGTGCGAGAGCGCGCTTCCGGTCGATGTCGCCGTATGCGCAGCCGCGGTCGCGGATTGGCGACCGGAGCCGATAGCCAACGCCAAGATCAAGAAGACGCCGGACGCAGGGCCGCCAACGCTGAGGCTGGCGGCCAATCCCGACATTCTTTCGACGCTCGCCAACGGCGATCGCCGCCCCAGACTGGTGATCGGATTTGCGGCGGAGACTGAAAATGTCGTCGCCAATGCGCGGGAAAAGCGCGCGCGCAAGGGCTGCGACTGGATTCTCGCCAACGATGTCGGCGAGGGCTCGGAGGTCATGGGGGGCGCGCGAAACAGGGTTCATCTCATCACCAGGGATGCGGCGGAGGACTGGCCCGAGATGGACAAGAAAGATGTCGGCGAGCGGCTCGCCGCGCGCATCGCCGAAACGCTCAAGGGCAAGGCTGCATGAGCGTGTCGATCGTCCGCCTGGCGCATGCGCGCGATCTGCCGCTCCCGGCCTACGCGACCGAGGGTTCGGCCGGGCTCGATCTGCTCGCCGCGATCGACGCCGACATCGAGCTGCGCCCCGGCGCGCGCAAGGCGGTGCCTTGCGGGATCGCGCTCGCCCTGCCCGACGGATACGAAGCGCAGGTGCGGCCGCGCTCGGGCCTTGCGCTCCATCACGGCGTCACCCTGCTCAACGCGCCCGGCACCGTCGACAGCGACTATCGCGGCGAGGTGAAGGCGATCCTGATCAATCTCGGCGAGGCGCCGTTCACGATTTCGCGCGGCATGAAGATCGCCCAGCTTGTGATCGCGCGCTTCAAGCATGTGACGCTGAAGGAGGTCGATGCGCTGCCGGAAAGCGCGCGCGGCGAAGGCGGCTTCGGCTCCACGGGCGTGAGGGCGGCGCGCTGATGCTCAAGCTCTCGCGCAAGACGCTGCTGGCGCTCGAGGCGGTGATCGACATCGCCTTCAACGGACGGCCCGAGCCGGTCCAGGCCAAGGCGATCACCGCGCGCCAGGGCGTGCCGCAGAGATATCTCGAACAGGTCATGCAGCAGCTCGTGCGGGCCGGCGTGCTCAAGGGCGTGCGCGGCCCGCGCGGCGGATACCGTCTCGCCAAGGAGCGCCGCCGCATCACGGTCGGCGAGGTGGTGCGCGTCGCCGAAAGCCTCGAGGAGCGCGACGAGAGCGACGACGCGGAGCCGCGTTCCGAACTCGGCGCGCGCATCGTGGAGCCGCTGATCCAGTCGCTGCAGCAGGAGGTGATGGCGCGGCTCGACGCGATCTCGATCGAGGATCTCTGCGCCAGGGCCCGCGACGCGGGCGTCGATTGCGGCGGGGGCGCCGCCGCGGATTTCAACATTTGAGGAGAGCCGCCCATCCGCCGGCGGCGAGAACGAGGAAGCCATCCATGCAAGCAGGCAAACCGGGCCGCGGCCGCATCTACGATTCCATCACCGAGACCATCGGCGACACGCCGCTGGTGCGCATGGCGCGCCTTCCGAAAGAAGCCGGCGCGAAGGCCGATATCCTGCTCAAGCTCGAATTCTTCAATCCGATCGGAAGCGTCAAGGACCGCATCGGCGTCGCGATGATCGAGGCGATGGAGAAGAAGGGCCTGATCTCGCCGGGCAAATCCACCCTCGTCGAACCGACCAGCGGCAACACCGGCATCGCGCTCGCCTTCACCGCCGCGGCCAAGGGCTATCGCCTGATCCTGGTGATGCCGGAATCGATGTCGATCGAGCGGCGCAAGATGCTGCTGATCATGGGCGCCGAAGTCGTCCTCACCGAGGCCTCGAAGGGCATGAAGGGCGCGATTGCGAAAGCCCAGGAGATCGTCGCGGCCACGCCCGGCGCCGTCATTCCCCAGCAATTCGAAAATCCCGCCAATCCCGACATTCATCGGCGCACCACCGCGGAAGAAATCTGGAACGACACCGAGGGAAAGGTGGACGTCGTGATCTCCGGCGTCGGCACCGGCGGCACGATCACGGGCGTCGGACAGGTGCTGAAGGCGCGCAAACCCTCGGTGAAGATGATCGCGCTCGAACCGGAGGATTCGCCCGTCCTCTCCGGCGGCCAGCCAGGCCCGCACAAGATCCAGGGCCTCGGCGCAGGCTTCGTTCCCGCCATTCTCGATCGCAAGGTGATCGACGAGATCATCACCATCTCCAACGAGACCGCTTTCGCCATGGCGCGGAAGGTGGCGAAGCTCGAAGGCATACCGGTCGGAATCTCCTCGGGCGCCGCGGTGGCCGCCGCTCTGGAAGTGGGCGCAAGGCCGGGAATGGAAGGGAAGACGATCGTGACGATCATTCCCTCTTTCGCCGAGCGCTATCTGTCCACCGCCTTGTTCGAAGGGTTGTAGAAACTCCGC
>DASZRM010000110.1:0-12109 GCA_035549135.1 Rhizomicrobium sp. | reverse complement strand
GCGAGCGTCGAGGCGCCGAGCGCTTCCGGCCGCTTTGCGCGCTCGAGCCGGATCAGGCCGGCGGCGAGCTTGAGGCGCGAGGCGGCGGAGGCAAGATAAATGATTGCAAGAAGCCAGGCGAAAGCGGAGGCGAAGATGCGACCGCCGTCGAGGCCGTCCGCCATCAGAACGTTTTCGAGCGCGCGCTGGCCGGGGACCGCGAACTCGATCGCCGCCTTGAGCGCGGAGACGAAGGCGTTGTCGATGTAGGTCGGCGCGAACCAGACCTGATCGGCGAAGCTCAGCGCGACGAAGACCGTAAAGACGATCGCGTTGAAACCCGGCGTCGCGCGCCAGGATTTGAGCGCGAAGGCGCCGCCGTGGGCGTGGTCGGTGGCGACGGCGTAGCCGCCGACGAACAACAGCCCCATGGCCGCAAACAGAAGCGCGCACACGCCGATCGTGCCGAGGGCCGAAAGCGCCGGCGCGCCGCCTTGCACCGCATAGGCGAAGGCGTGTCCCGCCGCGTAGAGGCAAAAGACGATCCAGCCCTTCGCCAGAAGGCGCGCCATTCCCATGCAGCCCTTTTCCCCCCGCGCTATGCGGTCGATCCTGCCTCGCCGGCGCGCCGGGCGCGACAGGACGCTTCGACGCGCGCGGCCTGGTTCGGAAGGATGACGTATCGCTGGCGCATCCGGTAGGAATTTCGCTCAGGCCGAGGCCGCGAGCCCCTTCATGCGCGCCGCGCTGAGATTGTCCGCCAGTAAGAAGGCCAGTTCGAGCGCCTGGCTGGCGTTGAGGCGCGGGTCGCACCGGGTCTCGTAGCGGTCGGCGAGGTGGCTGTCGGAAATCTCCTGCGCGCCGCCGGTGCATTCGGTCACGTTCTGCCCGGTCATTTCGAGATGCACGCCGCCGGCGCGCGTGCCTTCGGCGCGATGAACCTCGAAGAAGGTCTTGAGCTCCTTCATGATGCGCTCGAAGGGACGCGTCTTGACGCCTGCCGCCGAGCGGATGGTGTTGCCGTGCATCGGATCGCAGGACCACACGACATTCGCGCCGCTGCGCTTCACCGCGCGGATCAGCTTCGGCAGCTTCTCGCCGACCTGGTCGGCGCCGAAGCGCGCGATCAGCGTAAGACGGCCTGGCCTGTTCTCGGGATTGAGGATCAGGATGAGCTTCAGCAGCTCGTCCTCGGAAAGGCCCGGGCCGCATTTGATTCCGAGCGGATTTTTCACGCCGCGGCAGTACTCGACATGGGCGCCGTCGACCTGTCGCGTGCGGTCGCCGATCCAGATCATGTGCGCGGAAGTGTCGTACCAGTCGCCGGTGATCGAGTCCTGTCGCGTCAGCGCCTCTTCGTAGGGCAGGAGCAGCGCCTCGTGGCTGAAGTAGAAATCGACCTTCGAGGTCTGCTGCTTCACCGCCTCGGCGAGCGAGAAGGTGCGCAGGAATCCCACCCCCTCGCCGATCCGTTCGACCACGGCCAGATAGCGCTGGAGCAGATCGGGATGATGATGATCGTCGAGATACCAGTGCCGCGCGCGGCTCAAATCCGCATAGCCGCCGGTGGCGAAGGCGCGTACGAGATTGGCGGTGGAGGCCGCCTGGAAATAGGCGCGGATCATGCGTTCCGGATCCGGCCTGCGCGCCTTGGCGGTGAAGGCTTCGCCGTTGATGATGTCGCCGCGATAGGAGGGAAGCGTCTCCGCGTCCCGCGTCTCCGTCTCGTCGGATCGCGGCTTTGCGAACTGGCCCGCGATGCGGCCCACCTTCACCACTGGCACGTCGGCCGCGAAGGTGAGGACCGTCGCCATACTGAGGAAGACGCAGAATGTGTCGCGGATATTGTTGGCGCTGAACTCTGCGAAACTTTCCGCGCAGTCGCCGCCCTGGAGCAGGAACGCCCTGCCCTCGGCCACGGCGGCGAGCCGCTCGGCGAGATTGCGCGCCTCGCCGGCGAAGACCAGGGGCGGATAGGCGCGAAGCTGGCGTTCGACGGCCGCAAGCTCCGCCCGGTCCGGATAGTCCGGAACCTGCCGGATCGGCTTTTCACGCCAGCTTTTCGGGTTCCAGGCCACGCCGGACCTCCATCACAAGCCGCCGATATAGGTGAAGCGGCAGGGCATTGCCAGAACGCAGGCCGGCTGTGGTGAACGCCGACGGCAACATAATTGTCACGAATGCAACCGCCGTCTCGGCGAGCGGGCGCCATTTCGCTTAACGACGTTCGCCCGCGCCCATGATATGGTTCGCGCGATTCTTCTGGAGAGCATTTGCATGACGAGCAAAAGTCTTCTTGGGTTCGCGTCGGCCGTAGCGCTTGCGGCCGCGTTGTCGGCGACGCCCGCCGCCGCCGGCGTGCATGTCGGCATCGGCATCAATCTGACGCCGCCGGCGGAGCGCGTGGAAATCGTTCCCGCCCGTCCGCACGACGGATGGGTGTGGATCGGCGGACATTGGCGGCGCGCAGGCGGACAATGGGTTTGGGTCGGCGGACGCTGGGCCAATCCGCCGCGCAGAGGCGGCCTCTGGGTCCGCGGCCATTACAACCGCCGCGGCGAGTGGATCGAAGGTCACTGGAAATAGCATCGTGACGGCCTCCACCCTCTCCGCTCGGAGAGGGTGGAGCGCCTATTTTCCGCCCAGCCGCGGCGCAATGCGGATTTCGATACGCCGGTTCCGCGGCTCGCTGACGCCCTCGCCCGTAGCGATGCGAAGATGAGTGGCGCCGAACCCCGTCGCCTTGATGCGCGCCGCGCTCACGCCTTCGAAGCGCAGTTCCCGCGCGACCAGATCGGCCCGCCGCTGCGAGATCTTGAGACTCCTGTCCGGATCGCCGCGCGTGTCGGTGTAGCCGTTCACCTGAATGAGCGTCCCATCGTAATGACGAAGCGCATCCGCGACGTCTTTCAACATGTCGCTGGCGTCTTCGGTGAGCGCGCCCTTCTCGAATAGCTCGTCCATCGGCAGGTTGATCACCAGCATGTCGCCAGGACGGGCGATGCGCGCGCCCTTAAGAATCTGCCGCAGGTCGCGCTCCATCGCGTCCATGTAACGGCCGACATTGGCTGGCGTAACCGGCCCCGCGCCGCCCTTGTAGCTGGGCGCGGTCGCATAGATGTGCGGCGGAGGCGGCGGGGGAGCAGGCGGCGCGGGCGGCGGCGGCGGGGGCGGCGGCGGTGGCGGCGGATGCTGGCATCCCGCGAGCAGAACGAGCGCGAAGAGAGCGGCGATCTTCCTCATGCCGGCAGTCTGACGTCCCGCCGCGTCGAAATCCAGCCGCGAGTTGCCAGCCGGCGCGCGGCGGCCGATGATCCTGGCCTACCGGCTGCCGAAAAAGGGGAACGCCATGAATCTGTTCGATCTCTCGGGCAAGGTTGCGCTCGTCACCGGCTCCACCAAAGGGATCGGCGAAGCCATTGTGCGGCGCATGGCGGAACACGGGGCGAGCGTCGTCGTGTCCAGCCGCAAGCAGGACGCCTGCGAGAAGGTGGCTTCCGACATCAACCGGGAACACGGCAAGGGGGTCGCCGCGCCGATTCCCTGCAACATCAACTACAAGGAACAGCTGCAAGCGCTCGTCGATGCGACGCGCAAGACGTACGGCAAGATCGACGTGCTGGTCTGCAACGCCGCGATCAATCCCTATTACGGGCCGATGTCGGGCATTCCCGACGAGGCGTTCGACAAGATCATGGGCGCGAACATCCGCTCGAACCACTGGCTTTGCTCGATGGTGCTGCCGGAGATGGTGGAGCGCAAGGACGGCGCCATTGTCATCGTCTCCTCGATCGGCGGCTTGCGCGGCAGCCAGGTGCTGGGCGCCTATTGCATCTCGAAGGCGGCGGACATGCAGCTCGCGCGCAACATCGCGGTCGAGTACGGCCCGCACAACATCCGCGCCAATTGCATCGCGCCAGGCCTGATCCGAACCGATTTCGCGCGCGCGCTATGGGAGAATCCGGAGACGCTCAAGCGCTCGACGCAGGGCGCGCCTTTGCGGCGCATCGGCGAGCCCGATGAGATCGCGGGCGCGGCGGTGTTCCTCGCCTCCCGCGCCGGCTCCTTCACCACCGGCCAGGTGATCGTCTGCGACGGGGGCGCGACGATCTGAAGTGGCGCCAATCACAAAATCGTTGATACAAGACCTGGCTTCCCTCTCCCCCGTCGGGCGTGAGAATTCGCGGGTGGACGCCGCCGGCTTTTCTCACTAGAGCAAGACGCCCGAACCAAAGGTGTCCCTTGCGCCCCACACTCGCCTCGATGGTCTTGTCCGCAGCCATACTTTCCGTCCCCGCCTTCGCCGCCGCGCCTGCGCCCCCGACGGCGCCTGGCGCGCCGGCCACGGCCAACGCCGCAGCCGCCGCCATGTGCAGGGAGCGTCTGGCGCTCCAGGCCACCCAGATGGACAGGCTCGGCGACGCTCTAAAGCTCAAGGCCGCGCAGAAGCCCGCCTTCGACGCCTGGAGGATGGAGCGGCTGGGCATCCTGCACAACGTTCCCTGTCCGCCGCCGCCCACCGGCTTGGGCGTTCCGGCGCCTGAGCGGGTGAAGAACGAAATAACCATGGTTAGCTTCACCCTCGACGGCCTTAGAAAGGAGCTGCCCACGACCGAGGCGCTCTACAAGGCGCTCGATCCCGATCAGCGCGCCGTGTTCGATGGGCCGATCAAGACGGCGACGAGCCCGGCCTTACCGCCCCCGCCGGCGGCGAAACCGGCGCAGAAGCCCTGAACCGCACGACCCGATTGACTTGGCCGCGCGGCCTGCGACCATGCGCGGGCCCAGCCGCCCCATGAGGAAGGACGATGAAATACGGCATTGACTATCGCCTGCTCGACACGAGCGGAAAGAGCCTGGTCGACAACACCACAATGCACCGCGCGGTAGACGTGGAGGTGGACGAGGAGCAGTTCGCGCTCATTCCGAATGTCGGCGACTATGTGGATTTCCCGGGCGAGGACGACATTCGCCATGTGCCCCTCAAGGGCCGCGTCAAGAGCCGCTGCTTCAACTACAAGCTCGGCTATTGCTATGTGACCGTCGTGATCGAGGACGCGAGCGACATCGACTGGGCTTGCGTCAGGCCCTAGCGTGGCAGTCGTCCCCGGACGGGCGCGCAGCCTAACGCTTCGGATACGCCGTGAAGATATAATCGTTTTTCTGCACCGTCGAGTGACAGGCGTACCCGCAGGTGTGTCCGCTCGCCGATAGAGGCCCGTTCGGGGCGAAAGCGTCCTTCGCAGGATCGTAGCGCCACTGCGCATAGGCCCAGCCATGGGTGGCCGCGAACCGCTTTGAATCTTTTTCGATGAAGGCGAGCGTCTTTAGCGTTCCCGGTATCTCCACGAAATAGGGCGAAACCGGATTCTTCTCTTTCGACCATTCGATCTTGGCGATCTTCGAACCTTCCGGAAATGGCTTGCCGTTGCCGGGTGCGCCGGCCTTGTAGGCGGCGATCATGATGGGATTGGCCAGGATCGCCTTGACGCTGTCCTGCGTCACGCTCACCGCGACGGTCTGCCAGCCGTCATAGCCCTTGAAATCCGAGAAGGACAGGCCGTCCGGAATTTTCAGCGCAAAGCGGTCCTGCGCCGCCAGGGCCCCGCCGCAAAGAACCGCCAGCGTTGTCGTGATCGATGCAACTTTGAAGAGGTTTCCGGTTCTCATCGCCGCCGCGCCTTTCGTCTTCGAGCGTGTCGACGGTACCACGCTTCGCCGGCGGCCGCATGGCCGGCAGCCTTGACCCTGTCCCGCCCTTGCCCCAAAGAGGCGGCGCGATTTACGGGCCACCCTCCATGACCGCCAACACGCGCGTCGAGCCGCTACTGCCGCGCTTTGCGAGCGTGGAAAAGGTGATCGAGCGGCTGAAGCCCTCCGACCCGGTCTATGTCCTCCATCCCTCGCGCTTCCAGGCGGCGGCGAAGCGCTTTCTCGACTCCTTCCCGGGCGACCCGCTTTATGCGGTGAAGGCCAATCCGCATTCGCTGGTGCTCGACCAGGTGTGGGCCGCCGGCATCCGCCACTTCGACACCGCCTCGCTCGGCGAGATCGAATTGGTGCGGGGCAAGTTTCCGGAGGCCATCTGTCATTTCATGTCGCCGGTGCGCCATGTGGGCGCGGCGAAGGCCGCCTTCGAGCGCTTCGGCGTCACCGACTATGTCGTCGATTGCGATTTCGAGCTGGACAAGCTGCTCGGCGAAGTCGCCGACCGCAGCAACCTCAGAATTTTCGTGCGCATCGCGACCCCGCTGGGCGGCGCGCTGCTCGAACTGTCGAGCAAGTTCGGCGCGACGCCGGAAGACGCAACCAGGCTTCTTAAGCGCGTAGCGGAATCGGGCGCCGCGCCCGCCCTGACCTTTCATGTGGGCTCGCAGTGCCTTTCGCCCTTCTCCTACGCGCAGGCGATCGAAATCGCGCGACGCACCGCAAACCTCGCCGAGGTGCGCATCGCCGCGCTCGATTGCGGCGGCGGCTTCCCGGGTCCCTATGTCGGCAACGACGTGCCGCCCTATCACTGGTATTTCGACACGATCCGGGAGGCGCTTGCGACGTTCGGCGCCGATCGTCCTGCGGCCCTGTGCGAGCCGGGTCGTGCGCTCGTCGCCGAGGGCGTGACGTTGATCGCCCAGGTGATCCTGCGCAAGGGCGACAATCTCTATATAAACGACGGCGTCTATGGCAGCTTCGACGAGCTGACGCTTCCGGGCTGGACGGCGGAATACGCCCACCGCGCCTTCACCCTGGACGCCAAGAACCGCGCTCTGCCGCTCGACGGGTCGACGAAATCGTTCCGCGTCTATGGCCCCACCTGCGACACGCTCGACGTTCTGCCGCGCCCGTTGATGCTGCCCGAACAGATCGCGGCCGGCGACTTCATCGTCTTCGAGGCGATCGGCGCTTATTCGATCGCTTTGCGCACCAATTTCAACGGCTTCTTTCCCGACAACTGGGCCGTCGTGGGGAATTAGGGCGGCGGCGCGCCCACAGCGCCTCAGCCGGCGTCCTGGGCTTCGCCGCGCTCGCGGGTCTTGGCGAATTTCACGGACGGGAATTTTCCGGCGATGTAGCCGAGCTCCCACTGGCTCTTGGCGAGAAACACCGGCGCGCCGTCGCGATCCTCGGCCATCTGGCCGCGATTGGCGGCGATGAACCTCTCCGTGTCGGCGTCGCTGGCGGCGATCCAGCGCGCGGTGTCGTAGGGCGAGGCTTCGAGGTCGGCGTCGAGCCCGTATTCGTCGTTGAGCCGCGCCTTCAGCACATCGAGCTGCAGCGGCCCCACGACGCCCACCACCCATTGCGCGCCGAGCATCGGCTTGAACACCTGCGTCACGCCCTCTTCCGCAAGCGAGGTGAGCGCGCGGGCGAGATGCTTTTGCTTCATCGGATCGGAAAGCCGCACGCGGCGCAGGATTTCCGGCGCGAAATTGGGAATGCCTGTGAAGGCGATCTCGCCGGACTCCGACAGCGTGTCGCCGACGCGCAAGGTCCCGTGGTTCGGGATGCCGATGATGTCGCCCGGCCATGCCTCGTCCACCGTCTCGCGCTCGGCGGCGAAGAACAGGATCGGATTGTGGATGCCGATGACCTTGCCGGTCCCCGACTGCTTTAGTTTCATGCCGCGCCGGAATTTTCCCGAACACAGGCGCAGGAAGGCCACGCGGTCGCGGTGGTTGGGGTCCATGTTGGCCTGGACCTTGAACACGAAGCCGGAAACCTCCGCGTCGGCGGGATGGACGATGCGGCCCTTGGCCGCCTGATCGCGCGGGGCCGGCGCTTCCTCGGCCAGCGCATCGAGAAGCTCTTTCACGCCGAAGCGCTTCAGCGCCGAACCGAACCAGACCGGCGTCAGATGCCCCTCGCGATAGGCCGCGCGGTCGAAGCGCGCAAGGCCGGCTCGGGCGAGCTCGACATCCTCTTCGAGCTTCGTCTTCTCGTCTTCGTTCAGAAGCCTGGCCAGCGCGTTTCCGCCGATGCGGCCTTCGCCGCCGAACGGAAGAAAATCGTCCGTATAAAGATCGTAGACGCCGCGAAAATTGAGCCCCATGCCGCAGGGCCAGACCATCGGCGCCACTTCGAGCTGGAGCTGGTCGGAAATCTCGTCCAGCAGTTCGAACGCATCGCGCGCCTCGCGGTCCATCTTGTTGACGAAGGTCACGATCGGAATGTCGCGCAGGCGGCAAACCTCGAACAGCTTGCGCGTCTGGCTTTCGATGCCCTTGGCCGCGTCGATCACCATCACCGCCGAGTCGGCGGCGGTCAGCGTGCGATAGGTGTCTTCCGAAAAGTCCTCATGCCCCGGCGTGTCGAGCAGGTTGAACACCGCGTCCTTGTATTCGAAGGTCATCACCGCGGAGGTGACGGAGATGCCGCGTTCCTGCTCGATCTTCATCCAGTCCGAGCGCGCGCGCCTGGCCTCGCCGCGCGCCTTGACCTGACCGGCGGCATGGATCGCCCCGCCGAGCAGGAGAAGCTGCTCGGTTAGCGTCGTCTTTCCCGCGTCCGGATGCGAGATGATCGCAAAGGTTCTGCGGCGCGCGGCTTGAATGGCGGGAGTCGTACTCATGGGGGGCGGGGAGTAGCAGTCCGCACGAGCGATGTCATCTCCCGCAAGCCGCCCTAATCGGGCCGGGGAGGCGCTGACGAGCCGACGCAAGAAATGCCCCGATTGCGCGCCAAGCTTGAATCTTGCGCCCTCTAGGCCATGAATAGCGCGGCTCGAGTGAAAGGACGGGACGTGTCGCTCCCGGAACACATCGTCGCCTCCAACAAGTTCGGCTCCTATTGCGTGCCGGCCTCGTCGAAGTCGCGTCCGGCCGCGGCCGCGATCCTGGCCGGAAAGGTCTGGGAGCCGAGGACCGTCGCCTATATGACCGAACATTGCGGAGCCGGCGACATCGTCCACGCCGGCGCCTATTTCGGCGACTTCATTCCGGCGCTATCGAAGGGCTTGCGCACCGGCGCGCGACTCTGGGCGTTCGAGCCCTCGAGCGAGAACTACGCCTGCGCCCGGCGCACAATCGAGCTCAATGGCGTCGAAAATACGACGCTGATGCATGCCGGACTCGGCGCGAGCGCCGCGACGGGAATCCTGCGCATCGGAAGGCCGGACCTTCCCGCCTATGGCGGAACCGCGCGCTTCGTTCCGGCGCGCAGAAAGAATTGCAGCCACGAGGAGGCGCAGGTCGTCGCCGTCGACGAAGTCGTGCCCGAGGATCGCACGGTTTCGATCCTGCAGCTCGACGTGGAAGGGTTCGAGCAGCAGGCGCTGACCGGCGCGCTGCGCACCATCGCGCGCTGCAGACCGAAGATCATCCTCGAAAATCTGCCCAAGGATCCCGATTGGTTCGACCGCACGATCATTTCCATCGGCTACACCCCGATCGCCGAGGTGCACGCCAACACGATTTTCGCGGCGATCGCCGCCCCGAATTGACCTTCGCGCCTGAATTGTTTTCAGTGCCGAGTCCACCCCGGAGGACGCCATGGCGAGATTGTTGCTTGCGCTCGCGCTGGTCATCGTTCCCGTCGCGGCCCGCGCCTTCAGCCAATGCACGGTGACCGCGATCGGCGGCCCCGGCGCCGAGATCGCCGAGGAAGGGGCAAATCCTGTCGCCTGGGCCAACTATGTCTATACAGGCTACGTCCAAGGCCGGAAGGTTTTCGTTCTGTCGTCGAGCGACGGCGGAAAGACGCTCGGCGCGCCGGTCAGGCTGTTCGACAAACCGAACCACGCGCGAAATCTGCGCCTCGCCGTCAGCTATCAGCATGTCTATGCGCTATGGGGACGCATCGATGCCGGCGTGGCCAAGCTGATGTTCTCCTCCAGCAACGACCATGCGGCGAAGGGCAGCTGGACGAAACCCATCAGCCTCGGCGCCTACAAGGGCTCGGCCTTGCCGCAACTGAGCGCGGACGGCAAGAACGTGCACGTCGCCTATGTCGGAACCGACGGCATGATCGGCGTGCGCAACAGCACGGACGCCGGCCGCAGCTTCGGACCCGCCATCGCCATCGCGCCCGGGGCCATGGAGGTCGTTGTCAAAAGCGCCGGCCAGAACGTCTTTGTCGCCTGGAACTCGGCCAATCCCCGCATCGATGTCTATTTCGCGGTCAGCCATGACGGCGGAAACACGTTCAAGACGACCGATCTGAGCGCCGACCGCCCCAGCAATTCCGGCGAGCCGATCCTGGCGCTCGATCCCAAGGCGGAGCGACTTTCGCTCGTCTGGCGCGAGAACAAGCCCTCGCAAGGCGCCTATCTGCAAAGCCTGGACAACGGCGACAGCTGGAGCGAGCCCATCTTCATCGACGCGCCGACGCGCCAATACATGGTCGTAGACGACGGCTCCTACATCTACCTGTCCTATCTGAAGATGCTCAGCGTCGATGGCGCCGCGGACTGGCAGATCTACCTCACCTATTCCACCGACGGGGGCAAGAGCTTCGGTCCGCCCAAGAATTTGAGCGGGGTCACGGGAATTTCCACGCTGCTCGGCGACCTCTACCGGCCCGTTCCCTGGATTTCGAGCACTGGAGCCTTCCGGCTCACCGGCGTCGAGGCGGACGGCGTTCACGCCTGGAACGGGCGCGACGGCCACATTCTGACGCCGATCTATCTGGGGCGCGGCGATACCGCCTCGCCGGCCGCGAACGCAATGACCTGGCAAAACGGCGATCAGGGCGTGGACTTCGCCGTGTGCCATTGAGCGCGCGTCAGCTGCGCGGCGGCTCGGGCGCAGTGAACTGGGCGAGGTCGGAAAGCCCCAGCGCCTCCTCGACGTGGCTTATGCGCCGGACCGCTTCGGCGAATCCGTCGCTGCCGAACTCCTGTTTCTCGATGTCCTCGAAGCGTTCGCCGATCTCGTCAAGCGCGTCGGGCGAAAGCGTCTCTTTCCATGCCGGAAAGAGGATAGTGTCCTCGCGCGCCGTGTGGTTCGCATACATCATCGCGAAGTATTGAAATACGCGCGCGAGCGGCTCGGCGTCAGACGCCGAAATCGACGCGCCCGCCGTGACGCGAAGGACATAGTCTGTGATTTCCCGCCCGCGCGCGTGCTGGGTCTTGAGCGTGTCGACCAGCGTCTCGAGCCGACCGCCCTTCTTGCGCAGCGCCGGAAAGATGAAGGCCTCTTCGAGCTTGCGCTCGTGGTAGTCCTCGCCGAAGGCCCGGAACAGCGTGGCCGTCTCATGCAGCGCCGCAGCATCGACGGCGACGCCGGCGCGAAGGCGCCCGACACACTCCTGATAGACGAGGAAGGCGCGCCTGAGCACGCCGTGCTCGCGCATCAGGTCCTCCACGGCGCCGGTCTCGCTGGAGTGCGGCGAACAGGCGGCGAGCGCAAGCGCCGGCGCGGCTGCGCAGGCGCCCAGAACGGCTCTGCGGCGAAGGGGCGTCGTAGTCATAGAAATTCCTTTCCCTGGCGAGAATGCGTGAAAGCGTCCAGCGTTGCGCGCGCCGCCCTCACAGGATGCGCTCGTCTACGAAAGCGCGGCCCTGGCGGTCCTCGATCTCGACGATCCACAGATCGGGATCGAACTTCATCTGTCGCTCGAAATAGGCCGCCGCCTTGGCCTCGTCGGCCGACTCGCCGAGCGGCCGCGCCCAGACCCGCTCGCCGTCGCCGGCAACCGCTTGGTTGAGCACGGTGCAGGTTCCATCGAGGCGCGCGACTTTGAGGAAGATTGCGCCCGCCTCCTCCGATCCCTTGCGCGCGACATAGGCCTGCGCGCCTTCCTTCTCGGCGCGGCGGATGAGCGCGCGGACGAAAATTCCGGATTTGAGCCGGGGCTGCATCGCCTCGGTTTTAGCCCCTCGCGCGCGCAAAAACGAGCGCGACTTGGCGCGGCGAACCGCGAGGGCGCGCCTGCGCCTAAGGCGAATGCGAAGGGGCGGAAGCCGGTTGCCCGGAAGGCTGGGTTGTTGGAGCGGGAGCGCCCGCCGACGCAGGCGCAGTCGCTGAAGTCGGCGCGGCCGCGGACGCAGAATTGTTCGCAGGCGCCGCCGTCGCCTCCGGCGTCAGCGTGATCGTCACCGGGCTGGCGTAGCGATTGTCCGATCCGGTCGAGGAATCGATGGCCCATCCGATGACGCCGCCGGCTATGGCGTTGCCGACCGTCATCGCTTCGA
>DASZRM010000109.1:0-4809 GCA_035549135.1 Rhizomicrobium sp. | reverse complement strand
CACGCCTTCCGCCTGCGCGAGCGACCCGAGCTCAATGTCGACAGCAACGGCGTGCGCCTGATCGACACCGGCGCGATCGACGCCGATCACGGCTGGGAATGGGGGTTGGAGACTGCGGGCAACTACCGCAATTTCTACGGCCAGGGCGGCTATTTCGGATTCAAGGCCTTTCGCCGCGCGAGCGCCCTCGCCGATCCCGATTTCGCCGGCTGGTACGCCGAGGCGAGCTGGGTGCTGACCGGCGAGACCAGAACTTATCGCCCGGATCTGGGCGCCTACGCCGCGCCCAAGCCCAAAGACGCGTTTTCGCTCGACCATGCGGGCCTCGGCGCCTGGGAGCTCGCCGCCCGCTACAGCGTCCTCGATCTTAATTTCGATCCGGGCGTCGCGGGCGCAGCCGCGCCCGCGGACGGAATCCGCGGCGGCAGGCAGCGCATCTGGAGCGCGGGGATCAACTGGTATCCGAACAGCCTCCTCCGCCTCATGCTGGATTATCAGCATACGGATGTTTCGCGGCTGAGCGGCGCGGGCGGCGATCTGGGCGCGCGCCTCGACGACGTCTCGCTGCGGCTGCAGCTGTCGCTTTGAACGCCGGATAAGGAGCAAGCGCAATGAACTCGATCGCCCTGACGACGTTGTTTTTCGCCACGATCTCGACGGTCGCGTACGCGGCCGACGTTTCGCTTCTCAATGTGAGTTACGACCCGACGCGCGAGCTTTACAAAGCCGTCAACGCGGCGTTCGCCGCCGATTGGAAGGACAAGACCGGTCAGACGGTCGTCATCAACATGTCGCATAACGGCTCCGGCGCGCAATCGCGCGCCATCATCGACGGATTGGACGCCGACGTCGCGACGCTGGCGCTCGCCTACGACGTCGACGCCATCGCCGAGAAAGCCAAGCTTCTTCCTTCTGACTGGCTGAAGCGTCTGCCTGACAACAGCGCGCCCTATACGTCGACCATCGTCTTTCTTGTTCGAAAGGGCAATCCCTGGAAGATCCGGGACTGGCCCGATGTGGTCCGGCCGGGCGTTCATGTCGTAACGCCAAATCCCAAAACCTCAGGGGGCGCGCGCTGGGCCTACCTCGCCGCATGGTCCTGCGCCCTGCACGCGCCGGGCGGAAGCGCAGAGAAGGCCAAATCCTTCGTCGCGGAGGTCTATAAGCACGTCCCCGTTCTCGACACAGGGGCGCGCGGCTCGACCATCACCTTCACCAAACGCGGCATCGGCGACGTTCTGCTCTCCTGGGAAAACGAGGCGCATCTGGCCCTCAAGGAGAATGGCGGCGATCAGTTTCAGATCGTCTATCCCTCCTGCTCTATTCTGGCGGAGCCTTCCGTGGCGCTGCTCGACAAGAACGTCGATCGTCATGGCGTGCGCAAGGTCGCAGAAGCCTATCTGCAATACCTCTACGGCAAAAAGGCCCAGGAGATCGAAGCGCAGAACTACTACCGGCCGCGCGACAGGTCGATCCTTCAGGCGCACCGCGCCGATTTTCCCGAGATCAAGCTCTACTCGGTCGATGAGGACTTCGGCGGCTGGCGCAACGCGCAACAAACCCATTTCTCCGACGGAGGCGTATTCGACCAAATTTACGATCCGGGCCGCTAAATCGCGTGGCGACCATTTCTCTCCCCTTGCGACTTGCCCGAAGCCGGAGCCCCTTGCCCGGCTTCGGGATCTCCTTTGGTTTTACGACCCTCTATCTGATCGCGGTTGTTCTCATCCCGCTGGCAGCTCTCCTCATCCGTCCTTTGGACTTGGGCCTTGACGGGTTTTGGCGCGTCGTGAGCGCGCCGCGCGTGTTGGCCGCGCTCAAATTGTCATTCGGCGCGGCGGCTGCGGCGGCGGCGGTCAATAGCGTCTTCGGCTTCGTCCTCGCCTGGGTGCTGACGCGCTATCGCTTCCGGGGCGACGGTCTCGTCAACGCGCTCGTCGATCTGCCATTCGCCCTGCCGACGGCGGTCGCCGGCATTGCGCTATCGGCGCTCTATGCGAATGGCGGCTGGATCGGCGGCCCGCTCGCGCGTGCCGGCCTCACTGTCGCGTTTACTCCGTGGGGCGTCGTCGTCGCGCTGATATTCATCGGCCTTCCGTTCGTCGTGCGCACGCTAGAGCCCGTGCTCGCCGATTTGAGCCGCGAGTCCGAAGAAGCCGCGGCGACGCTCGGCGCATCGCGTCTGCAGACATTCCTGTGGGTCGTTGTTCCGGCGCTCGCGCCAACCGTCATCAGCGGGAGCGCGATGGCGTTCGCGCGCGCGGTGGGCGAATACGGCTCGGTGATCTTCATCGCAGGCAACCTGCCGCGGCGCTCGGAGATCGCGCCCCTGCTTATCGTCGTCAAGCTGCAGGAGTACGACTACGCCGGCGCCGCAGCGATTGGCGTCGTGATGCTGGGCGCCTCGTTCGTCTTTCTGCTAGCGCTCAATGGCGTTCGCGGCGTGATGGGGCGGAGACGATGAGCGCGCCGACCCGTCCGCGCGCGGCGACCGACGATCATCCGCTGGTTCGGGCCGTTCTGATGTCGGTGACGTTCGTCTTCGTCGCGCTGTTTCTGGTCATGCCGCTCGCGACCGTGTTCGCGGAAGCCTCGGCCGAAGGTTGGAAGGCGGCCGTCGAAGCGCTGTGCGAACCCGACGCCGTGGCCGCCATCGAGCTGACCTTGCTCGTGGCGGCGATCGCGGTTCCCCTGAATGCGGCGTTCGGGCTGGCGGCGTCCTGGTGCATCGCCAAGTTCGACTTTCGCGGAAAGACCCTGCTCGCGACCCTGATCGACATTCCTTTCTCGGTATCGCCAGTCGTCTCGGGGCTCGTCTATGTCCTCATATTCGGTCTGCAGGGCTGGTTTGGCTCGTGGATGCGCGACCACGACATTCGCATCATCTTCGCGCTCCCCGGAATCGCGCTCGCCACGATTTTCGTGACCTTTCCTTTCGTCGCGCGCGAACTCATTCCGCTCATGAGCGAACAGGGACGCGACGAAGAGGAAGCCGCGGTTTCGCTCGGCGCCGGCGGGTTGAGAACGTTTTTCCGCGTCACCCTGCCCAACGTCAAATGGGCGCTGCTGTACGGCGTCCTACTCTGCAACGCGCGGGCTATGGGAGAATTCGGCGCCGTATCGGTCGTTTCCGGCCATATCCGCGGCCAGACGAACACCATGCCCCTGCACGTCGAGGCGCTCTACAACGACTACCAATACGTGGCGGCGTTCGCCGTCGCTTCGCTTCTGGCGTTGCTCGCGCTCGTCACCCTTGTGCTCAAAACGCTGCTCGAATGGCGCTATGCCGACGAGATGGCGGCGGCGCGCTCGCACTAGGAGGAACCGTGTCGCTATCAATCTGCGGAGTCGCCAAGGCGTATGACCGCTATCCCGCGCTCAAAGGCGTCGATCTGACGGCGCCGAAGGGATGTTTTCTGGCGCTGCTCGGGCCGTCCGGGTCGGGCAAAACCACGCTGCTGCGCATCCTGGGCGGCCTCGAGTTCGCCGATGTGGGGCGGGTCGAATTCGACGGTCTCGACTGGCTGACGCTGCCGGCGCGCGAGCGCCGCGCCGGATTCGTGTTTCAACACTTTGCGCTGTTCCGCCACATGACGGTCGCCGGAAACATCGCGTTCGGACTAAACGTTCGTCCGCGGCGCGCGCGCCCCGCAAAAGCCGAAATCGCCCGGCGGGTCGAAGAATTGTTGTCGCTTGTTCAACTCGAGGGTCTGAGCAGCCGCTATCCGGCGCAGCTTTCGGGCGGGCAGCGTCAACGCGTGGCGCTCGCCCGCGCTCTCGCCATCGAACCGAGAATCCTGCTTCTGGACGAACCGTTCGGCGCTCTCGACGCCAAAGTGCGAAAAGACCTCCGGCACTGGCTGCGCGCTCTGCACGAGCGGCTCGGGCTGACAACGGTATTCGTCACGCACGACCAGGAGGAGGCGCTGGGGCTCGCCGATCTTGTGGCCGTGTTGAATGAGGGGCGCATCGAACAAGTCGCCGCGCCGGCGGAGTTGCGCGCCAGGCCCGCATCGCCGTTCGTCGCCGATTTCCTTGGTCAAGGACAGCCCGTGCCTAACTTCGTGACGGCGATCCGGCCGGCGGCGAGACCGGCGGCGCGCGGACATGGCGGAGGCGAGTCGGGCGTCGCCTGAACGGCAGCGCCGCCGATTACCAGATAAACCCTATTGATTATATCGTGAATATGACACATAAATCCCGCCGCGCAGATGCGCAAGGTGGGGCATGGCGAATCTGCTGGCGCATATCGATCCTCTTTACGTGATTTCGGGCGTCCTGGTCGGCGGCCTGGTGGGCTTCACCGGCGTCGGCGGCGGCTCCCTGATGACGCCGATCCTGATCCTGATCTTCGGCGTTCATCCTGCGAGCGCGGTGGGCACAGACCTGCTCTACGCCGCGGCGACGAAAACCGGCGGTTCGCTGGTTCACGGCTATAATCGCACCATCGACTGGACGGTCGTCGGCAGGCTGGCGCTCGGCAGCGTTCCGATGACGGCGCTCTCGGTGCTTCTGCTCTACTGGCTCGGGGTCGACAGCAAGGCTTCGCAGGCGATCATCACCAAGGCGCTCGGCGTCGCGCTGCTGGCGACGGCCATCCTGCTCTTCCTGCGCAAGCCGATCATGGCCTGGTACGACCGCGCGATCGGCGAACCCAATCCGGCGCTCGTCGCGCGCCTGACCGTTCTCACCGGCGCGGCGCTCGGCGTTCTGGTCACTCTGTCCTCGGTGGGGGCGGGAGCGATCGGCGTCACCGCGCTCGTGATGCTCTATCCGAAGATGCCGGCGCAGCGCATCGTCGGCTCCGAC
>DASZRM010000108.1:0-22549 GCA_035549135.1 Rhizomicrobium sp. | reverse complement strand
AGCACATAGGGCACCTTGGCGGCGAATTCGAACAGTAGATCGTAGAAGGTGGAGACACCGGCCGAGGCCGCATCGACGCCTGCAAGCGCGAGCGCGCGGGCCCCGAGGACATAACCTCCCAATTGGGAGAGCGGCAACGCTTCCGCAGCGGCATCTCGCACCGCGCGCGCCCAGGCGAAGCGCAAAAGGGCGTTACCGAGCGAGACGCGTGAAATGGCGCGCCAAGCGGCCCCGAGCAGGCCCAATACGGGAAGATGGGCAAGACAAATGAGCGCAAGTCCCGCCACGCCAAGCGTCGAAAGGGCGCTCGCCAGCGGAGACAACCCGGCGCGCCAGATCAGCGCAGCCAGGAGCGCCGCGCCCGCGGCGAAGGCGGCGAGCGCCAGAAGTCTCACGCCGCTGCCGCAGCGCGAATCCGCCCGCGCTCGCGCCAGGCCGGGTGTTCGCGCCGGACGTCGAAGTAATCCATGTAAGGCTGGAAGCGCTCGCAAAGCTCGGCGGCGTCAAGGCCGAATTCCTCGTAGTCGTAGCGGCGCGCGACATTCCGCGTCGCAGCGAGCCTCGTCTCGAGTCGATTGCGCGTCGTGTGAGTCATCTCGGTCCCGAGCCGACGATAGAGCGCCTCGAGCGCCGCAAGCGGATCGTCGGCGAAATCGGCGTGGTGAAAATGGATAAGACGCAGGGACGCGCCCGGCGCCGAACGCGCCATCATGACGCTCGCCGCCTCCTCGAGCCGCGCAAGCACCTGGCGGCCGATTTCGGTCTTGTCGAGATTTCGCGTGAACGGCCGGCGGACCACTTCGGTCAGCTTCATGGCCGACACCGCCACCTGCAGAGGGTCGCGGTGCAGCGTCACGATCTCGCAGTCCGGATAGACGCTTTCGACCGCGCCGAGCGCGTGAATGTGATCGGGACTTTTCAACACCCATCGCCTTGCGCCCTGCTGACGCTGCAAATGCTGCAGAAACCGCTTGTGAAAACGATAGGCCGGAAGATGGCCTTCTCGATCCAGCCAGCGCTGATAGGTAGGCACGCGGTGCGTCATTTCATAGCGCAGGCTGCGAAAGACCTGCGCGGTGATCTCGGTGCACTCCTGCGGCCCGTCCGCGGACAATGGATGCATCGCTGACATCCGCGGCGCAAGGTTCTGGAATATGCGCAACTGGCGTTCCACCTCGCGGCGTCGCCGGTCGCGTCCGCCACCGCGCGGCGCATAGGGAAAGATCGTCTGCCAGCATCTCGGCGCCTGGAGCGACTCGTCCTCGGCCAGCAGCGAATGAAGCAGGGTCGTGCCGCTGCGCGGAAAGCCAGTGATGAAAAGCGGCCGCTCAACAGGTTCTTCGAGGATCCCGCCCTGCGCCTCCTCTTCCGCCTCGAAGCGGAGCAGATTGGCAAGGCATCTGAGGGCGTCCCATATTGCGGCATAGCGGCCGATGGCGTTCAGATCGGCCTCGTTTTCGTAGCAGGACAACAGCAACCGCAGAGGCGCCTCGAACGTCACGTCCTTGAAATCGCGCCTTTGCGCCAGGCGCAGGGCGCGACGCCGCAATTCGTCGGCGTCGAGCCGAATCTTGGCCAGACCCGTCAAGCCCGCGAGATCGCCCAAAAACTGGATGAACTGATTGAGCATCTGTCGCCGCCCAAGCAAATCACGGCGCCGGCGGCCCTTGCGGCAAAGCGGTTGCTGGCGTGGGCCGCTCGGCGCTCCTGCAATCGAAACTACGTTTGAGCCTTCCTTTGGTTTCTTTGCAACAGGGATTTTCAGGACGCGTTCCTCCGCCCCCTTCAAGCCCTTAACGCCGCTCGGTCAGGTTCCGGCCCGAGCGGGCGGAACGGACGGAATCAGCCTATATTCGCCTTGCGATGCGACAATATCTCGATCTTCTCCAGCGGACCTTGCAAGAAGGCTCGCAAAAGCGCGACCGCACCGGCACTGGCACGCTCTCGATCTTCGGCCATCACATGCGCTTCGATCTGGAGGCTGGATTTCCGTTGCTGACCACCAAGAAGCTCTATCTCAAGGCCATCATCTACGAGCTGCTTTGGTTCTTGAGGGGCGACACCAACGTGCGCTATCTGCAGGACCATGGCGTCACGATTTGGGACGAATGGGCGGATGAGCGCGGCGAGCTGGGGCCGGTCTATGGCCGTCAATGGCGCTCCTGGCCGGACGGACGCGGCGGATCGATCGATCAGATCGAGCAGCTGATCGCTGAAATCCGCCGCAACCCGGATTCCCGCAGGCTTATCGTCACCGCGTGGAATCCAGCGGATGTTCCGAAAATGGCCTTGCCGCCCTGTCATTGCCTGTTTCAGTTCTACGTGGCCGCCGGCCGGCTTAGCTGCCAACTTTACCAGCGCTCCGCCGACATCTTCCTTGGCGTGCCCTTCAACATCGCGAGCTATTCGCTGCTGACCATGATGGTGGCTCAGGCGACGGGCCTGCGCCCCGGCGAATTCATCCACACGCTTGGAGACGCGCATCTTTATCTCAATCATCTCGACCAGGCCCGCGAGCAACTTGCGCGCGCGCCTTTTCCGCTTCCGACGATGCGGCTCAATCCCGACGTGCGCGACATCTTCGCCTTCGGCTACGAAGATTTTTCGCTCGAAAATTATCGCGCCCATCCGTCGATCAAGGCGGAGATCGCGGTATAGGCTGGGACGGGAGCGGCCGCGCGCCATCGAAGGGAAGGCAGAACGTGCAGGATTTTGAGATCCGGTCAGCCCGCGAGGGCGATGAAGGCGTCGTCCTCGCCCTGCTGCGCGAGCTTGCCGCCTACGAGAAGCTGCTCGATCGCTTTCGAGTCACCGCCGAGATCGTAAAGCGCGATTATCTTTCGGAGCGGCCGCTCATCTTCTGCGATCTCGCCATTGCGCGGAACGAAGAGGCGCTGGGGCTCGCCAGTTGGCACTGGATATATGGAAGCTTCGCGGCCGCGCCGAAGCTCTACCTCGCCGATCTGTTCGTGCGGCCAGAGGCGCGCAGTCGGGGCGCCGGCAAGGCGCTGATCGCTCATCTGGCGAGGCGCGCGCTCGCGCATGGGGCGAATGCGGTCGAATGGGAAGTGCTCGACTGGAACAAGCCGTCGATCGCGTTCTACGACCGGCTCGGCGCGTCGCCGATCAAGGGCTGGATCGGCTACAGCCTGGCCGGCGAGGCGCTTGAGCGGCTGGCGACGCGATGAGCCTTGTCTCGCTCGTCGTGGCGATGGCCGACAACGGCGTGATCGGCGTCAACGGGACGCTGCCCTGGCGAGTGCCGGACGATTTGCGCCGGTTCAAGGCGCTGACTATGGGCAAACCCTGCATCATGGGCCGGCGCACCTGGGATAGCTTGCCGCGAAAGCCGCTGCCAGGCCGCCACAACATCGTTGTGACGCGCGATCCCCAATTCCGCGCCGATGGCGCAAGCCTTGTCCATTCGCTCCAAGAAGCGCTGGCGATCGCCGCAGGCGCGGAGGAAATCTGCATCATCGGCGGGGCGGAGATCTATCGCGCCGCCCTGCCCTTCGCCGATCGCATCCATCTCACAGAGATTCACGCCGATGTTGAAGGCGATACGCGCCTTGCTCTGTTCGATCGCGCGATCTGGCGGGAGAGCCGCCGCGAAGACCACGGGGCCGGCGAGGGGCCGCGCTTCAGCTTCGTCACGCTCGAGCGGCGGCGATGACTGAGAGCGCCCATGCAAGGAGAATCGACGATGAGCCTTAGTGAACTGGCGTGCGGCCTCAGGTTCCCGGAAGGTCCTGTCGCGATGGACGACGGTTCGGTGATCGTCGTCGAAATGGCGGCCGGACGGATCACGCGCGTAAGACCGGACGGGAAGACGCAGACCATAGCCACGCCCGGCGGCGGTCCGAACGGACTTGCGATTGGACCGGATGGCGCGCTTTATGTCTGCAACAATGGCGGAAATTTCGAGATCCACGAACGCGACGGCCTGTTGATTCCCGGACACACGCCGCCCGGACATCGAGGCGGCCGCATCGAACGCATCGAGCTTTCGACCGGCAAGGTCGAAACGCTTTACGAGGACTGCGACGGAGAAAGGCTGCAGGCGCCGAACGATCTCGTTTTCGATCGCGCCGGCGGCTTCTGGTTCACCGATCACGGAAGCACGAACGACAAATTCCGCACCCATGGAGCGCTCTACTACGCGCGTGCGGACGGTTCGAAGATCGTCAAGATTCTGCGCGAGCTGCTCTCGCCCAATGGCGTTGGCCTTTCTCCGGACGAGCGCGTGGTGCACTACGCCGAGACCTTTCCGGCGCGGCTCTGGAGCCTTTCGCTCGAAGCGCCCGGAATCGGCGTTCCGCCAACAGGGTTCACGCCGGCTGATTTCGCAGGCGTCTATCCGGGCCTGGCCTATTTCGATTCGCTTGGCGTGCAGGCCGACGGCGGAATTTGCGTGGCGACCATTCTTGCCGGCGGAATTTCGACGTTCTGGCCAACCAGCGGAAGATTCGAACACATAGCGCTTCCCGATCTTATTGTGACCAATATCTGCTGGGGCGGTTCCGACATGAAGACCGCCTACATCACTCTGTCTTCGACCGGCAAACTCGCCTCAATGCCGTGGCGCTCGCCCGGATTAAAGCTTGCGTACTGCGCCTGATCGTTGCAAAAGCCAAGGTGACTTCGCATCGACGATCGGCTTCCTGGTCGCGCGCGAGCGCGCCATAGCAGGGATATTCGGGCGGAATGACGGACGGGTTGATTCCGGATGAAGTGCGCAGCTTTGTCCTGCAGCGCATAGACACTGTGGCGCAGCTCGAAGCGCTGCTGCTGTTGCGCAAATATCCCCAGACTTCATGGAGCGCCGCCGATGTGGCGAGGCGGCTCTATGTGGGCGAAGCGGCGGCCCAGGAGATTTTGGCCAAGCTCGCGACCGACGGTCTCATCGCCGCGGCCGATGGCGCATTTCGCTACAGCCCTGCGGCCGAAACCGCCCGGATCATCGACGCGCTTGCCGACACTTACGCCCGCTACTTGATACCGGTGACCAATCTGATTCACGATAAACCGTCTCGCATTCAGCAATTCGCCGACGCTTTCCGGATCCGAAAGGACAAATGATGGCATCGACGATTTATAGCCTTTGCGCGTTGATCGCCCTGCTCTGCGCCGTTCTGCTGCTCAAGGCCTATGGGCGGCAGCGCTATCGGCTGCTTCTGTGGAGCGGCCTGTGCTTTTCCGGCCTGACGCTCAACAACGCGCTGTTGGTGCTCGACAAGGTCATCTTGCCTGAGATCGATCTGTCGCTGGCGCGCACTTTGGTGGCGCTCGCATCGTTTGCGATTCTCATCTACGGCCTGATCTGGGAGTCGCAATGAAGGGCATGCTCCAATCGATGCTGGGCGGCGCAGTGGCGATGTCCTCGCTGGTCGCGGCGCTGTTTTTCCTGCGCTTCTGGCTCAAGACGCGAGATCCGTTCTTCCTGCTGTTCGCCGTGGCTTTCGCGATTTATGCGATCTGCCAGTTCGCGCTCGGCTGGGCCAATGGCTCGGATTTCGAGCCCTTCTACTATCTGCCGCGGCTCGTGACCTTCGGCCTCATCGTTCTGGCGGTTATCGTCAAGAACCGTTCGGGCCAGCGCCGCTAGCCGAGACTATTCGAACACGATCCTGGGCGCAGACCTCGGGGCGGCGGATATGCTAGGAGCGATCTTTTCGGCGATCGCGAGGTAGGCCCCGGCTTCGGCGCTTTCCGGCGCGGAGGCCACGATGGGAGCTCCCGCATCGGAGGATACGCGGATCGATCCCACGAGCGGGACTTCGCCCAGAAACGGGACGCCCAGCTTGCGCGCGGTTTCCCGCGCCCCGCCATGGCCGAATATGTGGCTTTCGCCGCCGCAATGTGGGCAGACATAGACGCTCATGTTCTCGACAATTCCCAGAATCGGGACATTCGTCTTTTCGAACATCGCGATGGCTTTTCGCGCGTCGATCAGCGCGAGATCCTGGGGTGTGGACACGATCACCGCGCCTTTGAGCGGAACGCGCTGCGCCATGGTGAGCTGAGCGTCGCCCGTTCCAGGCGGCATGTCGACGACCAGCGCATCGAGCGGCGCCCAGAGCACGTCCGCCATCATCTGGGTCAGGGCGCTCTGCACCATGGGGCCGCGCCAGATCATCGGCGCGGATTCCTCGACCAGAAATCCGATCGACATCGCCTTGAGCCCGAATTTCTCGATCGGCTTCAGCTTGCCGCCCTCGCCCTGTTCCGGCTTTTCGCGGATACCCAGGAGTCTCGGCGCGGAAGGGCCGTAAACGTCGGCGTCGAGCAGTCCGATCTTGAGGCCGAGGCGGGCGAGCGCGAGCGCCAAATTGACCGCGAGCGTCGACTTGCCGACGCCGCCTTTGCCGCTCGCGACGGCGACGATCGATTGAACGCCGGGAACGCCCGCCTGGGTCGCCTGCGCGCGCTGAGGCGCGGCCGCGGCTCGCGCGTCACGGCCGGTGCGGTGCGCGGTGAGGACCGCGCTCACCGAAAGGATGCCGGGAAGCGCCGCCGCCGCTTCTTCGCACGCCTTGCGCAGCGGCTCGGCCTTGCCGCCGCGCGCAGGATCGACTTCGAGCGCAAAGCCCACATGCCCGTCGCGCACGACGAGGCCGTCGATCATTCCAGACGCCATCACGCTCTTGCCGGTATCGGGATCGATGACTCGTTCGAGCGCCTTTTCAACGTCTTCGCGCGTCGCCGCCATGTTGCGCCTACCATGCCTCATCGGCGCGCGGTGCGAGTTTGCGCGCGCTCTGTCTTGCTCATATAACGGCCGGGCCTTGGGAAACCAAGGAAGCGGGAACCGAAGCGATGACGTTCAATCCCCGGCAGGGCGGCGACGGTCTCAATCCGCACGGCGCCAAAGGTCCCTGGGGCCGCGAGCCGTCCGGACGGTCGCGCCGGCCCGATTTCGAGGAGCTGTTCCGCCGCATCGTCGAGCGCCTGCGGGGCGCGCTGCCCAGCGGCCGCTTCACCGCCGGAACGCTTGGCGCCGCGGCCCTCGTACTGTTTGCCCTATGGGTGGCCAGCGGGATCTATTTCGTGCGTCCAGACGAGGAAGGCGTCGTCCTGCGCTTTGGCGCGGTCAGCGCGGTCTCGGCGCCCGGCATGCGCTATCACCTGCCTTGGCCGATCGAAGTCGCCTATACGCCGAAGGTGCGCAACGAGAACAAGATTTCGATCGGCTTTCAGCCAACCGATGCGGGCGACGAGGGTACGCAGCTCTCCGACGTAGTCGAAGAGAGTCACATGCTGACTGGCGATGAGAATATCGTCGACATCAACTTCACGGTCTATTGGAAAATCAAGGACGCGCCCGCGTTCCTGTTCAACGCGCCCAACCAGGAGGCGACCATCAAGGCTGTCGCCGAGAGCGCGATGCGCGAAGTGGTCGGAGAAAGCCAGATCGAACGGGTGCAGACGTCCCAACGCGAGGAGATCCAGCTCAAGGTGCGCGATCTGACGCAGCGGGCGCTGGATGCGTACGACTTGGGCGTCTTCGTCACACGGGTCCAAATGCTGAAGGCCGATCCGCCCGGCGAGGTGATCGCCGCCTATCGCGATGTTCAGGCGGCCCGCGCCGATCAGGAGAGCAAGCGCAACGAAGCCGAGGCCTACGCCAATCGCATCGTGCCTCAGGCAAGAGGCGACGCTGCGCATGTCGTGCAGGACGCCGAGGCCTATCGCCAGCAGGCGATCGCCGAGGCGAGCGGCGAAGCCAAGCGCTTCCTCGCCATCGACGCGGAATATCGCAAGGCGCCGGACGTCACGCGCAAGCGGCTCTATCTTGAAGCCATGAGCCGCACGCTGGGCCCGCTGAACAAGATCGTCGTAGACGATAGCGTCAAGGGCGTCGTGCCCTATCTGCAGCTGCCTGGCCTACAGAAGCCGCCTGCGGCGGAGCCCGCCGCGCCGCCTCGTCCCCTGCCGTCGGCGCCGGCGCTCACCAATGGGCCGACCGACGAACAGGGGCCCACCCCATGAACCGCGCTGTCGCGTGGACGGCGGGCGGCGCGGCGTTCGTCGCGCTCCTGGCGCTTCTGTCCTGCGTCTACGCGATCTATCCGACGGACCAGGTGCTTCTGACCGAGCTCGGCGCGCCCAAGGCGGTCATCGAGGCTCCCGGCCTGCACTTCAAGATTCCGTTTCTCCAATACGCCAATTTCATGCCGCGTCAGCTTCTCAATCTCGAAACGCCAAGCCAGGAGATCATCGCCCAGGACAAAAAGCGCCTTGTCGTCGACGCCTTCGCGCGCTGGCGAATTGTCGATCCTCTGCGCTTCTATCAGACGGTGCCGTACGCCAATCTTGAGGCGGCGGAAGGACTGCTGGCCCCGATTCTGTCCTCGAGCGTGCGCCGCGTGCTGGGCTCGCAGAATTTCGCGGCGATGCTGTCCTCCCGTCGCGATCTGCTGATGCGCGACATCAGGGACGACATGAACCGGGAAACCCGCGACTTCGGCGTACGCTTCATCGATGTGCGCATCCGTCGCGCCGATCTGCCGCAAGCCAATAGCGACGCGATTTATCAACGCATGCGCAAGGAGCGCGAGCGCGAGGCCAACCAGTACCGCGCCGAGGGCGACGAGATCGCCCAACGCATTCGCGCCCGCGCCGAGCGCGAGCGAACGGTGATCCTCGCCGAGGCCGATCGCGAGGCCGAAATCCTGCGCGGACAGGGCGACGCCGAAAAGGCCCGCATCCTGGGCGAGGCCTATGGGCAGGATCCGGACTTCTTCGCCTTCTACCGCTCGCTCAAAGCCTATGAGCAGGCGCTTTCCAGCGACGACACCACCCTGGTTCTGTCTCCGAAGAGCGAGTTCTTCCGCTATTTCGAGGCGCCGACGGGCGCGGGGACGGCCGCAAGGCGGAAATAGACGCAAGACGGGGCGGTCGATAACCATTCCGTCATCCGCCGGGCGACCAAATTCCTTCAAATCGCCATCCGAATTGCTTTAGGATTCGTTCCTCTTCGGTTCCGAGGCCCCTTCACATGCTCTTTCGCCGCGCCCGCCTGATCCTGATCGCTTTCGCGCTTGCAGCCGCCCCGCTCGCCCAGGGCGCGGCGCGGCCGGCGCCGGATTCTTTCGCAGATCTGGCGGACAAGTTGCTGCCGACCGTGGTGAGCATCGCCACAAGCCAGACGCTAAGGCAGGCGGGACCGCAGGCCGGTCTGCCCAACGTGCCGCCCGGCTCGCCGCTCGCCGACCTGTTCAAGAATTTCCTTGGCCCCCAGCGCGAGGCGCCGCGCCATATCACCTCGTTGGGCGCCGGTTTCGTCATCGACCCGTCGGGCTATATTGTCACCAACAATCACGTCGTCGAGGACGCCGAGCACATTACCGCCACCTTCAACGATGGGCAGACCCTTCCAGCCAAGCTGATCGGACGCGACGAGAAGACCGATCTGGCCTTGCTCAAGGTGAGCCCCAGGAAACCGCTTGCGGCCGCCCATTTCGGCGACTCCGACAAGGCGCGCATCGGCGACTGGGTAATCGCCATTGGAAACCCCTTCGGTCTCGGCAGCACCGTGACGGCCGGCATCGTCTCGGCCCGCAATCGCGACATCAACGCCGGTCCCTATGACGAATTCATCCAGACGGACGCGCCGATCAACCGCGGAAACTCCGGCGGTCCGCTCTTCGACATGGACGGCGACGTGATCGGCGTGAATTCGGCGATCTATTCGCCGTCGGGCGGCTCTGTTGGAATCGGCTTTTCGATTCCATCCAATCTGGTGCGCGAGGTCATCGCCCAGTTAAAAGCGCATGGCGTGCTGCGGCGAGGCTGGATCGGCGTTCGCATCCAGGCGGTCACCGGCGACATCGCACAGGGCCTTGGCCTCTCCGGCGCCACGGGCGCGCTCGTAACCAACGTTACCCCCAAGGGACCGGCGGCCAGAGCGGGGCTCGCCAATGGCGACCTCATCCTTGCCTTCGACGGCAAGGCGGTGACGGATTCGCGCGCCCTGCCGCGGATCGTGGCCGACACGCCGATTGGAAAGACGGTGCCGGTCGAAGTGATGCGCAACGGAAAGAAGCAGACCATGCGGCTGACCGTGGCCAAACTCGAAGACGAAGCGCCGGTCAAGGCCCAGCCGCCGAAAAAGTCGGGAGCGCCGCCCGCGCCGGCGAAATCGCGGATTTCGCAACTTGGCCTGTCGCTTGCGCCCATCGACGGCGACGCGCGCGCCCAGTTCAAGCTGGCGCGCGACATTCAGGGCGTCGTCGTGACCGACGTGGCGCCCGACAGTCCGGCGGCGGAGAAGAATCTGCGCCCCGGCGACGTGATCGTGAAGGTTCAGGGCCAGAGCGTGCGCACGCCCGGCGACGTCATGCGCCGCATCGACAGCGACGCCAAGGCAGGCCGAAAGGTCGAGCTGTTGCTGGTGAGCCGCGGGGGCGATCTCGCCTATGTGGCGTTGAAGCTCAGCTAGTTCACGACAATTTCGCCATCGCCATAGCCCTGAAGATAGAGAATCCCCGTGAGGTCGGCGCGATCGATGCGCGCCGCCGCGGCGTTCGCCAGCACCGGCTTGGCGCGCCAGGCGACGCCGAGCCCCGCGCGGCGGATCATATCGAGGTCATTCGCGCCGTCGCCCACGCATAGCGCGTCCTCGCGGCTCAGTCCGAGCCGGGCGATCGCTTCCTCCAGCGCCTCGACCTTCGCCTCGCGGCCGAGGATCGGCTCGCGCGCCAAGCCGCTCAGAACGCCGGCTTCGACGAGAAGGACATTCGCGCGCGCTTCGTCGAAACCTGCGTCCCGCGCGACGCGCTCGGTGAAGAAGGTGGCCCCGCTCGACACCAGCATCGTATGGGCGCCGTGCTTCTTCATGGTGGCGACGAGGGCCTTCGCCCCCGGATTGAGCCGGACGCGCTCGGCATAGGCGCGCTCCAGCAAGCCGACAGGGAGTCCCACTAGCAAAGCGAGCCGCTCGCGCAAGGCCGGAGCGAATTCCAGTTCGCCGCGCATCGCGCGCTCGGTGATGGGGGCGATCTTATCCTTCAGTCCCGCGAGATCCGCGATCTCGTCCAGGCATTCCGAGGATATGATGGTGGAGTCCATGTCGGCGACGAGCAGCCTTTTTCGCCGCCGCTCCGAAGAAAGGACATTGACGTCGCAGAACATTCCGGAAAGCGCCTGTCGCGCCGCCTTCAGCGCCGCGAGCGGATCGCCGAGAAACTCGATATCGAACGCATGGCGGCGCGAAAGCCAGACGATCTCACCGGCGGCTCCCTGCGCGGCCAGCGCCGAGCGCGCTAGAGGCGCGACGTCCTCGCCTGTCCCGTCCGGAACGATTACATTGAGGACGTTCGAAAAAATTTCGGCCACGACGGAATCAGAATGAGCTTGCGCGTCGACGCGGTACTTATCGCAGGGCCCACCGCTAGCGGCAAGTCGCGCGCCGCGCTCGATTTGGCCTCGAAGGCCGACGGCGCCGTGATCAACGCCGATTCGATGCAGATTTACCGTGAAGCTCCGATCCTGACGGCTCAACCGGCGTCGGCGGACCTCGAGCGCGCGCCGCATCTGCTCTACGGACATGTCAGCGCGCGCGAACCCTATTCCGTCGGCCAATATGCGCGCGATGCGGCGAAGGCGCTGTCCGAAGTCAACGCTCTCGGGCGTCTGCCGATCTTCGTCGGCGGAACAGGTCTTTACTTTTCCGCTCTGACCGACGGAATCGCCGATATTCCGCCGATCGCCGCCGAGGTGCGCGAGCGCGCGCGCGACAGGTTGAAGCGGATCGGCGTCGCGGCGCTGCATGCCGAACTGGCCGCGCGCGATCCGGCGACCGCAGGGCGGCTGCGCCCCACCGATCCGCAGCGCGTCCTGCGCGCCGTCGAGGTGCTCGATGCGACCGGGCGACCGCTCTCCAGCTGGCAGAAGGAAGCAAGCGCGCCGGTTCTAGAAGGCCTGCGGCTGGCGAAATTCGTCATAGACGTCTCGCGCGAAGACTTGCGCGCCCGCATCGAACGGCGTTTCCGAACGATGATCGACGAGGGCGCGCTGGCCGAAGCGGAGGCGCTCGAACGTCTCGATCCCGCGCTACCCGCGGCGAAAATTCTTGGGTTGCGCGAACTTCAGGCATTGCGCCGCGGCGAACGCTCCAAGGACGAGGCGATCGAATCCGCGGTGATCGCGACGCGCCAGTTCGCCAAACGCCAAGCGACCTGGTTTCGGGGTCGGATGAAGGATTGGCGCTGGATCTCGGATTCAAACGAAATCCTGCGTTCGCCCGACTGGTCAAGCGAGCCGGGCTGACGAGGCGATTGCGTTCGCCGCCCATCCCCCGCACCCTAGCCGTCTTCCCGCAGCCGCGGAGGGAGCCAAACGCGATGAGCGCCTACACCCAAAAGGACGCAGATCCTCAAATCGTCCGCTGCAAGCGTGTCGCCATCATCGGCTTTGGAAATCAGGGCCACGCGCATGCGCTGAACCTGCGCGACAGCGGCGTGAAGCACGTCGTCATCGGCGCGCGCGATGGCGCGAGCGCGGAAAGGGCGCGCGAAGCGGGCTTTGCAGTGAAGGACAATTCAGCGGCGGCCAGCGACGCCGACGTCGTTGTGCTCGGCGCGCCGGACGAGAAGCTGCCCGAAATCTATGCTCGCGATCTGGCGCCCGTCATGAAGAAGGACGCGGCGCTCGTCTTCATCCACGGCTTTGCGCTTCATTACGGATTCATCGCCCCGCGCGACGACCTCGACGTTCTGCTTGTGGCGCCAGCCGGTCCCGGAGCTGCGCTTCGGGCGAACTATGTGAATGGCGACGGTTACATCGGCCTGTTCGCGATCCATCGCGACATTTCGGGAACCGCACGGGCGCTTGCGCTCTCTTACGGCGTCGCAATCGGCTGCGGCGCGGGCCTCATCGAAACCACGGTGCGCGAGGAGACGGAAACCGACCTTTTCGGAGAACAGACCGTGCTGTGCGGCGGCTCCGCGGAGCTCGTTCGCGCTGCATTCGATACGCTCGTCGAAGCCGGATATGCGCCCGAGCTCGCGTTTTTCGAATGCCTGCACCAGCTCAAGCTTCTTGTCGACCTTATGCACACGCGAGGGATCGCCGGGATGTATAGGGCGATCTCCAATACGGCCGAATACGGCGCCTACCGCGCCGGCCCTCGGGTGATTGGGGCCGAGACACGGGCCCAGATGCGCGCGGTCCTCGCCGACATCCAGTCCGGCGAATTCGCCCGCGACTGGATGACCGAGAACGCTGCAGGCGGCGCAGCGTTCGAGGCGCTGCGTAAACGCGCGGCCGCGCATCCCATAGAAGCAGTGGGGGCGCGACTTAGGGCGCTGATGCCGTGGTTGAGGAGAAGCTAGCCGGCCGGGTTCACCTCGGCCGCTTGCGGCGGGGCGCGTCGGCTTGCGGGGATTTGTATGGCCAAATCTGGGCGACGCGAGACCGAAGCGCGCCTTCACGAGCCAGCGCCCATCGGCCGTCGGCGTCTCCAAGCGGCGTCGGACGGTAGCGTCGAACGCGCATGCCCGCGCGCCGCGACAGGCCTCTATTGCGCCGCCGGGGGCGGTAGCGTAAAAGTCCGGTCACGACGCTGAAAGCTTCGCATTTTCGGGGGCTTACTGCGACGCCGGCGGTCGCCGCCTTTGCGCTCAACAGACTAGTGGAAACGCAGAAAGCTGGCGCCTAGCGGATTGGCGTGCCTGAGTGAGCGTTAAGCTTTCTCGGTTAGGATGAGCCTGAGGCGCATCGGAAAGGAACGGGCGGAAAAGCATGTTCGGCAGTCTTCTCGGCGCACTGTCGAGCGATATGGCGATCGATCTGGGGACCGCGAACACGCTGGTCTACGTCAAGGGCAGAGGCATCGTCCTCAACGAGCCTTCGGTCGTCGCCACCATCAATCGAGGAGGCAAGAAACAAGTTCGCGCGGTCGGCAACGACGCCAAGATGATGCTGGGCCGCACGCCCGGAAACATCGAGGCGATCCGACCGATGCGCGACGGCGTGATCGCCGATTTCGAGATCGCGGAAGAGATGATCAAGCATTTCATCCGCAAGGTTCACAATCGCAGGTCCTTCGCCAATCCCATGATCATCGTTTGCGTGCCGTCGGGATCGACCGCGGTGGAGCGGCGCGCGATCCAGGAATCGGCGCTGTCGGCCGGCGCGCGCCGCGTCTATCTGATCGAGGAACCGATGGCGGCGGCGATCGGCGCGGGCCTTCCGGTCAGCGAGCCTACAGGCTCGATGGTCGTCGATATCGGAGGCGGCACGACGGAAGTGGCCGTGCTTTCGCTCGGCGGCATTGTCTATTCGCGCAGCGTGCGCGTCGGCGGAGACAAGATGGACGAGGCGATCATCGCGTATATCCGCCGCCACCAGAATCTGCTCATCGGCGAGGCCTCCTCCGAACGCATCAAGAAGGAGATCGGGTCGGCGGCCCCGCCCACGGACGGCAATGGCGTTACGCTCGACATCAAGGGCCGCGATCTATTGAATGGCGTGCCCAAGGAAATCACCATCACCCAGCGCCACGTCTCCGAGGCGCTGGCCGAGCCGGTCGGCGCAATCGTCGAGGCGGTGAAGGTGGCGCTCGAGGCTACTCCGCCCGAGCTTGCAGCGGATATCGTCGACAAGGGCATCGTGCTCACCGGCGGCGGCTCGCTGCTGGCGGGCCTCGACCAGGTTTTGCGCGAGGAGACCGGACTTCCGGTCTCGATCGCGGACGATCCCTTGTCCTGCGTGGCGCTGGGGACCGGGCGCGTTCTTGAGAATTTCAAGGGTTCGCGGCACGTGCTATCGACGGCGTTCTAGGTCGCGCCCCGCGCGCGCGAGAGTTGGGTTGGGTCGGTTATGGCCAACGGAACCTGGAGAAACGCGCGGATACGCGGCGGTTACCAGCTTCCGCTTGCGGTTCTATTCGTGCTTGCCGTCGCTATCGTCCTGATCGGCAAGGCCCAGTCCTCGCTCTTCGACCGCGCCCGCGCCCATGTGACCGACTGGATCGCGCCCGAACTGGCCTGGGCCCATCGTCCGTTCGACTGGGTGTCGGGCTGGTGGGCCGACCTCGGCGAAGCCTACTCGGTTTATCGGGAAAACGTCCGCCTCAAGGAGGAGAACGCCCGGCTACGCCAGTGGCAGACCGCGGCCGTGGCTCTCGAAGCGCGGGTAAAGCGCTACCAGCTGCTCCTGCACGCGGTTCCTGATCCGGCGCTTTCGACCGTGCTCGCCAAAGTCATCGGGCGCGCCAGGCGCCCGTTCATGGAAACCATGATCCTCGACGCCGGACGTTCGAGCGGAGTCAAACCCGGCGAAGCGGTGGTGGACGCGCGTGGGATGATCGGGCGCATCTTTCTCGCTGGCGATCACACCTCGTGGGTCATCCCCCTTAGCGATCTGTCGAGCCGCGTGCCGGTCATCATCGAGCCCAGCCACGCCCGCGCCATTCTGGCCGGCGACAACGCCAAGGCGCCGTCCCTCGAAAGCCTCGCCCAGGGCGCGACCATCGCCGCAGGCGACCAGGTTCTAAGCTCCGGCGACGGAGGAATTCTCCCGCCCGGCCTTCCGATCGGGACCGTCGTCGCCGGTGGCGAGGGCTTCCGCGTCGCACTGCTGGCCGACCCCGCGCTCAGCCAGGACGTTCAGGTGGTCGAATTCAAGAAGCCGGTGGAGCAGCCGCCGCAGCCCAGCGCCGGCGATCTTCCGATCTCGGCCGCGGGACTGCCGCCCGCTTCCGCGCCAGCAGCGCAAAGTTTGGGGGCGGCGGCAAGCCCCGCCCCGGCCCAGCCGCCGAACGCCGTCAAAGCCCCGCCGCAGCAAGCCGCCCCAGGTGGGACGGCGCCGGGCGACGAGCTGGACGATCAGTGAGCGTTCGACATGGAGCGGGTAAGCGCCGTCATGACTAGCCGGATCGTCGCAAGCGCCATTCCCGCAACGCTCGCCGTTCTTGGAACGCTCATCGCCAACATGCCCGTGTCGTTTCTGGGCGGGATCGTGCCGCCGCCGCTCCTCGGCCTGATGCCAATCTATTTCTGGTGCCTGCTGAGGCCCGACATCATGCCGCCCTTCTGGGCGTTCGCGGTCGGACTGCTCGAAGATCTGCTCTCAGGCGGGCCCCCAGGCGTGTGGGCGGTCGCCTTCATCGTCACCTATGCCGCCATCGACCGCCAACGCGAATCCTTCGCCGGGCTCGCAGGCTTCGCCGCGATCGTCGGCTTTGCGACCGCGGCGGCGATCGCCTGCGCCGCCGCCTATCTTGTCGTGGCCCTATACTATTGGCGGTTCCCGCCTCTGGCGCCTGTTATGGTCGAGCTGGCGACGACCGTGCTGTTCTATCTGCCCGCAGCCGTGCTTCTGGGCTGGATTCAGCGACGCATCGTGGGTCCCTCGCGGGGGGATTTCTAATGCCGGTCTTCGATCGCAAGGACAAGAGTCGATACGCCACCTTCACGCGGCGCACGCTGATGGTGTCTGGCGGGATGACCGCTGTGCTGGCCGCGCTTGGCGGACGACTCTACCAGCTCCAGATCCGCGACGGCGAACTCTACCGCACCGCCGCCGAAGACAATCGCGTCAACGAGAGGCTGCTTGCGCCGCCGCGCGGACGAATCCTGGATCGCTTCGCCGTCGAGCTCGCCAACAACCGGCGAAACTATCGCCTGCTGCTGGTGGCCGAGCAGGCGCATGAAGGCGCCGCCAAGGCGCTCGAGACGATCGCGCGCGTGATCCGGCTCACCGACCAGCAAAAGAAGAGAATTCTGCGTGATCTGGCGGCAACGAAGAAATTCGCGCCCGTGGTGGTGGCGGAAAATCTCTCCTGGGACGAATTCGCTCTGATCAACGAGCACCTGCCCTATCTGCCCGGAGCGCAGCCGGATGTGGGCGAGACGCGCGCCTATCCCTTCGGCGCCGAGCTGTCGCACGTTCTGGGCTATGTGGCGCAGGTCTCGCCGCAAGATAAGAAAGACGACGACGATCCTTTGCTCGACCTGCCGGGCTTTCGCATCGGCAAGCGCGGCGTCGAAAAGCAGTTCGACGCCGAAGTTCGCGGCAAGGCCGGAGCCAGCCGCGTCGAGGTCAACGCCTTCGGCCGCGTAATCCGCGAGCTCAGCCGCGAACCTGCAACGCCAGGCAAAGACGTCTATCTGACGATCGATTGCGAGCTGCAGCGCTATACTGACCAGCGCCTTGCGGGCGAGAGCGCGGCCTGCGTGGTGATGGACGCGCGCACCGGCGACGTTCTCGCGCTCTCCTCGACGCCGGGCTACGATCCCAATCTCTTCAATGTCGGCATCAGCATCGAGCAGTGGAGGCGGCTCACGACCGACGACCACAAGCCGCTCATCAACAAGGCTGTGTCCGGCGAATACCCGCCCGGCTCCACCTTCAAGCCGGCCATGGCGATGGCGGCGGTCCAGAACGGCCTCTCCGATCTCACGGTCAATTGCAGCGGCGCGCTGCAAGTCGGAAATCATGTCTTTCATTGCTGGGCCTGGAAGAAAGGCGGCCACGGACATGTCGACCTGAAGCGCGGCATCCAGGTCTCCTGCGACGTCTTTTTCTACGAAGTGGCGAGGCGGCTCGGCATCGACAAGATGCACGCCGCCGCCACGGCGCTCGGCCTCGGCGCGCGCACCGGCATCGACATTCCCGGCGAACGGCCGGGCTTCATGCCCGATTCGGAATGGAAGCTGCGCCGCACCGGCGTCCCCTGGCAGGTGGGCGATTCGCTCAGCGCCGGCATTGGGCAGGGCTATGTCGTGGCCACGCCCATCCAGCTCGCCACCCTTGCCGCCCGCATCGCCAGCGGCCTGGCCGTCGTTCCGCGGCTTGCCCATGTCGTCGGCGGCGTCATCCAGCCTAGGCCGGCGATCGCGCCGCTCGCCTTCCCACCCGAAGCCTTCGCCGCGGTGCAGGAAGGCATGAACATGGTGACCAACCTTCCCGGCGGCACCGCCTATGCCTGGCGCATCGCCGAGCCCGGCTTCGAGATGGCGGGCAAGACCGGCACCGCGCAGGTGCGCGTGATCACGGCGGCGGAACGGGCGAGCGGCGTAAAAAAGGACGCGAGCCTTCCCTGGAACCTGCGCGACCACGGTCTTTTCATCGCCTTCGCGCCGGTCGCCCAGCCGCGCTACGCCTGCGCCTGTGTCGTCGAGCACAATGCGCCGCCGCATCCTCAAGTGCAGGTGGCGCGAGACGTGCTGCTCTTCGCGCAACAGCGCGACGTACTGGGCCGGCGGACCGCCTATCCCCTGAATGCGGCGCGCGCGCAACCGCCCGCTTCGAAGGATCGCGCATGACGACCCGCCCCTACGCCGCCGCGCGCCGAACGCTCTCGATCGCCGAGAAGCTGCTCGAGATCAATTGGGGACTGGTTCTGCTTATCTCGCTCATCGCCTGCGTCGGCTTCGCCATGCTCTATTCGGTGGCGGGTGCGAGCTTCAGTCCCTGGGCCGGCAAGCAGATGATTTATTTCGTCGTCGGCCTCGGTGTTCTGATCGCGGCGGCGGTCACTGACATCCGATTCTGGATGAGCATCGCCTATCCGGCCTATGCGGTTTCGGTGCTTCTGCTCGTCGCCGTCATTGCTGTGGGCCATTCCGCGCTCGGCGCACAGCGCTGGCTCTCCTTCGGCCCGCTCGAGCTGCAGCCGTCCGAACTGATGAAGATTGCCCTGATCCTGGCGCTGGCGAGATTCCTGCACGGGCTGAGCGTCGAGGAGGTGTCCAAACCCCTCAGGCTTCTCATCCCGCTCGGAATGATCGCCCTGCCGGCCGGCCTGGTGCTGAAACAGCCCAATCTCGGCACCACGATCATCCTGGCCGCGGACGGCGTGTCGCTGCTGTTCCTGGCGGGCCTGTCATGGTGGTGGATCGCTCCGGCCGTCGCAGCCGTCGCCGGCGCCATTCCGCTCGCCTGGCGATTCTTCCTGCACGACTATCAGAAGCAGCGCGTGATGACATTCCTGAACCCCGAATCCGACGCGCTCGGCGCGGGCTGGAACATCACCCAGGCCAAGATCGCGATAGGTTCCGGAGGCCTCACCGGAAAGGGCTATCTGCAAGGCTCGCAGAGCCGGCTTAACTTTCTGCCCGAAAAACATTCCGACTTCATCGTTACCAATTTCGCCGAGGAGTTCGGCTTCGTCGGCACCATCGCGCTGCTGCTGCTGTTCGCAATCGTTGTGGGCTATGGCGTACAGATCGCGATGAGCGCGCGCAGCCAGTTCGCCCGGCTCGTCGCCATGGGCGTGACGCTCAACTTCTTTTTCTACATCCTCATCAACGGGGCGATGGTGATGGGGCTCATTCCGGTGGTCGGAATTCCCATGCCCCTGATCTCCTATGGCGGCACGGCGATGCTGTCGGTGATGTTCGGCTTTGGCATCCTGATGAGCGTTCATGTCCACCGCCAGGTCGAGATTCCGCGCCATTCCGGCGGCATCATCTAGGAACCGGCAGCGGCCCGAACGGCGGCATGGACTTGGAGGCCGGGCCTCTGCTATAGGCCGCCCCTTCGCGGGACCGCCGCGGGGCGTTGGGTGATTAGCTCAGTCGGTAGAGCAGCTGACTCTTAATCAGCGGGTCACAGGTTCGAATCCTGTATCACCCACCAACCGCCGCGGCCCAAGGGCGCCGCTTTGGGCATGGGCCGCCTCTTGCTTCAATTCGGCGAGAAAAGCCTCGCAATAGGCCTTCGCCGTCAGCTTGCGCAATTGCTCCAGCAGGAAGGCGTGCCGCGCTCGGCGCTCCGCGAGCGGCATCACAAGCGCCGCGTTCATGGCGTCGGCGATCTCGTCCGGATCGTAGGGATTGACGAGAAGCGCTCTGGCGAAATAGCTCGCGACCCCGGCGAAGCGCGAAAGCACCAATACGCCGGGATCGGCCGGATCCTGCGCCGCCACATATTCGTGCGCCACCAAATTCATCCCGTCTCGGAATGGGGTGACAAGGCCGGCCCGCGCCGCCCGGTAGAATCCCGCAAGCGTCGAGCGCGCGAGGCCCTGGCTCATATATCGCAGCGGCACCCAGTCGAACGCGCCGTGGCGGCCGTTGACGTCGCCAGCCATCCGGCTCAGCGACTGGCGCAGCGATGCGAACTCGGCCACCTCCTCGCGAGAAGGCACGGCGACCTGCAGATAGCTCACCTTCTGGCGATGTTCGGGAAAGCGCGTAAGCAGCCGATTGAAGGCCTCGAAGCGGTTGGGAAGGCCCTTCGAATAGTCGAGGCGGTCCACGCCGATCATCAGCGCGCGCCCGGCAAGGCTGTCGATTAGGCGCTTGTTGCTGCGCCCGGCCGCGGCCCGTTCGGCCTGGCGCGTGAATTTCGCCGAATCTATGCCGACTGGCGTGACAACGGAGCGCACCCGACGCTCCTGCGCGGCGATCGCGCCTTGCTCATCGATCTCGTAGCCAAGAATCTGGCGCACCGATTCCTGGAAGTCGGAAAGGTGCTGCGCGGTCTGAAAGCCCACCACGTCATATGCGCAGAAATCGCGCAGCAGACCGTCGCCCTGCGGTAGCGCCGAAAAGACGCTCGGCGGAACGAAGGGCACGTGCAGAAAGAATCCGATGCGGTTTCCAAAACCGAGGCGACGAAGCGCCCCGGCCAGCGGAATGAAGTGGTAGTCGTGCACCCAGACGAGATCGTCGGGCTTAAGGAGCTTGGCCAGCGCCGCGGCGAAAAGCTCGTTGACCGCGCGATAGCCTTCGAGGTGCTCGCGGCGGAACTCGATCAGACCGAGGCGGAAGTGCAGAAGCGGCCACAGCGCGCCGTTGGCGAAGCCGACATAGAAATTTCGGTAATCCTCTTCCGATAGATCGATGGTGACGAATTCGGCGCCGCGATGGCTTTCGAAATGCGCGCCCCGTTCCTTGTCGGTCTCAATGCGCCCGCTCCAGCCGAACCACACATCGATCCTGTCCAGCGCCTCTTCGAGCGCCACCGCAAGGCCGCCGGCGCGCGCGCCCTGGCTTGGCAGAGGGACGCGGTTCGACACCACCACAAGTCTTTGGCGGGACGCGAGCGTTTCCATGCCGGGTCAGATGCACCGAAGCCAGCCGCGCGGCGCGGCGCTGGCCGGCGAAGCTTCGTCGATGTGGAAAAGGCGCGCGCGGTCCGCCGGAAAGCGGATCCGTCCGGCGCGATGACGCAGCGCCCGGCTCATACGGCCAATAATCACCATAGGCGCGTCCGGTCAACCCTTGGCTTCGCGCGCATTGAGAAATGTCGTTCTATACTGCGCCTTTCAGCAACGAAGGAGAGATCATGACCGTTCCGCGCCCGTCGAAGACGCATATCGGAAACCACGCGCTCAAGCCCGAAACGCTGATGCTCGGCTACGGCTACGATCCGCAACTTTCCGAGGGCGCGGTGAAGCCGCCCGTATTCCTGACCTCGACCTTCGTGTTCAAGACTGCCGAGGAAGGCCGCGATTTCTTCGACTATGTAGCCGGCCGCAAGAAGCCACCGGCCGGCGCCGGCGCGGGGCTCGTCTATTCGCGCTTCAACCATCCCAACAGCGAAATCGTGGAAGACAGGCTGTCGATCTACGAGGGCGCCGAGACCTGCATCCTGTTTTCGTCGGGCATGTCGGCGATCGCCACCACCTTGCTGGCCTATGCGCGGCCGGGCGAGGTGATCCTGCATTCTCAGCCGCTCTATGGCGGCACCGAGACGCTGATGACCAACACTCTGTCGGGCTTTGGGATCGGCTCCGTCGGATTCGTGGACGGGGTGAGCGAGAAATCCGTGCGCGCGGCGCTTGCGGAAGCGAAGAAAAAGGGACGCATCTCGATCATCCTCGTGGAGACGCCGTCCAACCCCACCAACACGCTGGTCGACATCGCGCTCATGAAGCGCATCGCCGACGAGATCGGCGCGGAGTTGGGCCATCGTCCGATCGTGGTCTGCGACAATACGCTGTTGGGACCGGTGTTTCAGAAGCCGCTCGCGCTCGGCGCGGACGTATCGGTCTATTCGCTGACCAAATATGTCGGCGGCCATTCCGATCTCATCGCCGGCGCGGCGCTTGGCTCGAGAGCGACCTTGGGGCCCATCAAAGCGCTGCGCGGCGGCATCGGAACGCAGCTCGATCCGCACACCTGCTGGATGCTTGGCCGCTCGCTCGAAACGCTGGCCTTGCGCATGAACCGCGCCAACGACAGCGCAAGATCTGTCGCCGAATTCCTGCGCGATCATCCAAAGGTGTCGCGCGTGCACTATCTGCCGTTCCTGGGCGAAGGCGCGCCCGAGCGCGCCGTCTATGCCCGCCAATGCTCGGGCGCGGGCTCGACCTTCTCCTTCGACATCGGGGGCGGACAGAAAGAAGCCTTCGCGTTCCTCAACGCGCTCGAGATCTTCAAGCTTGCCGTCAGCCTCGGCGGCACTGAGTCGCTGGCGAGCCATCCCGCCGCCATGACCCATTCGGGCATTCCCGCCGCGATCCGCGAGCGCATTGGAATCCTGGAGACCACGATACGGCTTTCGATCGGAATCGAGGACGCAGACGATCTGATCGCGGACCTTGCCCAGGCGCTGGCGGCCGTGGGCTGAGACACCCTCATCGCGTCTTCGC
>DASZRM010000107.1:0-22757 GCA_035549135.1 Rhizomicrobium sp. | reverse complement strand
GCGTCGCGGAAGGTCACGTTGGCGAGCTTGGCGTTCCGGAAATTCGCGCCTTGAAGCAGCGCGCCGGTGAAGTCGGCGCCGTCGAGCTTGGCGTTGCCGAACGAAACGCCCTTCATCGAGCAATTCGAGAAGTCGACCCGGCCCTCGGAGTTCTGCCGCTCGCGGTCGACGACCGAGATCCCTTCTGGGCCGACATACATCATCATTGCCGCGCGCAGATCCGCCCGGTCGAGTACGGCGAAAGAGAGCTTGGCCCCCTTGAACGAGGCGCCGCGAAGGTCGGCGCGGGCGAGCTTGGCCGATTGCAGGTCGCAATCCCTAAGATCGGCGCAGTAAAGGCTCGCGCGCTCCAGATTGGAGCCGTAGAGATTGGCGCCCACCAGCGAGGCGCCGGAGAAATCCGCCTCCGGCAGGTTGCGATTGGCGAGCGTCAAACCGTCGAGTTGGGCATGGGCCAGCTGGGCCCGCGCGCCGCCCAGGAACTTCGCATATTTCTCATGCGCGCTGAGGATCGCATTGAGCTCATCCTGCGTGCGGGGCGTGCGCTTTTCGCCGTAGAGATTCTTCAGCATGGGGCGGCCCTGGGCGCGGCCGCGCCTTGGCCGCGCGGCCCGATCGGCGCCCCCGAGTCCCCAGCCGCGGCGATCGGCGCTCGATCGCCGCCCTCGCCGCTATGGTGAGGCCGCGGCGGGGCGGATTGCAACAGCGGAGGCCTCTCTGACGGACCGCTTGTGGTCCGCCTTTCGCCCCTCGCCCTTTTCAGGGGGCAAGACGCGGATGATCGCCATCATGCCAAGATCCTCGTGGTCGAGAATGTGACAGTGATAGACGAAGTCGCCGACGGTCGGGCCGCGGAAATCGAGCTTGATGGTAATGCTCGGATAGGCATGTTTGATGTTGCCGTCCCAATACCCCACCTGAAAGGTGTCGTAGAGCTGCTGGCGCTTCTTCGGAATCGGCTTGTCGTTCACCGCGGTCACCAGGAAATGGACCTGGTGCATGTGAAACTCGTGAACCTCCTGGGTGCGGTTCTCGATCCGCCACTCTTCGACCGCGCCCCTGTGGGTGGTGATCGCCGGCGGAACATTGGGATCGAACAGCGTCTCAATGTGGCCGTCCACGGTGATGAAGAATTCCGCGCCTTCTGTCTCATGGCCGAACGAGGTGAAGTATTCCGAGAAGTAGAGGTCGCGATGCGCGGTGATCGCCGCGTTGGCCAGATCGTCGAACCGCATCTTCCGCACTATGCCGTCGGGCGCGGGCATCTTCGGCAGGGCGACCGGGGCGGAGGTGGCGACGATATTGGCGAGCGGGCGCGCGGGATTGCTGTCGGAGGCCTCGCCGCCGTCGATCGCAAGCGTGACGAGCTGGGCCTTGCGCACCGAAGCGGAGGGCGCCGCAACTATGAATTCCGCCCGGCTCGATGGCGGAAGCAGGATGTCGGTCTGCGTGATGAGAACGCCCTGGCGCCGTCCATCCTTCGAGCCCGTCGGCACGCCGTCGAGCGCGGCGATCTGGAGCGGCTGTGGAACGCCGTCATAGAGAACCTGGATGTCCATGATGGTGTTGGCGCCGGCGTTGACGACGCGCCAGAACTCCTGGGTCCCTTCCTGCATCTTGATGACGGCAGGCACGTATCTCGGGAAGGACACCGGAACGTAGTTCACGGAAACGTCCCAGTTGGGCTGCTGAACGTCGGTGAGGCCGCAGCAGCCGATGAGCTGTTGGTCGCGCAGGACCAGATAGCGCTCGGGCAGACCCGCCACCGCCGGCTGAATGTCGGCGATGCCTTCCACTTCGATGGCGCCGGTCGCCCCGCCCTGGAGCGCGGCGGACGAGATTCCGTGAACGTGGGGATGGTACCAATAAAGGCCGGGCGGCTCGTCCTCGGGAATGTGCAGCGTGTACTCGAAGGTCTGGCCGGAATTGACCAGGGTCCGGATCACCTCGTCGCTGTGGCATGTGGGCGAAGTGTTGGTCCCATGGAAGTGCATGTTGACCGAAGACAGCGTCATGACCAACGCGCCGCAGACCTTGTGCGGGCTGGATATGATTTCCGTGGGTCCGCCGGGAATTTCCGGCACCTGGTTGGTGAGCGATATCTTGATTGTGTCGCCGGGATTGACGTGCAGCGTCGGGCTTTCCAATCCGTCGTCGGTTACGAAGCAAAAGAGCGTGCGGCCGAGATCGTCGAGCGAAGTGTAGTAGTTGAACTTGACCTTGAGCACGCCGTTCTTGCTGTAAAGGTCAGGCGGGCGGGCCGCTTCGCTGCCCGCAGCGGGCCGTGGGCAGAGCCCGCCATCGGCCAGCGCGGCGGTTGGAGCAAGCGCCAACATTGCGCCCGCCAGAAGAATTGCTCCGAGAATCGCCTTCATGCTCGCTCCCCTGCCGCCTGCGCCGGAGCGCTTGCGCCGGCCCTGCCCGCATCCTCGCGACGCGGGATCTCAAGATTGAGAATGACACCAAATAGCATATCTAGGGAAGCGGCTAATTGGCCCGAACGCCGCCGCACTGATGATGCTTTATTACCCAAATTCCAAGGCTGGCGTTCCGATGGTTACGCGCCCCGGCCGGGCGGAGACGGATGGCTCGGAGCTCGACTTTTCGGTTGCGCCCGGTCCGCAGAATGAATCAGGGTGCGTTCATGCGCCCGTCCGTGCCGCCATCCCTTCTAAATGCCGCTTTCAAACCGGGCGCCCTCGCCCGCCAATTTGCGGCTGGGGCGGCCGCTGCGGCCGACCTCATGAACGGCGCTCCTTGATCGGGCATTGGACGATTCTGGCCGGAGCGCTCGCGGCCTCGGCGCCCGCCGGATATGCGGCCGCGCTCGCGGCCCGCTGGCTTGCGGACGACGCGCGCATTCCCGTCGCCGCCATGATCGCGTTATTGGCCGGCGCCTTCGTCTGGTCGTGGTTCGTCATGCCCGACCTTGCGCTCGTCGCCCTCTCCTGCGCGCTCGCCTGGGCCTTGATCGTGCTGGGCGCGGTCGACGCGCTGGCGTTTCGCCTCCCCGATATCCTCACTTTGCCTCTGATCGCGGCGGGGCTGGCGACGGCCCAATGGCTGCCGCAACACGACCTACTGGGACATAGCCTCGCCGCGCTGATCGCGATCGGCGCGTTCTTCGCCATCGCCGCCTTTTATCAGCGCGCGCGCGGGCGCGAGGGCCTGGGGATGGGCGACGTCAAACTCGCGGGAGCCGCAGGCGCCTGGCTCGGATGGCAGGCGCTGCCCTATGTGGTGCTTCTGGCCTGCGCGGCCGGCCTTGTCTGGATCGGGGTCGGGGCGATGCGCCGCGGACGCGAGGCGCTCGGCGAGCGCATTCCCTTCGGCGTGGCGCTGTGTCTTGCGATCTGGATCGTCTGGCTTTACGGGCCGCCCGATGCTTTCGGCCCGCTCTTCTATTCGAGATAGCGCAGCCAGTAGGGATCGTTCTTGTTGCTCGTCAGCTCGACGATCGCCGAGCGCTTGAGATAGGTGGCCCCACGCCGCGCCTCGACCCGGACGGTGAGCGTGCGGCCGGTGAGATTGGTCTTGAGCAAGGTCTCCGGGACCGGCGCCTGGCCGGAAAGCTCCTTTTCTCGCTCGATCACTTCGGGCGAGTTCGCCGCGACTTCGCCGAGCACCATCAGGGCAAGCGGCTGGGACGTGGATTCGCTGAAGCCGCCGCTCTCGCCGAAGAAGGTGGTGACCGCCGGCGCGATGCGGGCATAGATCTCGTCGGTCATGCCCTTGAGCATGCGCAGCTCGCCCACGGTGTGAAATCCGGCGTTCCTGGGCTTGTAGCCGAAGGGCGCGTAGTAGTCCGCCTCGGCGCCCTGCGGCCGTGGCATGCTGTCGGTGTCCTCCCAGTCCTCATAGGCGTCGGTGATCGACTGCAATTGATCGCCCTTGACGCCGACGGCGGCGAAAAGATCGTGGACCTCTTCCTGGATGATGCCGTTCACCGGAATTTTTCCGCGTTCGTCCTCAACCGTGATCGTCAGCATGATGTCGCCGAAGGGCAGGAGGCGGGAGCGCCCGTCGATGCCCCAGCGCTGGCTCACGTCGTTGGTCGCCAGTCCCGCTATGGCCGCATAGACGCCCGCCTCGGCGGCCGCGGTCAGTTGCGCGCGTTCGCTCTCGGCGTGGACCTCCGCCAACACGCCCCGGTTCTGGGCCATCATCTCGAAGGCGATGAAGCCGAAGGCCGCGACGCCGACGATCGCCGCGAGCAGCGCGTAACCGCGCTCGCCGCGACGGATCAATTGATCACCCCCCTGGGCGGCCCCGGCGGCGCGACGGTGCCGATCTTTTCCTTCAGCTCGTCGGTGATGGTCTTCGCGTCCTCGGCGTTGCGGATCACGCGCGGTGTGAGCAGCACCAGCAGTTCGGTGCGGTTGTCGGTGTTGTCGGTGGTCCCGAACAGCGCTCCGACATAGGGAATCTGCGAGAGAAACGGCAGGCCCTCGCGGCTATGGCTGTTGTTGTCGCGGATCAGGCCGCCGAGCGCGATGGTCTGGCCGTCATGCACGGCGATGGAACTGGTGAATTTGCGATCCTCGATGGTCGGCGAGTCGATGCCCGAGGTGGTGGTCGTCTTCACGTCGCTGACTTCCTGCGAAATGTCGAGCAGCACAAGGCCGCTGTCGTTGACGCGCGGGGTCACGGTCAGGATCACTCCGGTCGGCAGATACTGGACCTCGTTGGCGACCGCTTCGCTCGAGCCGACCGTGGTCAGGCTGCCCGACGAGACAGGAACCTGATCGCCGACCTGGAGCGAGGCCGTATGGTTGTTGAGCACCATCACCTTGGGCGCGGAAATGACGCGCACCGTTGTGATCGATTGCAGCGCGCTCAACGTCGCCTGGATTTCGTCTCCGCTGCTGAGAACGAAGTTGAAGCCGGGGAATTTGGAGATGCCGCCCTTCTTGCCGAGGCCGAAGCCGCCCGAGCCGACCCCGGAATTGAGCAGCCACTGGACCCCGAACTGCAAATCCTTCGTCAACGAGACCTCTGTGATCGCCGCCTCGATGACGACCTGGAGCGGCGCCAGATCGAGCTGCTTGAGCGCATCCGAGATGATCGAATATTGGCGCGGCGTGGCGTAGACGATGATGGCGTTGTTGGTTTCGTCCGAACTGACGCTGATAGGCGTTCCGTTGGCGAGCTGCAGTGTCTGCGAAACGTTCTGCGGCTGCTGCGTCCCGCTCTCGCCCAGGGGCGAGGTCTGTCCGGTCCCTGTGCTCGATTGCGAGGTCTGCGAATAGGGATTTGACTGCGGGAACCCGCCGCCCTGCAGCCCGCCGCCGCCGAAGCCGCCGCCCCCGAACCCGCCGGTCTGCGTGCCGCCCGATCCGAAACCGGACTGCATCGATCCGATCTGCGACGGCTGGCCGGTTGCGGCGAGATTGGGCGCAGTGGGCTTGGGGGTCGTCCCCTGGCCCGATCCGCCGCCGAAGGCGTTGATCAGCACGGTCGCCAGATCGGCGGCGCGCCCGTTCTGGACATGGTAGACGAAAAGCTTGCGCTCATTGTCGCCGCCGGCGCGGTCCAGCACGCTCATCCACTTCTTCAGGTCTTCGAGATAGCGCGGTTGCGGCGAGATGGCGAGAATGCCGTTCAGCCGGTCGATCACCACAAGCTTGACCAGCCCCGCGGTGGGGGAATTCTGCGCGTTGACGATCGCATCCAGCTCTGGGAGCAGAACGCGCGCATCGGTGCGCTCCGGAACGAGGAGCGCGAACGACATGCCCTTCAGCCAGTTCACGTCGAACTGCTTGATCAGCTCGCGCAGGGCGTTTCGCTGGTCGGCGGTGCCGGTGATCAGCATGACGTTGCGCCCGGCGTCGGCCTGGGAGATCGAGTTCTCGGGAACCAGCGGATCGAGAAGCTTCTTCAATTCGACTGCGTTGACATAGCGCAGCGTGATCGCCTCGCTTCCGTAGCCGGGATCGCCGGCGTTGAGCAGCTGCGGCTGACGCTTGGCCTTGTCGATCGGAATGATGGTGTAGACCGAGCCCTTCTTGATCAGCCCGAGCTTGGCCGCGCTGAGGGACTCTTCGAGGATCGGAAGCACGTCGGCGCGCGCCACCGGCTCGGCGGTCTGCACCGTAACCGTGCCCGTGGCGGAGGGATCGACCGCGTAGTTGAGCCCGAGAATGTCGCCGAGGATCGCCTTGGCGACCTCGTGGACGTCGGCGTTCGGAAAGTTGAGCGTCACGTCGCTCGGCTGGCTGGGCGGCGGGGTCTGGCGGTGCGGCGCGGTGAATTGTTCCGTACCCGGATAAACTGCCGTGCCGTTGGACGGCGGCGGCGGCGTGGAGGGACCGTCTGCGGCGGCCGCGCCGGTGAGCAGAAGCGCGCAGAGCGCGGCTAGCAGATAGCGGTTCATTGTCCCTCACTCGTCGTCGTCGTCGTCGAAATCGTCGTCGTCGTCGCTGTCGCTCGAGCTCGACGAGGCGCCGCCCTTGCCCATGACCGTCGAGGCGCCCGTTCGCGCAGGCGCTGTGATGTTGACCGTCAGGGAGCGGCGCTCGCCGTTGCGGTCGAATACCAGTTCCTGCGGGGCGATGGAAACGAGCTTCCAGCCGTCGACGACCTCGCCGATCTTGGCGCGCGAAATCTGCCCGGCCGAATTGCGCAGCAGCGCCGCCGCCGCGACGTTGCCGCGGATGGCGGTGCCCAGCACCTCATAGCCGCTGAGATTTCCCGAGGACTCCGCCTCCGCCGGCGGCGGCAGGCGGTCAGGGGCGAAAATCGGATGGGCCATGATGGCGGCGTAGGTGGCGGGCGCGGGACGGATCGGATCCTCCAGTCGCGGCGGGGCGGCAGGCGCGCGCGGCCGCTCCGGCAGGCTTGCGCCGAAGGGAATCGCCAATTGGAGCCCGGCCAGAATCAGCAGCAGCGCCGCCGCCGCCGCGGGCGCCAGCTCCGGATTACGACGGCTGACGAGTTCGGACGGGAGCCGAGACCTCAATCCGGACATCCATCGTCGCAAGATGTCCGGTTTGAACGGCCCGGTCGGCAACGACCGAAACGTATCCAACAACGACATAAGGCGCCTCATTTTCGAGCCGGGTCAGGCTCCTGTAAAGTTGGGTCATTGTAAGCTGCATGTCGGCCCTGACGCGAACCCAACCTTCTGGGGACTCGGGCGGCAGGTCCGAAATCGTCTGCACGCTTCCGCCGACGCTGGTCGCAAGGCGCGTGAGCCGTTGCTTCAAATTCTCCGCAGCCAAGACCTTGGTCGGCGCGACGATGGCGTATTGCGCCTCGGTCATCTTTTGACGGTCGGCCTCGGCGCGCCAGGCGGAAATGCCGGCAAGCACCCGTTCATTGCGCTGATAGGTCTCGAGCAAGTCGCTGCGCTCTTCGGCGCGGACGATGAAGCCGCCAACGATCGGCTGAATGAGCGCGAACCAGACGACAACCAGCCCCGCCGCCAGTATGGCGAGAGCGACGAGCTGGCGTTCGCGCGGCTCGAGCGGCCTCATTTGGCGCCTCCGAACTGGCGATCGGCCTGCAGATCGAACTGCCGGCTGGCGCTGGAATCGTTGCGCACGTCGCTGGCGAGCGAACGGGCGTTGCGCAGCGCCGGCGAAGCTTCGAGGCGCGCCAGGATGTCGTTCGAGGTCTTCCTCTGGCCGCGCAGGTGCACGGTGCGCCCGTTCCATTCGAAGCGGCTGACCCAGGCGTCCATGGGCATCGCGGCGGTCACCGCGTCCAGCACCGGCAGCGGCGAGCTCTTGCGCATCCTGTCGATAAGATCGGCGCGCCGCGCCCGTTCGCGGTCGACCTTGTCGCGCGTGCGGATCACGACGCTGACGGGCGCCTGCTGCGCCTCGACGGTCTGGCGCAGCTCATCGAGGCTCGACGAATCCCGATAGGCGAGCAGACCGATGTTGATCGCCAGCAGTCCCGCCGCCGCCGCCCACCAATAGAGCGAACGGCGCTGGGCCGCGTCGCCTCCGTTGGCGTCGCGCATGGCGGCGAGAAAATCGAAGCCTGCCGAAGCGCCGCCCGCGGCGGCGACGCCGAGCGCGGCGGGCTGCAGGTTCCTGTCGCGCGCCAGCTCGAGATATTTCGCGGCCCTTTCCCGCAGCAGCACGCCCACCGACACCTTCTGGCGGCCATTCTCCTGATCGCGGGAGACGATCTCGGCGTCGAAATAGACCTGGTCGGGCGCAAACGGCGTCAGCCGGTCGATATCGAGGGCAAGCATGCGCCTGACATCGCTCATCGGCAGGAGCGGTAGCTCCACCTGCCGGACGAGAACCTGATCCGCCGGCATCAACAGCTTGATGCGGCCGCGGGGCTTGGCGGGCAGCGGCTCGTTCGAGCCTTCTGTGCGATAGATCACCTCGCCGCCGCGGATCTCGGCGACCGTGCGGCTGCGGCTCGTCAGGCGCTCCCGCCATTCGGGCGGAAGCATCGCCATGATCTCCTCGCTCCACCAGCGCCAACCGCGCAGAAAAAGCTGCGCTGCGGTCTGAAGGTCCATGTTGAGGAAATCCTTGGCGTTCATGCCCGCCCCCGGCACTTGCCAGTCATCACGGTGAGAACGCACATGGAGTCGACCGTCGCAAAAGGTTTAATCAGGAGTTCCGGCCAGGACCGGGCGTCGTCGGGCGGGAATTGTACCCGCACGCGCACTAACAAAGGTAAAGTCTGCCGCCCCTGCCAGGTCTCGTGCCAGGCGGGCGTCTTGTCGGGCGGAAGGACGCCGAAATAGGCGATATCGATTTGCTGCACATTGTGCAATAGCGCCAGCGTTTCGCCCGGAGCCTTGGGATCGGGGGCGAGATCGCTGATGTCGCTGAGCGTGAGATCGCCATTGGGCGCGAGTTGCAGCGTGTAGCGCACCAGTCCCGACGGCGCATGCAGGTCGCGCGCAGGCGCCAGGAACGTCACGCCGTTGGCGGCTCCGAAGAAATCGATATAGGTCGGAATCTTGTCGTAGCGCGTCGCCGGGAAGGCGCGCTCCAGTTTCTCGCGCAGCAGCAACTGGGCGCCTGAAATGGTCTCGCCGCCGGCGTTGGCCACGTCGGCGCGCGCCCACACGCGGTGCGCGGTGCTGACGCCGGCCAACATCATCACGCTCGCCATCGCCACGATGAGAAGGCTTGCGAGCAATTCGATCAGCGTGTAGCCGCCATCCCGCGAGGCCATCGTCAGGTCTCCCGCGCCAGGGTTAGCGAGTTCAGCGTCGCGAGCGGGCGGCGCTGGCGATCGGTGACGGTTACGCGCACGGAGCAGAGCACGCCGGCGATGCTGGGCGCCGGCCCTCCCGCGTAGGGGACGATGTCGACCCGCCAGTAGAAATCGCCGTCCGCGCCTTCGGTGACGCCGGGCGCCGCGGGAATGACAGGCCCCACCGCCGCAAGTTCGGACTGGGCGATCATGATCGCCGTGCGGCGCTCCTCCGCCATCAGATTGTGCGAGGCGCTTTCGCGGATCGCCTGATACATGGCCACGAGCGTGGTGGCGATGATCGCCGCGCCGACAATGGCCTCGATCAGCGCCGAACCGCTCTCGCCCCGCCTCATGGCCCGCTCACCGTCACGCCGCCGGTCACCGGATCGACGGCGATCGCGTATCTGCGGCCGCGCGAGGCCATGACGATGCTCGCCGAAACCACCGATCCGTCCGGGTAGACGACGATCGGATTGGACATCTGAAGCGTCACGCCGGCCGGCATGTAGCGCGTGCCGCCGATCCAGTCATATTCGCGCCCGCCGTTGGTGGCTTCGAGATCGACCTTCTGTCCCGTGCGCAGCGCCGTTCCGCGGGCCACGCGCAGGTCGGCCTGCAGCAGGCGCACCGATTGCTGAAGCGACAGGCCCTCCAGCGTGCGTTCCATGTCGGGCGCGACGAGCGCCGCGATCAGCGCCATGATGGCGATGACGACGAGCGTCTCGAGCAGCGTGAAGCCGGACGACCTATTGCCAGCTTCCGACATCCTGAGCCTCGCCGGTTCCTCCCGGCGCCTTGTCCTGCCCCAGCGAGTAGACGTCGACTTCGCCGTGCTGGCCGGGAATCTGGTAGAGGTAGGGATTGCCCCAAGGATCGACGAGCGCGCTGTCCTTCTTCAAATAGGGGCCGTTCCAGTTGGGCGCGGTCGGCGCCTGCGTCACCAGGGCCTGGAGACCTTCCTGCTGCGAAGGATAGCGACCGACGTCGATGCGGAAGAGCTCGAGGCCCTGCATGATGTACTGGATCTGCACCTGCGCCGCCTTGGTGCGCGACTTGCCGAGATAGCCGATCACCTGCGGAGCGATGATCGCGGCCAGCATTCCCATGATGGCCAGAACTACGAGAAGTTCGAGAAGCGTGAAGCCGCTGTCGCCGCGGCGCAGTTTGCGAATGGTCATGGTCCTACCGCCAGATCGTTGAAGCCAAGAATTGCCGACATTATGGAGGCGATCACCGTCGCCACGATGGCGCCCATGGCGACCGTGATCGCGGGCGTCAGGATCGAAATCATGCGCTGGATGGAATTGCGCACCTCGCGGTCGAGCACGTCGGCGAGGCGGTTGAGCATGAGGCCGAGTTGCGCCGTCTCCTCGCCCGTGCGCAGGAAGCTGAGCGCCATGGGGGGAAAGAGGCCGGTGGCGGCCAGCGGACTGGAAAGCCCGCCGCCCTGCCTCAGGCCCGACGACACCTTGTCCACCGCTTCGGCCATGTGGCGGTTGACGATGGAGCGCTGGGCGATGGCGAGCGCCGAGGCGAGCGGAACGCCGCCGTCGATGAGGCTTCCCAGCGTGCGGGCGAAGCGCGCCGTCTCGGCGTTGCGGATCACCGCCCCGAAGATCGGCGCTTGCAAGAGCTGGCGGTCGACCACCCGGCGCACGGCCGGCTGGCGGACCCAGCGCATCACCAGATAGACCGCGACGCCGGTCATGATGAGGCCGATCACGCCGTAATCCTTCACCGCGTGACTGGCCGCCATCACCACCTGGGTCATGAAGGGAAGCTTCGCGCCGGCGTCGCTGAACAGGCTCTCGAATTGCGGCACCACGAACAGCAGCATCACCAGGATGACGCTGATCGCGATGATCACCAGCATGATCGGATAGACCATCGAGGAGACGATGGTCTGCCGCAGCGTCTCGGCGCGCTCCATCGTGTCGGCGAGACGACTGAGACTTTCGTCGAGCTTGCCGCTCGCCTCGCCGGCTTCCGCCATCGCCGAGGCCATCGGCGAAAACGCGCCGCCGCTGTCCTGCATGGCGCGCGCGAGCGAGGCGCCGTGGCGCACGCGGTCGCGCAGCTTGGCGAAGACTTGCTTCACCGGCGGCCGGGTGACGTTCTCGACGCAGACCGCGAGCGCGCGATCGAGCGCAAGACCCGCATTGAGCAGAACCGCAAGCTCGCCGACCGCGTTGACGATGCCGCGCCGCGTCGCCGTGTTCATGCGCAGCTGCGCGCGCTCGCCCGTCTTCGCCGAAGTTTCGACCGTTTCGATCGGCATCAGGCCGAGGCGCTTGACGCGTTCGATGGCGTCGGCCTTGGACGCGCCTTCGAGCACTCCCGTCCGCAATTGGCCGGCCGGCGTCGCGGCGCGATATTTGTAGGTGGCCACGATCAGACCTCGCGCGTCGCCCGGAGGACTTCTTCGATCGTCGTCAGGCCCTGTTGCGACTTCATGATGCCGTCCGCGAGCATGGTGCGCATTCCGTGAGCGACGGCCGAGCGCTGGACCTCGCGCGCTTCGGCCCGCGAAAGGATCAGGCCGGAGATCTCATCGCTCATCAGCAGCAGCTCCATCACCGCAAGACGACCGCGGAACCCCGATTGGCCGCAGGCCTCGCAGCCCTTCGGCCGGTAGAGCGTCTTGATCGCGCTGACGTCGGCGCCCGGCAGCAGGCTCTCGAGGAAGCCCGGCGCCGGCTCGTGCGGCTCGCGGCATTTCGGGCAGAGGCGCCTGACCAGGCGCTGCGCCAAGACTGCGTTTAGCGTGGAGGTGATGAGGAACGGCTCAACCCGCATGTCGATGAGGCGCGTGACCGAGGCGGCGGCGCTGTTGGTGTGCAGCGTCGACAAGATTGTGTGGCCCGTGAGCGCGGACTGGATCGCCACTTCCGCGGTTTCGAGGTCGCGAATTTCGCCCACCATCATCACATCCGGATCCTGGCGCAGAAAGGAGCGCAACGCCGCGGCGAAGGTGAGCCCGATCTGCGGTTTGACCTGGGTCTGGTTGATGCCGGCGAGCCGGTATTCGATCGGGTCCTCGATGGTGAGGATCTTGCGGTCCGGAGAATTGATGGCGGCGAGCGAGGCGTAGAGCGTGGTGGTCTTGCCGCTGCCGGTCGGACCCGTGACGAGCACGATGCCGTGCGGCTGCTTGAGCACGTGCAGGAACGACTCGAGCACATCCTCGGCGAAACCCAGCGCGCGGAAATCGAGCGAGAGGTTCGAGCGGTCGAGAATGCGCAGCACCACGCTTTCGCCGTGGATCGTGGGCGAGGTGGCGATGCGCAGGTCGATCTCGTGCCCGCGCACAGCCACGCGCAGGCGTCCGTCCTGCGGCAGGCGGCGCTCGGCGATGTCGAGAGAGGCCATCACCTTGATGCGCGAGATCAGCGGCAGCTTGAGATGCGCCGGAAGCGTCTCGATGTCGACTAGCGCGCCGTCGATGCGGAAGCGCACGCGCAAACTGTCTTCCGACGGCTCGATATGGATGTCGGAGGCGCGCGCTTCGGACGCGCGGGTGATGAGGCTGTTGACGGTGCGCACGACCGGCGCGTCGCTCGCCAGATCCTTGAGGCGCTCGACGTCGGACTCGTCCACCGTGTCGGCGTCGGTCTGGGTCTGCGCCGTCGAGCCGTAAAGACGGTCGAGCGCGGACTCCACGTCGTTGGCGCGGGCGATGAACGGCCTGACTTTGCGATTGAAAGCGAATCGCAGCGCCTCCAGCGGATAGGGATCGAGCGGATCGGTAAGCGCGACGTCGACGACATCGTCCGTCGCGCGTATGGGAACGGCCTTGACGTCGCGCAGAAAGCGCGGAGAGACCGCATCGGGCAGCACTGGCTCGGGCGGAAAATCGGCGGGCGCGGCGACGGCGAATCCGGTCTCGGCCGCGATCGCGGTGGCGAGAGTCTGCTCGGCCACCATGCCAAGCCGCGTGAGGACGGAATCGAGGCGCTCGCCGGTCTCGGCCTGGACCAGCCTGGCGCGAACCAGCGTTTCGGGCGCCACAAGCCCACGCTCGACGATGAGCTGTTCCAGCTTCATCCGATTTTCCGGTTGTCCCAAGAGGCCTTTCCCGCGGCCGATGCTATTCTGGAGCGCGCGCAATTGCCACGACTGCGCGCGCGCCTCGCGACGCCGGAACGGCTCCGGCCCGATGATGAGGCCGATGAAATTAATGCCATGAAAACACCGTCATATTAACTGGCCTTAACAAACCTGTGAAAAGGCCTTCCCGAACGGGCGCCTGGCGCGCGAGCAAGAGAATGATGCCCGGCGCGGGCGCCGCGCCGGTCCCACATAGACGGCAATCGTTCCGAGCGGAATTAAATTATGTTCAATCGTTCCAGCGCGGCGAAACATCTCGACGCGACCTTCGACGACTGTCGACGCAAGACCCTCATCCGCAATCGTCGAATTGACGATGCCGCTCGGGGACGCTTTGCGGACCGTCTCCCATTCGTCGAGCATGCGCGTTCGAGGGCGAAAGGTCCGTGCCAGCCAAAGCGCGCGAGATATCCGACGCTCGCCGTCGCGCCCGCAAAGTCCGACAGGCGTCGCGGCCCCTTGCGCCGGAGCGGCGGGCGTCCCCGCAGACCGCCTTTCGGCGCCGCCGCCGCGGCGACAAACAGTCAGAATGGAGCAGGCGGCAGGGCCACAATATGCCGGACCGACTTTGAGGACCCAGACCGCAATCGGCGCATTTGCGACGAATATGTTTCATCCAGCGCTTCGCGCGTGCAGCATTGAAAAAATCGCGCGCGGACGCGCCCGGCGCTCCTTGCCATGGCTGAGACTGCAAACTAACATCCGCGTAACGTTTTCCAGGATATCCGATCCGACGGGGATGGCTGCTTCCGTCCGCCCCGCCAAACGTGACGCACAAAAAATCCAATCCGAAAGGGGAATCCGTCATGCGTTCCAGCCGAACAGTTTCGATCCTTGCCGCCACAGCCGTCGCGCTGATGGCGTCGAGCGCGCTTGCCCGTCACAGAACGCCCGCTCCCGCGCATCCGGGCAGCTGGCATTTCGACCCGAACTTCAAGCCGTACCAGGCGCCCAAGAGCGCCGCGTCCGGCACGTGGAGCCCGATGAACCACACCTTCCCGGGCACGCCCGACATGGCGCTCGTCCTGACAGACGGCACCGTCATGGCGCACGATCTGTGCACGGTGAACTGGTACAGGCTGACCCCCGACAACACCGGCAGCTATCAGAACGGCACCTGGACGCAGCTCGCCTCCGCGCCGTCCGGCTACAGCCCGCTCTATTTCGCCTCTCAGGTTCTTCCCGACGGCAAGCACGTCGTGACCAATGGCGGCGAATATCTGAACTGCAGTGCGGTCTGGACCAACAAGGGCGCGATCTACAACATCGACACCGACAGCTGGACCAACGTCACGCCGCCGTCGGGCTGGACCACGATCGGCGACGCGCAGAGCGTCGTGCGCACGGACGGCCAGTACATGCTCGCCGATTGCTGCTCGCTGAAGCAGGCGATCGCCTCGCTCAGCGGCGAATCCATCACCTGGACCTCGACCGGCTCCGGCAAGGCCGACGAGAACGACGAAGAGGGTTGGACACAGCTTCCCGACGGCACGATCCTGACCGTCGACGCCAACCGCGACCTCGGCTCCAACAACGACTTCGAAATCTATTCTGAGAACACCGGCTCGTGGACAACCCCCGGAAAGATCGGCGTGTCCTGCACCGACTCGTCAACTCATGAAATCGGCCCCGCGCCGTTGCTGCCCAACGGCCTGGTGTTCCAGTTCTGCGGCACCAATCACACCGCGGTCTACGATCCGGTGGCGGCGAAGTGGACGGTCGGTCCCGACATGCCGAACATCGGCGGCAACTATTCGGTCGGCGACGGACCGGCCGCGGTGCTGCCCGACGGCAACATCCTCGTCGCGGCCAGCCCGGGCGTGTTCGCCAATCCGACGCACTTCTTCGAAGTCAAGGTGAAGAGCCCGACCAAGGTGAAGATCACCCAGGTCAACGAACCGGCCAGCGCCGGCAGCCAGTCTTCGTGGGAGAGCCGCATGACGGTTCTGCCGACCGGACAGGTGCTCTGGACCAGCGACGTCGGCGACATGGAGATCTATACGCCGGTCGGTAAGGTCAACAAGAAGGCGATCCCGACGATCAAGAAGGTCAAGTCGACGCTGACCGTCGGCAGCTCGAACAACAAGATTTCGGGCGGCGGCTTCAACGGCGTGACCTATGGCGGATATTACGGCGACGACGCGCAGACCTCGTCGAACTACCCGCTGGTGCGCTTCACCAACACCTCGAGCGGGCATGTCTGCTACGCCAAGACGCACGACTTTGCGACCGGCATTTCGGACGGCTCGGTGACCAGCGCCAAGTTCGACATTCCGAACAGCTGCGAGACGGGCGCGAGCACGCTTGAAGTGGTCGTCAATGGCGTCGCCTCCGCCGGAAAGTCGGTGACGCTCAACTGATCGTTCAGACGATCGAATGCGGGCGGGCCGGACATAATGTCCGGCCCGTTCTTTTTTTTGTGGGGGGGCAAACGCCGTCGGCGATCGAATTGCAGCCCCTCACCCGTCGACATGCTCACCCTTCGACGAGCTCAGGATGAGGATGATAATGATTTCTCATGCTGGGCGTTTCGAAGCATGATCCCGCAAAACAGCTAAGCCGGGCCGTCGCGTCCAAACAGAACCTCTAGGCGTGGCGCCGGGCGATCCAGCGAGCGGCCGCCGGAAGCTGCCCGGCGCGCGCCTTGGCGTGAAAGGCGATCGCGCTTTCCGCCTTTTTGGCGGCGTTGCGCGCGGTCGCCGGAATATGCGCCTCGGCGAACGCCTTCAGCCGCGCGATCATCTTCGGATCGAAGGACTGGCCCGCGATCCTCGGCGCGAACTGGCTTCGGCTGTCGGCCTCAAGCCAACTGTCCAGGAGATCGAGATGCGCCTCGATGAAGTCGAAGGCGAGCTCCGGGTGCTCCCTGGCGACGACGGCCACGATCGACGGACGCGTCGTGATCGTGGGCTCGCCGGCGAGCGCGACGGCCAGCGCCCTTCTTGCGAGGCTTTCGTCCTCCGTCGAACCGAGAAGGTCGTAGAGCTGCCTTTTGGCGAGCGTGTTGGTCTCGGTCCGGGCCTGCTTGTGCAGCTCCTCCCAGGCCGCCTCGTCCGCATGGCGCGCCACAATCTTGAGCACGCTGCTGCGGGCGTCGCCGGAGAGGCTCGACGGTTCCGCGACATAGGCGGCGAAGCGCCGGCGCGCTTCGGCGATCGTCGCCGGATCGTCGCACTGGCTGAGCGCCGACAGCAGCGCCGCGCGCACGGGCGCCACATTGCTGCTCTCGCCGGGCCTTGCATTCCAACCCACCTGCGCGAAGAGACGGTTCAGCAGCGGCAGCGCGAATTGGCGGAACGTCGCCCGTTCCGGCAGTCCGCGATACAGATTGTCGAGGGCTTCTAGCTTTTCGGCGACAGCGATCTGGACCTGCGGCTCCGCCGAGGGGCCGACCTCGCCCGCCAGGCTCAGAAAATCCTCAAGCGGCTCGTAACCGCTATAGCCGAGCGCTCCCACATCGTTGAGCAATCCCAGTTCGTCGGCGGCCGAAAGCTCGCGGAAATTCTTCGCCAGCGCCGCCAGCAGCGTCGGATCGTAGAGCGTGCGGAAATAGCCGCCCTGCCCCGCATTGACGACGACGCCGTCCTTGCTCGCGACTGTAGCCGGAGCGCCGCGCGAGACGACGCCGCGCCAGATCGCCTGCGCGCCGAGCGGCCTCGCCAGCACCGGAACGCGCCAGACGAGCGGGCGGCGCGCGCTTTGGTCCATGGCGAAACGGTCCTGGACGAGCCTCACTCCGTCTTGCGCACGCGCGGCGCGGATCAGCGGCACGCCCGGCTGCAGGGTGAAATCGTGCGCAATCCGCGTGATCGGACGCGGCGAGACGGCGTCGACCGCGCGCCAGAGATCGTCGGTGACCGCATTGGCGTAGGCGTGCGCGCGGATATAGCGGCGAACGCCCGCGCGCCAGACATCCGCGCCCACATAGTTCTCGAGCATGCGGATCACCGCCTGGCCCTTCGAATAGGTGATGGTGTCGAACGCCTGATTGGCCTGAAGCACGTCCATAATGGGCGTGACGATGGGGTGCGTGCCTGCGCGGGCGTCGACATCCATGGCGCGCTCCTTGGAGCCGAGGCTGTCGAGCCAGACTTTCCATTCCGGATGAAAGCGATCGGTCGCCTTCAGCTCGATCCACGAGGCGAAACCCTCGTTAAGCCAGAGATCGTCCCACCAATCCATGGTGACGAGATCGCCGAACCATTGATGGGCCATCTCGTGGGCGATCACGAGATAGACGCTGCGGCGGTCTTCCTCGGTCGAGATTTTCGGATCGATCTCGAGCGCGCGCTCGAAGTAGAAGATCGCGCCCCAATTCTCCATCGCGCTGAAGAACTGGCTGGCTCCGGGACCTGCGATCAGGTCGAGCTTGGGCAGGGGATATTTCACTCCGAAATAGTCTTCGTAATAGGGAAGAATCTGGGAGGCGGCCTCGAGCGCATACGCGGCCTTTGGCCCATCGCCGCGCTTGACGACGACGCCCACGTCTACCCCGTTCACCTGGCGCGAAACGCGCTCGAAGTCGCCGAGACCGAAGAACAGCAGGTAAGACGACATCTTGGGCGAGGTCTTGAAGGTCACGCGCTTCAGTCCGCCGGCTAGCGACTCGGAAGCTGCGATGGGCGTGTTGGAGATCGCCATCTCGTCCTTGGGAACGGTCGCGGTGAGCGTGAAGGTCGCCTTCCTGTCAGGTTCGTCCCAACACGGCAGAAAGCGGCGCGCATCGGAATTCTCGAACTGCGTGAAGAGCGCGCGCTTCTCGGCCTTGCCCGCCGAATAATCGAGAGCGAAGAGGCCGGCGGCCTGCTGAAAAATCTTGCCGCGATAGGCGATCGTCAGCGTGTGGCGGCCGGCGGAAATGTCGGCCGGAAAGGCGAGCGTCGCCGTCTCCTCCTTGGAGTCGTAGGATATGGCGGGGCTCGTCGTTGCGCCGGAAAGCGAAACGCGATCGAAGACGAGATCGGTCGCATTGAGAACAATCGACCTTGAGGGCTTCTTGACGACGAGGTCGATCTTGACGCTTCCTGCAAAGGTCAGGCGCGCCGCATCCGGGACGATCGAGACGTCGTAGTGCAGCGGGACCGCATTTGTCGGCAGAACGACCCGCGTCGCCGCCTTGGATTGCGCGCAGGTCAGCGCGGCCAGCGCAGCCAGGAAAATCGCCGGCGATTTCATGCTTGAACTCCCCTACCTCTTTTTTTCCTGCGTAACACACTCGAACCTGACGCCAAAATTTGCCCGCGTCAGCGCGCTGGCGCCGGGTTCCCTGCCATCGCGACCGGAACGCTCTCGGTCGCCTCGGGCAAGGGACCCAAATCGCGCGGATGAGCGTAGTCGAGACCGTAGCCGAGGGGGAACAGCGGATCGTATTTCGCCAGAGCCTCTGGCGGATCGTTCGGCGCCGGCGCGTTGAGCGGCGTCTGGTCTGGCGCCCGCGGCCAGGAATAGGAGAGCCGGCCGCGGAAATCGTATGCGATCGAATCGTCGGCTTTGCGAAACAACATGTCGGCGATCCCGCCACCCTCCGAGCCGGGCAGCCAGGCGGCGACAAAGGCGTTGGAGGCATTGATCTCCCGGGTCACATAGAGCGGACGCCCGGAGAGAAAGACGGCCACCACGGGAATGTGGCGGTCGCGAAAGCTCTCAAGCAACTTCAGATCGCGCCCGTCGCCACCCTCGAACGCGAGATCGGCCCTATCGCCCGCACCCTCCGCATAGGGATTTTCGCCGAAGACGACGATCGCGGCGTCCGGCCTTTCGGCGTACGAGCCGTCCACGCTCAGCGTCGCCTTGCCGCCCGCGGCGTCTACGGCGGCGCGCACGCCCTCGAAGACGGTTTGTCCGTTGGGAAAGTCCGCGCGTGAATTTCCCCCGCCCTGCCAGGAGATCGTCCAGCCGCCGCATTGTTTTGCGAGATCGTCGGCGCCGTCGCCTGCGACCAGCACGTTGAGCCTGGGGTTGAGCGGGAGCAGCGCGCCGTCGTTCTTGAGCAGCACCAGAGATTCGCGCACGGCCCTGCGCGCGACGGCCCGGTGTGCGGGCGAGCCCAGCTGGCTCCAATCTCCCGCGAAGGGCCGGGTGGACGGCGGGCCTTCGCTCATCAGCCCCGCCCTCAGCTTGACGCGCAGAATGCGCGAGACCGCCTCGTCGAGCCGGGCGATCGGAATCTCGCCGGAAGCGACCTGCGCCAGCGTGTTGGCGTAGAGACCGCGCCAATTGTCCGGCGCCATGATGAGATCGACTCCGGCGTTGTAGACGGCTGGACAGCTGGTGAAGGAGCAACCGGGAACCTGCTGATAGCCGTTCCAGTCACCGACGACGAGCCCGTCGAATCCGAGGCGCCCGACGAGCACGTCGTTCAGAAGCGCGCGGTCGCCATGCGCCTTGCGTCCCTGCCAGCTCGAGAAGGAGGCCATCACCGCCTGGACGCCGGCCGCTATGGCGCTTTCATAGGGCGGCGCGAATATGTCGCGCAGCTCTTCTTCGCTGGCGAGGTTGTCGCCCTGGTCCCTGCCGCCCTGGGTTCCGCCGTCGCCGATGAAATGCTTGGCGGTCGCGATGACGTGCGGACCGCGCAGGAAATCCGCATCCCCCGGCGCGCCCTGCAATCCCTCGATCAGCGCGGCGCCCGCTTCGGACACGATGCGCGGGTCTTCCGAATAGCCCTCATAGGTTCTGCCCCAGCGATCGTCGCGCACGACCGCGACCGTCGGCGCGAAGGTCCAGTCGGCGCCGGTCACTCGCGTTTCGATCGCCGTGATCTCGCCGATCTCGCGCATCAGCTCCGGATCGCGCGCGGCGCCGAGGCCGATATTGTGGGGAAAGATCGTGGCCCCGACGATGTTGGAATTGCCGTGCACCGAATCCGTTCCCCACAGGATGGGAATGCTCGGCCGGTCTGGCGTCGCGGGGAGCGAGGCCGCGTAATAGGCGTCCGCCGCCGTCAGCCACGCCTCCGGCGCGGCGCGATCGTTCCGGCCGGGTCCGGAATCGCCTCCGTTCAGGATCGAACCGAGATGATATTGGCGCACGTCCTCGGGGCTTGCGTAGTTCACGTCGGCCTGGATGGTCTGGCCGACCTTTTCCTCCAACGTCATCTGCGCGAGCAGGCGGGCGACCTCCGCCTCGATCGCTGGATCGCGCGCCGCGCCGCTATGGCCTTCGGGCCAGAGCTCGGGATGGATTTCGCCCGGCTGAGTCACGCGCGGCGCCTCGGCTTCCTCTTCCTTGCCCTGCAGAATCGAACAGGCGCCGAGGGCGAGCGCCGCCGCCATCGCCGCTGAAATGCGCCCGTAACGCAAGCCCATTCTCATCCGCCCGCGCGGTCCATGGCGCGAAGCCGCGCCGCCGCGCCGATCAGGCCCGCGAATTCCTGGACGATCAGCCGCGTGGGAATGGCTTTCATATAGCCCTCGAACCGGCCCTTGGCCTCGAAGCGGCCGCGGAAGCGGCTCGCGGCGAAGAAGTCGGCGACCGCCGGAAGGATGCCGCCGGCCAGCATGACGCCGTGGCGCGCTCCCATCATCAGCGCGACATCGCCTGCGAAGGAGCCAAGCATGGCGCAGAAGCGCGACAGCACCTTGGCGCAGAAGCCGTCAGGGTCGCTGAGCGCGCGCTCGGTGATGGCGTGCGCGTCGATCGTCTCCGCATCGTTCCCCTCGATCGTCTTCAGCGCCTCGTAGATTGTGACCAGGCCGGGTCCCGACAGCAGCCGCTCGGCGGAGGCGTGGCCGTGGCGACGGCGGACGAATTTCAGCAGCTCGATCTCGACCTCGTCATTGGGCGCGAAATCGCTGTGGCCGCCTTCGGTCACGAGCGGGGTGATGCGCCCCATCTCCTTGACGAAGCCTCCGACGCCAAGGCCCGTGCCCGGCCCGACGATGGCGACGGTCTCGCGCTCTTCGGCCGGCGGCGCGCGCACGTCGCCCACCTCGCGGACATCGTTCCGCGCCAGGACCGGAACCGCATGGGCGATCGCCTCGAAATCGTTTATCAATCGCACGCGCGCGATCCCCAGCGCCTCGCCCAGCCCGCCCTCCGAGAAGCGCCAACCGAGATTGGTCATGCTGATGGCGCCGCCGCTCACGGGACCGGCTACCGCGATCACGGCGGCGGACGGCGTTCCCTCACCGGCGTGCTCACGAAGATAGGCGCGCGCCGCATCCGCAATGCCGGGATATTGCCTCGAGACGTATTTGCGGGGCGAGCGGACGGCTCCTGTTCCGCCCGATTCCAGGTCGACCAGCGCAAAGCGCACATTGGTGCCGCCCGCGTCGGCCACAAGCCCGCATCGTGTCATGACGCTCACCGGCCGTTGCGGCACCGCAATAGCCCATCCTTTAGGACGCCGCCATCTCCTCCGCGGCGCGGTAGGCGCCGTCGAGCCAGGCCAGGATCTCCTGCGCGGCAGGATGATCGAAGGCGCCGTATCGCGCGCGCAAGCTTTCCTTTGCGCCGCCCAGACGCTCGAGGCCCGTGTCCTGAAGCAGCGCGACATCTTCGCGCATCATGCGCGCTAGCCTGGGACCGGCGACCGCGGCGGCGGCGCCCTCCATGGCTGTCGCATATTCGTAGTCGTCGCCGAGCCGGTAGGCTTCGGCGAGCGTCAGCGCCGGAATTCGGAACAATACCGGCTGAAGCGACGGATTGATCGCATGCGCCGCGACGCGCTCGGCGAGCGATTGCGGCCTGCCGGTGAATCCGCGCAGGTGGAGATATTGCGACATGCGCGGTCCGTCGTTGACCGGATAGTTGTCCCACAAAAGCGGCTTGCGGCCGATCGCGCGGGCGATGCGGTCGAGATGGCCGGGCGCGAAGGCGCGCGCGCAGACCTCCTCGCCGGTCCAGAAAATGTCGATGCTGGGATCGAGGCGCGCGCCGAGCTCCTCGAGATAATCGGGCGGCCGCTGGCCGAACACGCGGTCGAGCGCCGGATCGTCGCTGTAATAGGTGGGGCAGAGCGCGAAATTCTTCGCCGTAGAGCGTTCGGAGATCCAATGCGCGACGTCGGCCTGTCGCGCCGCAAGGCCCGGGTTGTCGCCGCGCATGTCGTCGAACAGGATCGCAAGATCGTCGATGCCGATATCGGCGAAGAAGGTCAGCTTGCGCGCGAGCGCCGCGCGCTCGTCGCGGCCGAATTCGAGGCAGGCCTCGAGCGGGCTGAGGCCGACGCCGAAGCGCACCCCGAGCCCGCGGCAGGCGGCGGCGAATTCGCGCAGCTGTTGCGCCGCCTCCCGCGGGTGATCTTCACGCCAGCGGCTTCTGAGAAAAGGGTCGGATTTCGGCGCGTACCAATAGAAGCGATAGCCATGCGGCGCCAGGAATGAAATCGTTTCCGCGCGCGCCGCCCAAGACCACGGCGCGCCATAATATCCTTCAATGATCCCCAAAACCGCTTGCATCGCGCGATTCCCCAATGGCGCCGGATCATACTTTGGAGATCGTTTCGCGCCGCTTATTTCGCGCAAAATCCCGCG
>DASZRM010000106.1:0-5303 GCA_035549135.1 Rhizomicrobium sp. | reverse complement strand
GCGGCCTTCGAGGCGCCTGCGCTCGCGATAGCGTCCGATCAGGAATCCCGCCGCCAGCAGCACGGCCGAAGCCGCCAGATTCTGCGCCAGCCCGCCGAACCACTCCTCTGCAAACATCCTCGTCCCCAACCGGCGTTCGCGTACAGTGTACAGGAACGCTGCGCGAGTTGGCAGGCGAGTCTCACGAGGATCGAATCTCCCAGGGGGTCAGCGCGGCGGCCCCGGTCCGAGGATCCACGACCCGCAGCGCGGTGATTCCGAACGCCTTGGCCAGCGTGGCCTCCGAGAGGTCGCGCCCGGCGACGCGTCCGTCCTTGAGGACCAGAATTTCGTCGCAAAGGCGCGAAGCGAGCGACAGATCATGCAGCGTCACGACCACGGCCGTTCCCCGCCGCGCCTCCTCTTTCAGCAGCGCCATCAGCTTCAGCTGATGCGCCGGATCTAGATAGGCGGCCGGCTCGTCGGCGAGCAGGATCGGCGCCTTCGTGGCCAGCGCGCGCGCGAAAAGCGCCCGCGCCCGTTCGCCGGCGGACAATTCGTCGATGCGCCGCTCCGCGAAGTCCGCCGCGTCCGCCCGCGCCAGCGCCTCCGCCACGGCCTTCTTGTCCTCGTCGGACGGCGGGGCAAACCGCGCGCGATGGGGAATCCGTCCCAGCATCACAAGGTCGGCCGCGCGCAACGGCCAGTGCGCCTCCCCGCCCTGGGGCAGATAGGCGATGGCGCGCGCAAGCGCCGGCCGCGACCATTGCCGCAGCGCGCGGTCCTCGACGGCGATTTCGCCCGCCGCCAATGGCAAAAGGCCGAGCGCCGCGCGCAGCAGCGTCGTCTTGCCCGCGCCATTGGGGCCGACCACGCCGGTCACCGCGCCGCGGGCGATCGAGGCGCTGACTCCGGAGAGCGCGGGCCTGCCGCCGTAGGCGACATGGGCCCCCTCGAAACGAAGCGCCGCGCTCACACTTCCCTCCTGAGCCGCAGGATCAGCCAGAAGAAGAAAGGCGCGCCTAGCATCGCGGTGACGACTCCAAGGCGCAGCTGTTCGCCCGGATCGATCGTTCGGACAAGAACATCGGAGGCGGCGACCAGCGCGCCGCCCGCCAGCGCCGACGGCGCGATCAGGCGCGAGGGCCGAAAGCCGTAGAACGGCCGCAGCAGGTGCGGCGCGACCAGCCCCACGAAGCTCACGGCGCCCGCGGCGGCGGTCGCGGCGCCGGTGGCGAGCGCGACGCCCAGCACGATGCGCCCGCGCACGCCCGCCACGTTGACGCCGAGGCTGTGCGCCGCCTCCTCTCCGAGCGTCAGCGCCTCGAGCCCCGACCCCGCGCTCGTCAGCAGCGCGACGCCGGCCGCGATCAGCGGCGCGGCGTAGGCGAGATCGGCGAGCGTGCGGTCCTTGAGCGAGCCCATCATCCACAGCACCATTTCGCTCATGGCATAGGGATTTGCGGCGAAGGACAGAGCGAGCGCGGTGAGCGCCACGGCCAGACTGGAAATCGCGACTCCCGCCAGCACCAGCGCCATCACCCCTGCCCCTGCCCGCGCCAGAAGATAGAGAAGCCCCGCCGAACCGAGCGCGCCGGCGATCGCAAACGCCGGAAGCAGCCAATAGGCGCCGGCGGCGAGTCCGAAATAGAGCGCGATCACCGCGCCGAGCCCGGCGCAGGAGGTCACGCCCGTCACGTCCGGCGAAGCGAGCGGATTGCGGAACAGGCCCTGAAGCGCCGCGCCGCTCGCGCCGAGCCCGGCTCCGACGAGAAAACCGAGCGCGGCGCGCGGCAGACGGATGTCGAGCGCGATGATCGATGCGGCGCCGTGGCCTGCGAACAGGCCCTCGATCAACGCGGAAGGGCTAAGATGCGAAGGCCCCACGAAGAACGACAGCGCCGAAGAGCCAAGCGCCGCCGCCAGAAGCGCAAGCGTGATCGCGCCATCCCGCGCCTTCATCGCCGGGCCCCGTTCGGGGCGGGACGCCCGCCTCGCCGCGAAGGACCGGGTCCTGCGCGTTCTCGCGTGAAATTCGCCGCAACCGCATCGTCCATCGCGGACTCCGCAAACAAAGGCCCGTCGCCTTCAGCGGATTCCCGCTTGCCCGCGCCGCCCCGGCGCAGAGCTGGACGACGCGCGAGGGGAGGTCTCCTGGCTTGCGGCTCCAGCGCCCTCTCCGCCTTCCCGGTTTCCCAGTGGCTCTCGGACAGGACTTGCCGCCTACAGTTGCGGGGGCAGCCCGGGCATTCGACCCGGTTCCCTTCGCCGTCGCGCGCCGTTCTGTTAGCGCCGGGCCGCGCGCCGGGCAAGCGCGCCAAGCCGCGTGAAGGTCTGCGCCGTATCGAGCGACCAGGGTCCCGGACAGAGAAGCGGGCTCAGCTGCGCCCAGGCGATCGTCGATCGTCCGTCCAGCGCGGCGAGGGCTGGATGATGCTGAACCATGTCGGCGCGCGAATTGCGCGCATCGGGATCGCCGTTCAGGATCAGCAGTTCCGGCGCGCGCGAAATCACCGCTTCGACGGCAAGCGTGTCGAGCCTCGTAGGACCGAGCGCCGGCGCTGCGTCGCGAAGCCCCGAAAGCCGCATGATCTGTTGCGTGACCGCGCCGGAGGTCGCGTATCCGTTGGGCTCGTAGATCAGCGCCGCGACGGGCGGGCGCTGCGCGGCGGCCTTCGCGCGCGCGATCTTTGCGTGCATCGCCGCGAGCATCGCCTTCGCCTTTTCGGTCGCGCCCAGCCGCTCGCCCAGCATCGTGGCGACGCGGCGGATTTCGTCGAGCGAGTTGGCCCAGGGCACATCCAGCACGGCGACGCCGGCCCGCGACAGCTGCGCGCGAAGCACGCCCATCGTGCCTGCGTACATCACGACCAGATCCGGATTGAGGGTCAGCACGCTCTCGGCCGAAGGCCTGATCGTGCGCACGCCCTTGGCGGCGTCGGCGATGGTCGAAACCACGGGGTGGCGGTCGGTCGCTTCGAAGGAGAGCGCGGCGATGCGATCCCTCGGGACCAGGCGGAAGACATATTCGTCCGTGCACAGGAAGGTCGAGACGATCCGGCGCGGCGCGGAAGCCGCTGGAACTGCACAGAAAATCAGCGCGGCCATGGCCGCCGCAATCCAGCTATGCGCCCGGCGCATATTGTTGCGATAGACTGACCCTACCACTTCAGGGCCGCCAAGAAGGGAAACTCCATGCGCCACTATTCCGTCCTCGCAGCATTCGCCGCCTCGCTCGCCGTTGCGCCGGCTTATGCGGCTCCGACCGCCGCCGACATCCTCGCCGCCAACCACGCCGCCGCGGGCGGCTCCGCCTGGGACGGCAAAGCGACGCTTCATGTCGACAGCGCCTACTCCGGACAGGGCATGACCGGCAAGGTCACCCAGACATGGGACGTGAAGGAAGGCTGGTTCGTGGACCAGTTCGCCATCGGTCCGGCGACCGGCGCCAACGGTTTCGACGGCGCGCACGCCTGGAACAAGGACGCATCCGGCGCGGTCACGCTGCAGGACGGCGGCGAGCAGAAGGCGCTGGCGACCAACGAGGCCTATCGCCGCGCGAACATGTGGTGGCGGCCGGATTTCGGCGGCGCCGCGATCGCCTCGGACGGCGAGAAGACCGAGGGGGCGGCGACTTATGACGTGCTGACCGTCACGCCCAGGAACGGCAAGAGCTTCGATGCCTGGTTCGACTCCAAAACGCATCTGCTCGCGCGCACGATCGAGAAGCAGGGCCCTCAGACCTTCACCACGACGCTCAGCGATTATCGCGCGGTCGACGGCGTCGAAATCCCGTTCCATTTCCTCGTCAACAATGGCGACGCCAAGTACGACCAGACGGGATCGGTGACCGAGGCGAGTTTCGGCCCGGCCCAGGAACAGTCGAGCTATTCCGCGCCGAAAGTCACGCTCGCCGATTTCGCCATCGCCGGCGGGAAACAGACCACCTTCCCCTTCCATCTCTACAACAATCACATCTACGCCGACGTGACGGTGAACGGCAAAGGCCCCTACCAGTTCATCTTCGACACGGGCGGCGTCAATCTTCTGACGCCCCCGCTCGCCGAGACGCTCGGCCTCAAGACCGAGGGCCAGATGCAGGGTAGCGGCGCCGGATCCGGCCACATGGACGTGGGCATGGCGAAGGTCTCCTCGCTTCGCCTCGGCAATGCGGTGATCAACAACCAGGTCTTCGCCGTGATGGGGCTCGATGCGATGGCGCCCATCGAGGGCGTGCCGATGCCCGGCATGGTGGGCTTCGAAACCTTCCGCCGCTTCGTCACCCGCGTCGACTATGGCGCGGGCGAGATCACGCTGATCAATCCGACCGCGTTCGATCCGAAGGATGCCGGCGTCGCCGTGCCCTTCAGCTTTGACGGCAACACGATCGAGGCGCCGGCGGTCTATAACGGGGTCGCGGGCAAATTCACCATCGACACCGGATCGCGCGCCTCGCTCACCCTGAACGCGCCCTTCGTCGCCGAGCACCGTCTCAACAACGGCAAGGGCGTCGACGCGGTGACCGGCTGGGGCGTCGGCGGTCCGTCGCGCGCCATCGCCATGCGCGGCGACACCTTGGCCATCGGATCGATGCCGCCCATCCACGGACCGGTCGTCGAGCTTTCGACCGACAAGGGCGGCGCATTCGCCGACGCCTCCATCTCGGGCAATATCGGCGCGGGGATTCTCAAGCGCTATATCGTCACGCTCGATTACGAGCATTCGACGATGTATCTCAAGCCGGTGACGACGCCGGTCGCCGATCTCGACACCTTCGACCGGGCCGGCATGTGGTTCAACCAGGGCGACGGCGGCTACAAGATCGTCGACGTGACCGAGGGCGGACCTGCGGAAGCGGCCGGGCTCAAGGCGGACGATGTGATCACCGCCGTCGACGGCAAGCCCGCGCAGTCCATTCCGCTTTACGAGGCCCGCCGGCGCCTGCGCGACGATGCGCCGGGAACGGTCGTCACCTTCGCGGTGAAGGGCAAGGGCGAGGTGAAGGTGACCTTGCGCGATCTGATCTGACGACGGGCGGGCGCAGCCGGGCCCGGCGAGGGCCGGGCTGCGCCGGATCGCCCAAGGTTCATCATCCGAAACGGGGGACTTCGATGACAACCGCCGCCATCGCTGCGCCGAGGCCTTCCGCGCTCCGGCGGGTTCTCGACAACCGTCTGGTGCGGCTGATCGTTTTCTTCCTGGTCACCGTCCTTGCCTATGCCGGCGCGCAGATCCTGCCGATCGCCCTGATGCCGAAGATCGCGCCCGCCGACCGCGCCCTGGCGGCGATCGCGTTCGAGGCGGGCTCGGTTCTGGCGCTGCTT
>DASZRM010000105.1:0-9483 GCA_035549135.1 Rhizomicrobium sp. | reverse complement strand
CTGGTCGCGGACAAGAAGACGAAAAAGAGCTTCGATCCCGCGAAGCAGGTCGGCGCGACGGTCAATGCCTTCGCGCTGGACGAGGGCCTGATCACGCGGCCCATGCTGTCCGACCGTCTCGCCTTCTGCCCGCCGCTGGTGATCGACGAGGCCGAGATCGACGAGATGTTCGCCCGGTTCCAGCGGGCGCTGGACAAGGGACTCGACTGGGCCACGCGCGAGCAGTTGATCGGCTAACGACAGTCGACAGGACGGCCCAGTCGCCGCCGCTCACGCTGAATAATTGCCGCGAACGCTCACGCCAAGCTTGTCACAGGGGCGGCGGGTCAGGACGGGGCCATCTGTCCGAGCGCGGTCTTTCCTAGGATTCCGCCCGCGGCCGCTGATAGACGAGTTCTCGGCCGTGCCAAACCTCGAAGCCCTTGTGCTCCTGATCCTTCATCGCGTGGGCCAGTATCTTGGCGCGGGTATCGTCCTCGCACTGCGCCTGGAATTTGAATGCCAGAGATCCGTCTTCCTTGAGATAGTTTATTTCGTAATTCGGCATAGCGTCCTCCAACTTCGAACGCCCCCTGCGCTCGTCCTTCTTCTGACATGGGGAGGCGAAAGTCGAATGACAATCGAGGTCATCAATTTCACGAATCCTTGCCGCGCCCGCGCGACAGGGGACAGGAACCAACCGGCGCCCGCGCGCTTATAGGCTTGAGCTCAATTCTGGAGGCGACCATGGCAGGACCGTTCGGGCTTGCGCCCTTGCCCTATGACGAAAACGCTCTCGAACCGGCGATCGGCGCGCGCACGGTTGACGTGCATTATCACAAGCATCACAGAACTTATGTCGAGACGCTGAACAAACTCGTCGCCGGAACCCGCTACGCCGACATGAAGCTCGAGGAGATCGTCCAGGCGACGCTGGGCAAGCAGGACGAGAAGGATCAGAAAATCTTCAACAACGCCGGTCAGGTCTGGAACCACGATTTCTATTGGCGCAGCCTGACGCCGAGGTCGACGAAACCGACGGGCGCGCTCGCGCACGCCATCGAACGCGATTTCGGCGACGTGAAGTCGCTGATCGAGGAGCTGGCCAAGGCGGGCAGGGAGCAGTTCGGCTCCGGCTGGGCGTGGCTGGTGTCTAAGGCGGGGCGGCTCGCGGTGGAGCGGACCGCCAACGCCGTCGATCCGATGGCCAAGGGCACCAATTGCCTGCTCGCCATCGATGTTTGGGAGCACGCCTACTATCTCGACTATCAGAACGAGCGCGCGAGATATCTCGAAACGGTGCTCTCGAAGCTCCTCAACTGGGACTTCGCCGCCCACAATCTCGAGCAGGAAGATCACGTCGTCCGCGCCGCGGCCGAGTAGACCTCTAGGGACGAAATTGCAGAACGGTCGCTCGCCGCTCGGGGGAGAGGTCGGCGCGCATTTCCGCGGCGCGGCTGCGCAGGCTCTCCGCGGCGGCGGTCCGCCCGGCCATGTGCATCATTGCGGCGATGCGATCGAGCTGTGTCGCAATGCGCTCATAGTCGGGCGGCGCCGGCGTCCGCTTCGGAGGGGGAAGCATCTGCGCCACGGGGAGGCCTTACTACTGTAAGCCAATATCATAGTAGAGATGCGCGTATAAGTTGTAAAGATCGCTCTTGACGTTGACGTAAAGAGCGTCGCATTATTTGAAGACTGAGAATTTGTCAGGTCCGCGAGAGTCGGTCCAACTCCCCTCCCGCGGCTGCAAGGGAAGGCATCCATGACCACGCCACGCACCTACACCATCCGTCAGCTCACCAAGGAGTTCGGGGTCACCGCGCGCACGCTGCGCTTTTACGAGGACGAGGGCCTGATCGCGCCCGAGCGCCGCGGCCAGACGCGCATTTATTCGACGCGCGACCGCGCCCGCATCATTCTCATTCTGCGCGGACGCCGCGTCGGTTTTTCGCTGGCCGAGATCCGCGAAATTCTCGAGCTCTATCGCCACGACGACGGCGCAGCGCAGCTTGTCCATACGCGCAAGAAATTCGTCGAGCGCATCGACACGCTGGAGCGGCAGAAGATCGACATCGACGAATCCCTGAAGCAGCTTCACCAGGGCATCGCTGAGATCGACGCGCGCCTGTCCAGCCAGCGCGCCCAGGCGGCGGAGTAATTCCCCGTCTCCCCTTGAGGGAAAGGGCGAAAAATCCTGCGTTTGGCGAAGCCAAGCGCTTGGACTTTTCGGGTGAAGGGTGGTTGACGCAAACTGTCCCGTCATCTGAAAAATCTGCGAGTTGAGCGTCGCTTGCGCTTCGTTAGCCCGTGATTTTCTTCCTCTCCATCGAGGGAGAGGCGAATTTTTAAGTGAGCGGGAGAAATTCCCATGACCTACGGCCCCTATGAGCAGATCCGGGTCGAGCTGCGCGAGCGCATCCTGACGCTCACCCTCCATCGTCCGGAGAAGCTCAACGCCTTCACCGCCACGATGATGCGCGAGATGATCGACGTCTTCACGAAAGTGAATTCCGACGACGATGTCGGAGCGGTGATCGTCACCGGCGCTGGGCGCGCTTTTTGCGCCGGCGCCGATCTGTCGGCCGGCGCCAATACCTTCGACGCCAACAAGAATCCGGCCCGCAAGGAACGCGACGCAGGTCCCGTCGAGACGGTGGATTGGAGCGACGAACGGGTGCGCGACGGCGGCGGACGGGTGACTCTCGCCCTCTTCGAATGCCTCAAGCCCGTGATCTGCGCGGTCAACGGGCCGGCGGTCGGCATCGGCGTCACCATGCAGTTGGCCATGGATATCCGCATCGCCAGTCGCGACGCCCGTTTCGGCTTCGTCTTCTCGCGCCGCGGAATCGTGCCGGAGGCGGCATCGAGCTTTTTTCTGCCGCGCATCGTCGGAATCTCCAAGGCGCTGGAGTGGTGCTATTCAGGCCGCGTCTTCGGCGCGGAGGAGGCGCTGACCGGCAGGCTCGTCAGCGAGATCGTCGAGCCGGAGGCGCTCATGGCCCGCGCCGGCGCGCTCGCCCGCGAAATCGTCGATCACGCGGCGCCGGTCTCGGTCGCCCTCATCCGCCAGATGATGTGGCGCGGCCTCGGCATGGATCATCCGATGGAGGCGCACAGGATCGACAGCCGCGGCATCTATGCGCGCGGCGCCTCGGCGGATGTTCGCGAGGGGGTGAGCGCCTTCCTCGAGAAGCGCCCGGCCAGATTCCCCGACAGGGTTTCGACCGGCATGCCGCGCTATTTTCCGTGGTGGACAGAGCGGACGTATTCCTGATTTTCACGGGGAAGTTATCCATCGCCCGGGCCCGATCGGATACCCTCGCGCGAAAGCGGGGGAACGCATGGGACAGCTTTCGAAGCTGCAGGCCATCCTGCTCGGGGGCCTCCTCGCCGGCACCGTCGATATCGGCGCGGCGGCGCTGATCAGCGGGCGCAGCCCGCTTTTCATCTGCCGGTTCATCGCGGGCGCAATTCTCGGACGCGACGCGCTCGAGCAAGGCGCCTCCGCCGTCGCGCTCGGCGTCGCTCTGCAATGGGCGATGTCGATCGTCATCGCCGCGATCTATGCGTTCGCGAGCGCGCGGCTTCCCGCGCTGAAACGGAATTGGGCGCTGTGGGGCTCCCTCTACGGCGTTCCGGTGCATTTCGTCATGAGCTATGTCGCGTTGCCGCTCTCGGCCTGGCGCCGCGCGCCGAGGTTCGAGCTCAACCTCCTGCTCGCCGAGAATCTGGCTGCGATGATGGTGTTTGGCCTCATCGTCGCCTTCTTCGTCTCGCGGACGCGGTAGTCGAAACGGATCGGCCGCAGTCCCCCTCCCGCAAGGGGAGCGCGAGCGCTAGACTGCGTCCGGGATTGGCTTGGGGGGGTGAATGCGATCCAGATTGGCCGTGGCCATGGCGACTATGGCGGTCTGGTCTTTTCCCGCGCAGGCCGACGATTCCTCGGCGGCGCTGGCTGCGGGCGGCCTCGTGCTCACCAAACAGGCCGATATCCGCATGGCCTCCGAAGACCTCTACCTCAGCCCGAAGCAGGCGCGGGTGCGCTACGTCTTCGTCAATGACGGGCCCAAGGACATCGACACGATCGTCGCTTTCCCCATGCCCGACATCGACGTGCGCGAATTCTGGTACGAGCCGCTGGGGACGACCTTGGACACCGCGCCCAATTTCATGGGCTTTGCGCTTAGGGTCGACGGAAAGCCGGTCGAGGCCAGGGCCGAGGAACGCGCATTCCTCGACGGCCGGGACGTGACGGCGAAGGTCCGCGCCGCCGGCCTGCCGGTCAACATCGTCGGCCGAGCCCTGGTCGACGGCCTGAAGCATCTTTCGACAGCGGATCGCAAGAGCCTGCTCGCGGCGGGCCTCGTCGAAGACGACAGCGGCGATCTTCATCCGCACTGGATCGCGCAGACCAGGTTCTGGTGGCGCCAACGCTTCCCGGCGGGCCGGACGGTCACGATCGAGCACCGCTACCAGCCGGTGACGGGCGAATCCTTCTTCGGCGACTATTCGCTCAAGGACAAGGAGCAGGCCGCGTACAACGAAAAAAATTATTGCATCGACGCTGCGACGCGCAGGACCATCGAGTCCAAGATTGCAGCAGCCAGGAAGGCAGATCCCCAGGGCGGCGGCTATCTCAAAGCCTACGCCACCGCCTTCGTTCTCAAGACCGCGAACAATTGGAAGGGCCCGATCGGGCGCTTCCGCCTGACGCTCGACAAGCTGAAGCCCGCCAACGTTCTATCGCTGTGCTGGGCCGGCGCGCTGCGCAAGACGGGCGCAACGACCTTCGAGGCGAGTCGCGACGCTTTCGCGCCGACGCGCGACATCAGGCTGCTTGTGCTGGAATAGTCCGTCAGTGGCGGCGGAACAGCGCGCCCAGCACGCGACGCATCCAGCCGTAGTGCGCGGGCTCGCGGCGTTCCTGCGCGCTCCCCGCTCCATACCGGCCGACAACCAAATGACCGAGCATCACGACACCCTCTCGGCGACGACAACGCACCGTACACGGACTATATGACGGTTTGACGCTGCGGCGAAGTGCTTCAGCTTCACCATCGGCGGAAGTGGTTAATGCGAAATTAAGGATATAAGCGCGATGGCCGCCGTCGCTGGCAGTATTCGTTAACGTCCGCCGCCAGGGTTGCGGTCCTGCAGCACGCCCTCGCTCTGGCCGGTGGGGGCCATCCGTCCGCAGGCCGAATGGCCGGTCGCCCAGCCCGCATGATAGCCCTTGTCGGTGTCATAGAGCGCGTCGTCCCTGACGATGTCGCCGTGGCGAATATCGGCCCCTTGGGCATTGGCCGAGGCGCAGCCGTCCTCATAGCCCTGCCGATAGGTGGGCGTCTTGCGCAGGTTTCGCGACGCCTGGGTCTCGAACAGCATGCAGCCCGCCAGCGAGAGCGTCAGCAACGGAAGAAGTAGCGGGGCGGCGATGCGGCGCATGCGGCGGTCCTTTCCTTGGCGCGCGATGGTAGCAGCTTGCCGCCCACCGCCAAGCGGCGCCGGAACGAAGCGGCGCGCAGGAGCATTACCGAAACGACATCCGGATTGGAAAGATGCGCTCTCTGCTGCTGTGGCTGATCGGAATCCCGATCCCCGTCATCACCGTCCTGTGGTTGGTTTTTGGCCACGCCTGAGGCGTGGGAACGGCCCGCCAAGTCCGGGCGTTCCAGAGACACGTTTCGGGAGCATCTCCATGTTGGCGCGCTTTCGCAGCAGGTCCGCGAACGGCAGGATCGGCGAGCGGCTCGAACAGCTGCGCTCGGAACTCGACGCGCTTCAAAGCGACATCGCATCGCTCGCCGCGGACGGTCAGGAAAGGGCCGGCGACCGTTTCGGCTCGGCGATCCGCGCCGCGGGAGGCCTCGCCGAACGGGCGCTGAAACTGGCGGAAGACTCCGCCGTGAGCGTCGCAGAGGATGTCGAAAACTGGACCGCCGACAATCTTCACTCGGCGCGCGATCGCGTGCGCGCCCAGCCGCTTTCCGCGCTCGCGATCACGCTCGGCGTCGGCGCGCTTCTCGGCGCGATGCTGCTGCGCCGCTGAAGCCGATCGCAACTGCCCTTAAAAGTTGAGTTGTGGCGCTGCTATGCAACGTCATGACAGTCGTCCTATACACATTAACCGTATGAATTGACAGATATTTCAGGAAAAATCTTAGAATCTTCCGAGCCTCGCTATCAAACAGCAGTTGAGATATAGGATATAATTCTCCTTCGCGGCGCGCTAACGGGCCGCGGAAATATGGGGACTTCGCATGCAAGGGACAGACAGCGCGAATGCGAAAAGGAACGCTGGCCGGGCCGATGCCAATCCGGTGCGGGCGGGGATGGCCCAGGCGATCGTGGCCTGCGCCTATGACGTGCCGCTGCACGAGATGCGCGCGGCGACCCGGCGCGGCCCCCGCATCGCGCTCGCGCGCCAGATCGCCATGTATCTGACCCATGTCGTCTTTCGCATGAGCCTCAGCCAGGTGGCCGAGGCGTTCATGCGCCACCGCTCCACCGCCTGCCACGCGCTCCACCACATCGAGGACTTGCGCGAAGATCCGGAGCTCGACCGTACGCTGCTCTATCTGGAGTCGGCCTTGCGGGCCGCGATGCGGGACGCGGCATGATCGCCGAGGGAGAATTGCAGCGCGAGGCGCGGCGGGTCCTGCGCGCGCTGCAAGCCGAGAGCGCGGTCCTCGAGCGCGCGGCGGACGGCGATTTCGCGTTGGCCGTCGCCGGAAAGCCAGGCCGCCTGCGCGTGCCGTCGGAGCATGTGGCGGGCTTTCGCACGCGCGACTGGATCGCGCCGCGCGGCACGAATCCCGAAAGCTTCATTCTTGCCGAGGCGGGCAGGGCGTGGCTCGCCAGAACCGAGGCCGATGGCGATCCCTTCGCCGCGCAGCATCGCATCGCCGGCCGTCGCCTCATCATCGACGCCGACGGCCGGGAACAGTTCGTCCGGACCAATGACGGGGAGTCGCCTCTGTCGCGCCTGAAGGCCCGCAGGCTTATCGAGCCTGCCCAGTGGGAGGCCGGCGAAAGGCTGAGGCGCGATTTTACGCTCGCCCGGCTCGCGCCCAGGCTCGGCGTCGATCTCACCGCTCCGATCGCGCGCGGTCGGCGCGGCGCGCGCGAGACGACGCTCACCGAGACCGTGGTCGCTGCGCGCCAGCGTTTCGCCCACGCCATGGCAGCGGTGGGGCCGGGCCTCAACGACCTGCTCTTCGACATATGCTGCCATCTGAAAGGTCTCGAGGAAGCCGAGCGCGCCTTCGGCTGGCCGAGCCGCGCGGCCAAGGTCGTGCTGGGCCTCGCTCTCGACCGGCTTGCGCTGCATTACGGGTTGACCGTGATTGCGCCGTCGCGCGCGCGGATGCGCAGCTGGCGCTTCGAATAGGCCGGCGCGTCTAGAGCCGCATCAGATATTTGTGCTCGCCCTCGAGAACGAGCGCATCCGCCTGATTGTGAACCGTCGCCCGCATCGCGACGACGCCGGTTGTGCGCTGGCGGGTGAGGGATGCGATCTCGAGCGCGGGATAAAGCGTGTCGCCGGGATAGACGGGTTTGAGGAATTTCGCGCTCGCTTCGATGAAGCCGATGAGCTTTTCGCCGATGACGTGCGGAAACAGGCCCGCCCCCGCCGCCGTGAAGCAGAGCACTTGAAGCCCGTGGGCGAGCGGTCCGCGATGGCCGAGCCGCTTGCAGTATTCGGCGTCGTAATGGATCGGATGGTTGTCGAGGCTCAGCGCCTGGAACGCGGCGAAATGCGCTTCAGTCAGGGTGCGCGAGGGCAGGCGGAAAATCTCGCCCACGCGCAAGGCGTCGAAATCGCGCCTGGGAACGATGCGCCAGTCCTTCTGACCTTCCATCATAAAGGAAGTCTAACCGCCCGCCCGCCTTCTCGCTAATCGCGACGGCGCCGGTCGCCGGCTTCGATGTCGGCCTTGACCTTGGCGAGGCGCGCGAGCGTCATGGAGCGGAATTCGTCGACGATCGAGACCGCGTCCGCGCAGGTCTTCGCCCCCGGGCCGCACAGGGCCTCGGCGCCGGCGGCGCCGCGCGAGGCATAGTCCTGGCCGAGAGAAGCGAGCGCCGGATCCGCAGGCCTGTCGAGCGGCGAGGGTCGTCCGAAGCCCAGGTCGGGCTCGCGCGGCATCATCACGGCGACAAGGCCGATCCAGAAAATGGCGCGAAAGATCATTGGCCGGCCTGCTCGTTGGGTCGCCGGCAATCTGGCGCGCCGCGCTTTGCCGTCCCATGAAGGGATTCGGTAAAGTTTGATATTGTGCGGTTAACGCCGGACGCCTTCTAAAACGCCACGATAACGCGCAATTGCGGGATTCGATCCCGCGGCGCGGCGCTCCGCGTTCAGCATAATTCAAGAGGCGGTCGAATCGGGCGCCGCCGGCAGGCTGACGGTCGCGCGAAAGCCGCGGCCGGGCGCGCTTTCGATCTCGAGCGTGCCGCCCTGCGCTTCGGCAAGCGCCTTGACGAGGGTTAGGCCAAGCCCGGCGCCGGACGCGTGCTCGGCGATGCTGAGCCCGCCCTGTTCGAACGGGCGCAGGATGCGATCGATGTCGGCGGGCGCGACGCCGGGGCCGTTGTCGGCGACCGTCAGACGAACCAGTCCGCCGTCTCGCGCGGCCGAAAGCGTCACTGCGCCGCCTGACTGCGTATAGGCGACCGCATTGTCCAGCAAATGGGACAGCATCGTGGTCACCGCCGAATCGTCCGCCTCGACGAACAGTCCGGGCCGGCAGCCGCTCGCGTCGATCGCAATGCTGCGTTGGGCGGCGCGCGTTTCGAAATTCTGCGTGGCGCCCGCGAGCGCCGCAGAAGCGTCCAGGCGCTGGCGATGGATCTCGTAGCGGCCGGCCGCGAGCTTGGTCAGATCGAGGATCTGGTTGATCAGCCTCAGGAGATTGCGGCCGCCCTCGTGGATCAGCGTTGCGTAGTCGCGCACCTGTTCGGGCGTAAGCTGCGCGGACATCGCGAGCATCAGGTCGGAAAAGCCGATGATGGCGTTGAGCGGCGTCTTCAGCTCATGGCTCATGGTGCGCAGGATGGTCTTGCGCGTCTTGTCGGCGCTGGCCTCGAGCGCGTCGAAGCGTCGCGCGAGTTCGGCGAGATAGCCCGACTGGCGCTCGGCTTCGTTGCGCGTTTCCTCGAGGGCCCTGGTCTGCTCTTCGAGCGCGCGCTCCACCCGGCGGCGGTCGGTCAGGTCGGTAAAGACGACGACGCGGCCTCCGTCCGCAGTCGGCCGGTCCCGCAGCAGATAGGTCTCGCCCGTCGAAAGCTCCACAGTCATCGCGCCGGCCGCGGTTCGATGAGTGGACAGGCGCAAGTCGAGCCAGGCCTGGCGGGCGTCTTCGTCGGCGAGACCAGCCACCAATCCGCGCTCCAGCGCCTTCTGCAGCAGCTCGGGAAAAGTCGCGCCCAAGGCGTCGCGCGGCGAAGCGAAACCGTAGAAGCTGGCATAGAGCTCATTGCACATCGACAGCCGGTCGCGGC
>DASZRM010000104.1:0-5116 GCA_035549135.1 Rhizomicrobium sp. | reverse complement strand
GACCTGTCGCTGTTCAGCGCGGATCCCGCGCTCGGCCGCGACGCGGCGCAGCTCTTCAATTACGTCACCGGTTACGCCGAGCCGGTAGGGCTGGAGAAGATCGCCGTTTCGCCGCTGACGCTGCGCGGCCGCCTCGTCGATTGCATCCAGGAAGAGATGATTCACGCCCGCGCCGGCCGGCCCGCGGCGATCTGGGCCAAGCTGAACGCGCTCGTCGATCCGGGCATTATCGACGCGCTTTACCGCGCCAGCCAGGCGGGTGTGCGCGTGGAACTGGTGGTGCGCGGGATTTGCTGCCTGAGGCCAGGCGTTCCCGGTCTTTCCGACAACATTCGGGTGAAAAGCATCGTCGGCCGCTTTCTGGAACACGGGCGCATCGTGTGTTTCGGCGCAGGGCACGGGCTGCCTTCGCCGAAGTCGAAGGTCTATATTTCCTCGGCGGACTGGATGCCGCGCAACCTCGACCGCCGCGTGGAGGCGCTTGTGCCCATCGAAAACGCCACGGTGCACCAGCAGGTGCAGGACCAGATCATGGTCGCCCTGCTCAAGGATCAGGCGCAGAGCTGGAGCCTGAGCACCGACGGCTCCTATAGCCGCGATCCCGAATCCGAATCGCCGGAAGCGTTTTCCGCCCACACCTATTTCATGACCAATCCGTCGCTGTCGGGCCGGGGCCGCGCGCTCAAGATCGATCAGCCGCGTCCCGTAGCCATCGTCTCCCGGCGGACCTGAACATGCCCGAAACCTCGTCCATTCCCGCTGACCTCGGGTCGGGCGCTTCGTCGCGGCCGCGCCGGCGCGCGAAAGGCCCGGTCGCCATTCTCGACATCGGCTCCAACTCGGTGCGCCTCGTCGTCTACGAATCGCAGTCGCGCGCGCCCGCCACGATCCACAACGAGAAGGCGATCTGCGGCATCGGCCGCGACATGGTGACGACCGGCCGGCTGCACGCCGAAGGCATGGCGATGGCGCTCGAGACTCTGGCGCGCTTCAAGCTTTTGGCCGATGGTCTTCAGGTCCAGGTTCGCGAGGCCGGCGCCACGGCGGCGGCGCGCGACGCGGAGAACGGCCAGGACTTCATCCGCAAGGCCGAAGCGGCGTGGGGCGCGCCGATCCGCGTCCTGTCGGGCGAGGAAGAGGCGCGGCTCGCCGCCGAAGGCGTTCTGGCTGGCGTTCCGGACGCCGACGGACTGGTGGCCGATCTCGGCGGCGGCAGCCTCGACATGGTCTCGGTCAAGTCGGGACGCATGGGCGATGCCCATACGCTTCCCTTCGGCCCGCTGCGGCTCATGGATCAGGCCAGGGGCGCGGCCGGCAAGGCGCGCGATCTCGTCGATGCTGGTCTTGCCCGCATACCAGGCCTTCGCGCGCTGGAGAAGCGCTCGCTCTACGCTGTGGGCGGCATCTGGCGCAGCATCGCGCGCGTCGACATGGAGGTTTGCGAGTATCCGCTGCATGTGCTCCAGCACTACGAGATTCCTCGTTCGCGCGCGCTTCGGCTCTGCGACGTGCTCTCGGTGCAGTCGCGCAAGTCGCTCGACATGATGAAATCGGTGTCGAAGCGCAGGGCCGAACTGCTTCCTTACGGCGCGGTGGTGCTCGAGCGGCTGCTGCTCGCCACCAAGGTCGACCGCATCGTCGTATCGGCCTACGGCCTGCGCGAAGGAATCCTGCACGCCCAGCTGGGGCCGGAAGAGCGCGACAAGGATCCGCTCATCGAATTCGCGCTCGCCGCCAACGAACGAATGAGCCGCTCGCCCGCCCACGCCCACGAAATGCTGCACTGGACAAGCCCGCTCTTTCCCGATGAAAGCGCCGAGCTGCGCCGGCTGCGCCAGGCGGCGTTCCTGTTCTGCGACATCGGCTGGCGGCTGCATCCCGACGATCGGGCCATCGGCGCCTATAACCAGACGTTGCATGCGCCCTTCGCCGGCGTCGACCATCGCGGCCGCGCGCTGATCGCCACCGCAGTCTTCCACCGCTATTCCGGCGACGAGGAGGTTCCGCGCGAGCTCGTGATAGAAGACCTGCTCGACAAGGACGACGAGGCGCTGGCGCTCAGGATCGGCCTTGCGGCGCGGCTAGCTTTCGCGCTTTCCGCCTCTGCGACAGGCGAGCTCGGCCATACGCGCCTCAGGCTGACGCCGAGCAAGCTTCTGCTCGAAATGCCCAGGCGCCGCGAGGCTCTGGCCGGCGAGCCTGTTCTCAAGCGTCTCGGCGCCCTGGCCGCGGCCCTCGGCCGCAAGGGCGAAATCCTGATCGGCTGAAAGCGCGGCTTGCGCCGTTAACCCGTAAGAGGCTTAAAGGGGGGTACAAACCAGCCCGGCCGAACGCCATATAAGGCCTTGGCCAAAGGAGAGTTCCATGGGTGGTCTCAGCATCTGGCACATCCTCATTTTCGGAGTGATCGTGCTTTTGTTGTTCGGCGGCCGCGGCAAGATTTCCGAGATGATGGGAGATCTCGGCAAGGGCATCTCCAGCTTCCGCAAGGGATTGGCCAATCCCGACGATCATCCCGCTGACGCCGAGAAGAAGGACACGGCCGCAAAATCGTGAGCGCCGGCGCGGCCGGCTTTCGCGCGCAGGCCCGGGGACGACTAGTCCATGATCGACCTTAGCTGGAGCCACATTCTGATCGTGCTCGTGGTGGCGCTGGTGGTGATCGGGCCGAAGGATCTTCCGCGCTTCATGCATATGGCCGGGCGCTGGATGGGCAAAGCGCGCGCCATGGCCGACCAGTTCCGCAAGAGCTTCGATGAGATGTCGCGCCAGGCCGAGCTCGACGAATTGCGGGCCGAGCTGAAGGCGCTTCGCGAGCAAACTCCGCTCTCAGAATCCGAAGCTGGGCCGCAGGGTCCGATTCTGCCGGCCGACATGACCTCGGAGCCGATCCGCGATCCGGGACAGTCCGCGGCCGAGAAGCCCGCCGCATCGGACGAACGCGCGGCCCATCCGACATGACCGCTGCGACCAGGGACGAGGACGATGCCGCGATCGAGGCGACCAAGGCGCCGCTCCTCGATCATCTGATCGAGCTGCGCAAGCGGCTGATCGTGTCCATCGTCGCCTTCGTTGTCTGCTTCCTCATCTGTTTCGCCTTCGCCAAGCACATCTACGCTTTCCTGACGCTGCCGCTGGCGCATGCGCTCGCCGGCCAGCCGAACGATCATCTGATCTACACCGCGCTCTACGAGACGTTCTTCACCTATGTGAAGGTCGGCATGTTCGCAGGCGTGTGCCTGGCTTTCCCGGTGATCGCCTCGCAGGTCTGGATGTTCGTGGCGCCCGGCCTCTACCGCAACGAGCGCAAGGCGTTCCTGCCGTTCCTGATCGCGACGCCGATCCTGTTCGCGGTCGGCGCCGCCTTCGTGCTCTATGTGATGCTGCCCTTCGCGATCCAGTTCTTTCTGGGCTATCAGACCGCGGCCGGCGCCGGAGGGCTGGGCATCCAGCTTCAGGCGAAGGTGAGCGAATATCTCGACTTCGTCATGACGCTGATTTTCGCTTTCGGGCTCACCTTCCAGATGCCTGTTCTGCTGACGCTGCTCGGTCGCGTCGGCATTCTCACCGCCGCGCAGCTTCGCGGCGCTCGGCGCTACGCCATTGTCGGCATCACCGCGCTCGCCGGAATTCTGACGCCGCCTGACGTCTTCAGCATGGTCAGTCTCGCCGTGCCGCTCGTGGCGCTGTACGAGATTTCGATTTTGCTGGTCGCTTTTTTCGAACGCAAAAAGTCCGCCCTGGCGGTCGCAAGCGGCTAGCTTGATTCAGGCCATCTCCCCCGTCGCCAGCCAGCGGGCGCAGTCCGGACCGAGCTCTTTCAGCGCGCGCGCCTCATAGGCCTTCACGTCGGCGTCCGGCAGAACCTCTCGCCAGCGCCCATTGGTGCCTTTGTTGATGAAGGTCTTTCCGCCGCCTTCCCACAAGGCGCCGCCGAGCGGCGCGCTCTTGTCGGCATGCGCCTTCATCCAGTCGAAGGTGCAGTGCTCCACCATCGTCGGGAATTTGGCTTCGTCGATGGAGATATCGAGAAAGCCGGCGATGCGTCGCATCGCGCCGGGCAGATCGGCCTTCAGCGTGTTGAAATGCAGGAGCATCACGTTCGGCAGATCGCGGATCGCCCACCAGCTCCGGATGTTCTCCCACAGCGACCAGAAAGGATAGCCATCGCGCTCAAGCCAGCGGCGGAAATAGGGGACGACGTCGAGGTCGGGACGGCCGATGCGCTCGCCGACGAGGCCGGGCGTGTCGTTCAGCGCCTGATACCAGACCTCGTTGGCGGTGACGTGATGATTGTAAAGGCTCCACAGCGCGTCGCGCCCGTCGCGGCCGATATAGATGTATTTGGCCTTGGGCGAGAAGACGAGGGCGTCGACCGGAAGGTGGGTCTTGACGAAGCGGCGATGGGTCTGCGCTTCCACCATCGGAAGCTTGACGGCCTTGGGCGGAACCCTGAGGTCGATCCATGGCGACATTTCGGCGACGGGCACGTCCTCCGCGCCGTCGAACAGAAGCTGCCCCACGATCTGCTGCGTCCAGGTGGTGCCGGACTTGCCGTAGGTGGCGATGACGATGTCGTCGTTGCGAAACTTGAAATCGTTCCAAGCCGTCGAGTCGAAATGATGGCTCTGAAGCTCGCGCGTCTTGCGCGGCGTCGTGACGCTGTCCATGAAAAGTCCCGATTGCGTTCCCGCGCGGGGTAAGAGCGCGAAAATCTGGCGGGATTGCGGCGAAGCTATGCGCCGCCTTCGCGAAGTCCATGCGCCTCGCGCCGGGCGTCGCGATTGCGGCGGCGGCGCAGGCGCGCCAGATAGTGGCGCTGGATGCCCGCGCACGCCGGGCCGCCAAGGACCGCCAGAGCGGTCAGCGCAAAGAGCCATTCGCGTTCAAAAGCCATGTTCAACCATCCACTTAGTAAGAACGGATGGGGCCGGCCTGCGTTCCGAGAAGGTCGCGTCCTGGGAACTTTACCGCGCCGCTCCGGCATGCCATTACCCCGCCATGCACGACCTCAAAGCGATCAGGGACGACCGCGACGCGTTCATCGCCGGATGGAAGCGGCGCGGACTCGAGAACGCGCAGGCGATCGCAGAGGACATTCTCGACCGCGATCACG
>DASZRM010000103.1:0-2371 GCA_035549135.1 Rhizomicrobium sp. | reverse complement strand
CTCGACGAGTTCCTTGATCGCCGTCGGCTGGTCGCCCGCCGGTTCGTACTCGCTCACCAGCTTGAATTTGATCCCGCCTTCGGATTTTTCCGGACGCACGGGGCGATGCGGCACGAAGCCGGCGAGCTCCGCGCCCGTGGCGCCATGGAGCGGCAGGTCGCCGATGGGCGCAACAAGCGAGCCGTCGCTCTCCGGCGGACCGGGATCGTAAGCAGTTCCGGCCGGCTCAATCTCCTTGGCCGCCGCGCGGAATTTCGCTGCGTTCTCGGAGAAGCCCTTGCGGCCCTTCCGCGGAACCATGCCGTTGTTGTGCGCCATGGCGCCAATATAGAGAGTTGCGCCCGCCATTGCAGCCCGCCTCCTGCCAGCGTGCTGACAGGAAGATGGCAGGAGCGCCTCGCTTGCCGCTGCTGCCGTTCATTCCGCGCGCGCCGCAAGCTGGGCGCGCAACGCAAGGGGCCGGCGCCGCGGCGCATTCCCAATTGTTCATGTCCGCGAGGGGCGCGACTGTGATAAAAGCCGCCGTCGGAGCATGGGCCAGCGGGGACACATGAAATCCATCGTCGGATCGGCCGTGTTTGCGCTGGCCGCGGGGGTCTGCGCGCCGGCGCTGGCGCAAATGGGCGTGATGACCGACCGGGGAACGCCGCACGATCCGGGCGGCTACGACTCGCAGCCCCAGCCTGCGCACAAGGAGCGCGCGGATCCCGAAGGCGTCGCCGAGGATCTGCGTCTGCGCGGCAAGTGCGACAAAGCCGTGCCGATCCTGCGCGGTCTGGTGAACGATGGCGAGGACGTCGAAGTCGCGCAATTCAATCTCGGGCTTTGCCTGATCGATCTCGCCAAGACCGATCCGTCGCGGGCCGCGATGCTCAATCAGGAAGGCGCGACATGGATCCTGCGCGCGGCCAAAACCGGCTTCGGAAAGGCTGAGGCGGAGGCGGCGCTGCTCTATCTCGATGGAATCGGCGTTCCCGCCGATCCGGTCGAGGCGGAGAAATGGGCGCTCATTTATCACGACAATCCGATGCGGCTTGCGCTCGGCCTGCCCAATCTTGCGCCCGATGCGGCGAGCCGTCTCGATGCGGCGCTGACCGACGCCCAGCGCGCCGAGGCGCAGAAGAGGGCAGACGCCTGGTCGCCCAAGACCGCCGATCCGGATCGCTAGCGGCGCGGGCAGGGAGGAGTGGGTGCGATGAAAAGAATGTGCGGCGCGGCGGCGATAGGCGCTCTTATTGCGATCGCGTCGGTCCCGGCGCCGGCGCAAACTTATAGCGGCGATACGAACTACGGCTCGCCGCACGAAATGCCGACGGACGATGTGCCGCGGCCGGTTAGCCGCGATTCCGCCTCCATCGCCGAAGACCTGCGCGTCAAGGGCAAATGCGACCAGGCCGTTCCGATCCTTCGGCGCGTCATCGACGGCGGCGGAGACGTGAAGATTTCCGAATTCGACCTCGGGCTCTGTCTTTACGATCTGGCCGCCGCGACGAGCGACGCCAAAGCCGCCTCGGACATGCGCGCGGAAGCGGCCAAGTGGGTCTTGCGCTCGGCCAATGCCGGATTCGCGCGCGCCGAGGAAAAGGCGGTGAGCGTCATGCTGAACGGCGAGGGCGTGGCCGCCGATCCGGTCGAGGCGCAGAAATGGGCGCTCATCTATCGCCGCAATCCAATGCGCTACGTCATCGGCCTGCCCGATCTCTCGGCCGAGGTGAGCGGCAAGCTCGATGCGGCGCTTACCGCGGACCAGCGCGCCGAGGCGCAGTCTCGGGCGGACTCCTGGAAGCAGACGACCGCCGCGGCGGAGGAATAGCGGGCCGACAAGTTTCGCTATTCGGAATATTCGATAACGGATTGCGCCGACTTCATCGCCGCCTCCCCCGAAGCGCGGTTGACAGGCCGTCCGCCTGGCGCCAAATTTTTGGCATGATCCAATCCCGCCCGCGCCCGCGCAAGGAACCCCACAGGGACGGCTTTTCCCGCCGCGAGCGCGAGATCATGGATGCGCTCTACAGGCTCGGCACGGCGACGGCCGCGCAGATTCTGGACGAGATCGCCGATCCGCCCAGCTACACCGCCATCCGCACGCAGCTGACCATTCTCGAGCGCAAGGGCCATGTGCGCCATACGAGCGACGGCACGCGCTATGTGTACGAGCCGCGGATCGCGCGCGAGCAGATGGGCCGCCGCGCCATCGATACGCTGCTGAAGACGTTCTACGGCAATTCGGTCGAACAGGTCGTCGCCGCCCTGCTGGAGCAGGAGAACCTGGCGCCGGACGAGCTCGACCGGCTTGCGCAACTCATCGACAAGGCGAGGGAGGAAGGACGATGAGCTCTCTGTTCGCATGGCGCGCGCTGCTGTTCGCGGG
>DASZRM010000102.1:0-2202 GCA_035549135.1 Rhizomicrobium sp. | reverse complement strand
GCTGCCATGGCGGGATTTAGCCAAGCGGCGGCGCGGTGTCCAGCGGGGTGTCGCCGCGCGCTTCCACTATGCGCTTCGCGCAAGGATCGCCGTGAAAAACCCGTCCGTGCCGGTGGAAAAGGGCGAGGCGCGGAAGAAGCGGCCGAGGCTCGGCGGCGGCCCTGCGGGGATCGATTCGCGCCAGACATCGGCGGCGGCGACGACCGCAAAATCCGGATGCGATTCGAGAAAGGCGGCGATGCGGTCTTCGTTTTCGCACGGCAGGATCGAACACGTCGCATATATAAGGCGTCCGCCGGGCCTCACATATGCGGCGGCTTGATTCAGCAGCGCATCCTGCGTCGCTTTCAGTTCTTCGATCCGCTCCGGCGTGATCCGCCAGCGCAGCTCCGGCTGACGCCGCCATGTCCCGGTCCCGCTGCAGGGGGCATCGAGCAAGACAATCTCAAATAAATCTCCCTCGCCCCCGCGGAGCGGGGGAGAGGGCTGGGGTGAGGGGGCGGCCGCAGCGCGCTCCACCTTCGACACCCCCTCACCCTGACCCTCTCCCCCAAGAAGTTGGGGGAGAGGGAAAGAGCTTATGATCGACACCCCTGCCCGCATCGCACGCAGTTCGAGTTCGTGGAGTGCGTCCGCGCGCACATCGGTGGCGACGACCTCGCCCCTGTTCTGCATCAGCGCCGCCAGCGCCAGCGATTTGCCGCCCGCCCCGGCGGCGAAATCGAGCACGCGCATCCCCGGCTTCACACCGCACAGCAGCGCCGCGATCTGCGCCGCCTCGTCCTGGAATTCGAACGCGCCGGATCGGAATTCGGCGGTGCGCTCCAGATTGCGCGCGCCGGCAGGAACGCGAATGGCGAGCGGCGAATAGCGGGTGGCGAGGGCATCGTAGCCTTGCGCGCGCAGCTCGGCGATGAGCGCATCGCGCTCCGACTTCAGCGTGTTGACGCGCAAATCGATGGGCGCGCGATCCTGAAGCGCCAGCATTTCCTCATCGAGCGCGGCGCCGAAGGCGCGCGCAAGCTCGCTCTCCAGGAATTGCGGATATTCGCCCCGCACATGCGCGGGCCCGGGCCGCGGCGTCGAAGCGATAGCAGCCCGCTCCGCACCGGTGAGCGGCTCCGGCGCATAGCCGCCGGTAAACAGCGTTTCGGCTTCGTCCGGCGCGGAGGCGATCACGAGCGCGCGCGGGCTATCGCTTCCCATGCGCCAGGCGAAAGACGCGCGGTGGCGCAGCACTGCATAGACGCGCCCGGCGATGGCCGCGCGGTCCTTCGATCCGGCAAAGCGGTGCGCCCTGCCCCAGTCGCGCAGAAAACGCTCGACGGGCTGGCTTGTCTTTTCCAGTTCGTCGAGTATGTCGATGACCGCTTGCAGTCTCGCGCCGGGAGTCATGATGGAAGACCTAACAGATCGCGTGCGCATCCGCGACGAGCATGTGTTGTCCCGGAAACGATACAAGCTCAGCGAATACGACATCGACTATCGCCGCCGCGACGGGGCCTGGCGGCGGCTGAACCGCGAAGTGTTCGACCGCAAGCACGCCGCCGCCGTGCTGCCCATCGACCGCGCGCGCGGAACCGTGTTGTTGGTGAGCCAGTTCCGCCTGCCCGCGTTCCTCACCGGCTATCAGAAGCCGCTGATCGAGGTCATTGCCGGCGCGCTCGACGGCGACGATCCCGAAACCTGCGTGCGACGCGAGGCAATGGAGGAAGCGGGCGTGACGATCGAAAATCCGCGCGAGGTATTCCACTGCTTCATGTCGCCCGGCGCGGTGACGGAGCGCATGCACCTCTTCGTCGCCGAATATTCCGCCGCCGGCCGGGTGGGCCGCGGCGGCGGACTCGATCACGAAGGCGAGGATATCGAGGTCATCGAGGTTGCGCTCGATCGCGCGCTCGACATGGTGGCGCGCGGCGAGATCTGCGACGCCAAGACGATCGTGCTGTTGCAGTGGGCGGCGATGAATCTCTAAAGCGCGCTTGTCATCCGCTATGAGCGCGAGCGCGCCCTTCGAGGCTTCGCGCGTCATGCTGAGGTGCGAGCGGCCATAGCGCCAGCGTATGGCCCGAGCCTCGAAGCACGCGCGAAGCGCCTCAGGGCGCCGCGCTCTCGCCTCTACTTCTTCACCGCATACAGCGTGCGCAGCGCCGCGATGGCGGCGGGCTCATAGATCGTGTCGTGACGCTCTTCCGGCCGCGG
>DASZRM010000101.1:0-5817 GCA_035549135.1 Rhizomicrobium sp. | reverse complement strand
CGCGCCAGCTCCGCGCGTTCGGGTTCGGTCTAATCCGAGACCATGAGGCTTTCGATCTCGATGCCGGCGAGGCGGTCGCCGTCGCGCATCATTGCGCGGTCTTCTCCGGCGCCGGGTCCGGCGCCGGGCCGTCCTTGAGATAGGGTTCGACCGTTCCCTTGAGCTTGATGGTCATGGGATTGCCGTGGCGATCGAGGCTCCGTCCCGCTGCGACGCGGATCCAGCCCTCGCTCACGCAATACTCCTCGACGTTCGTCTTCTCCGCGCCGTTGAAGCGGATGCCGACGCCGCGCGACAGAAGCGCCTCGTCGTAATGCGGGCTTTTGGGATTGACGCTCAGACGGTCCGGCAGCGACGTCATTGGCTCCTCTTTCGCGCAGCGGCGGCGGCGATACAACCGCCGGTTCCCCATTCCACCGCATTTGAGCGACCGGGGAAAGGTTTTTGCGGAACCCGCGCGCCGGTCGCGATCGCGCGCCGTAAGGCTGGAGTTCCTCGCGTCTCTTCGCGATCGCCTGCAAATTTACACAACAATTCGTTAGCCGTCTTAATCGCCGCTTCACGCTCGCGCGGGGATTCATTCGACTTCGCCGCGCCGAAGACGAAGATCGCTCCCGTCGAGATTGCATGGCGCAGTAGGCGCTTTTGGGGGCGAGCATGTTGGGGAAGATCACAGGCGCAGGCCTTTTCCTGCTGGCGCTGTCGCAGCCGGCGGCGGCGCAATCCGAAGCGGCGCAATCCGAACAGGCCGCGCCGCTTCCAACGCCGCGTCCCATCCAGATCGCCGCGGCGCAGCCGCTGCCCGAGCCCTTCGACGCCAGCGTCGCGCGGCTCGCCGCCAAGGCGGCGTTTCAGCCTCAGGCCCAGCCGACGCGCGAGGAGCTGCTGCGCGTCATCCTGCTGATGTCGATCCGGGAGCGCCGGGCCAGCGGCACATGAATCGGTTTTCCACTCCCCTGCGGCGCGCGCTTACCCTCGGCGCCGCCGCGCTGGCCTTCGCCTGCGCCGCTTCGCGGGGCGCGCAGGCGGAGGACATCTTGCAGCCGGCGCCCGCCGAGGCCCAGCAGACGCAGGCCTCCGTCTCCCAGGACGGACCGGCCTGGCTCTCCGGCCTTGGCGGCGTCAGGCTGGTCGCCGTCGACGGCTCGACGCTCTCGCTCTCTCCCACCGAAGGCGGATTGTCGCTGGCTGTCAGCTCGCCGAGCGGCGCGGCCGAACGCTCGAACTTCTCGTTCCTGAGCGACCGGCTCGGCACCATCTCGAACGATGCGGACGCCGGCCATGTGATCGGCTTCTTCCGCGAGACCGACGCCGGCCTCGAGGCGATGTTCGCCGACGGTCATGACGAGTCGATCCTCGCCAACACGGTGGGCGGGGTTTCGCTCGTCATCCGCCGCGGCGACGGCCAATCCTCCTGCACGACCTGGTATCCGCCCGATCACGCCTTCACGACGGACGAGCGGAAAGCGGCGCTCGCGGCCTACGCCGCGCGCCTGGGGCTCGGCGGCGCCGGCAAGACGCCCGCCGCGCCGCCGGCCTGCGCGCCCGCGCTGCGCATCGCAAAGCGCGCGCCCTCGGCTCCGCCCGCGCCGCTGACGGAGCAGTTGATGACGGCGACGCGGCCGGCGCCGGCCGCTGCGGCCGATGGGGGCCCGATCAAGCTCGCGGCAGCGGACGGCCTGACCCCCGTCGTGGTGCGCGCCTCGCAGGTGCATGCGGTCGATGCCGCGCTCGCGGCGCCGGCCGGCGCCGCGGCCGGGCTGACGGCCGCTCCGGCGCTTGCTTCCGCCGCCGCCGCGCAGACCGCGCCAACCGTCCAAAAGCTCGCGGCCGTCGCGGCGGCTCCAGCGCCTTCGGGTGCGCCGCCGGGCAGCGGCGCCTCCGATTGTCTCAGCGTGGACAGCGACGGCGCCAATCTCGGTTTCCGAAATCATTGCGGATTCAGCGTCGAATTCGCCTATTGCCTCAAGGCCGGCGCAAGCGACAAGGGCGCGGCCTGCGGCGCAGGCGAGCAGACCGGAACGGCGCCGGCCAACGGGTTCGCCCCGGTCCTGATCGACACCAACATCAAGACCGCCGATGCGGAACACGACTTCCGCTGGGTCGCCTGCAGCGGCGATCCGGCGCGCGTGGCCGCGCATCTCGACAGCAGCGATCCGCCGGCCGGCCGCTGCGTCGTCAATGGCGCCTTGTGAGCGGCCAACAACAACGGACAAAGCAGGAGTGGTGGGACATGAAAACGATGTTTAGAACCGGAGCCGCCGCGCTGGCGCTCCTTTCGATGGCGGGTCAATCCTGGGCGGCCGGATGCGCGCGGCCGGAAGAGGCGACCGCGCTCAAGGCGGCTGCGATGCAGCAGGAACTGATGGTGGCCGCGCTCTATTGCAACGACGTGGCGCCCTACAACCACTTCGTCGTCGCCCATCAGCGCGAATTGCAGAAGTCCGACGCGATGCTGCTGAGGTTCTTCATACACGGGCATGGCGGCTCGGCGGCCTATCACGCCTACAAGACCGGCCTTGCGAACGATTTTTCCCTAACCGGCCTGCACGGCATGCAGGCGTTTTGCGCGACGGCGAACGCCCATTTCGACGCCGCGGAGAACGCGGGCGCGGGCGTCAGCCTCGCCTCCTTCGTCGCAAGCCAGACCGTGCGCGGCGCGGAAGGCTATCCGGTCTGCGAGCGAACGGCTGAAGTCAAAGGGCGCGCGTCGCGCGTGGCCGCCCAGCAAGACTAGCGCCTGGCCGTCCCCCTCGGCGGGCCTGAAGAAGGGCTGGAAGGAAACTTCCGGCCCTTTTTGCGTTGAATCAAAGCGCCCCGCGCGCGGGGGCGTTTTCCTGCGCTTCATGCTGGGTTCATCTTGAGTCGACGATCTTTCCTGCGGTGGACGCGTGACGCCGCGCGCATTTCGAAACGAAAGGAGAAGTCATGAACAGATCTGCATTCCTGGGGTTCGTCGCGCTGTTTTCAACAGGGCTCGCGCTTCCGGCGTCGGCCGACTATGTGCGCATCGGCAACGTCGATGTCGGCTATCGCACGGATCGGGTAACGCAATGGACGCGGTTCGGCGGCCACATGGAGGGCCTGCGACTCGTGGCCGACGGCAACGATGTGTGGTGCCGCTCGATTGTCGCCCATTTCGGCAATGGGGGATCGCAAAATGTCTATTCCGGAATGTTGCGCGAAGATCGGCCGCTCTACGTCGACCTGAAGGGCGGAACGCGCTTGGTCACTGACGTGACGTTCACCTGCCGATCGGACAGGCGCGGCGGCGCGAAGATTTACATTGCGGCCAATGTCGGACGCTTTCAGAACGAATGGCGCAGCAGTCCGGGATGGGCCACGGTCTGGTCGCGCATTTTCCGCTGGGGCCCGCAATCGGGCTACGACGCCAATTACTGGGTGACTCTCGGCCGCGAGCGTTTCGAGGGTCGCAACGATCGCGAAACGACGTTCACGGGCTGGAGCGGCCGCAGCGTGGAGCGCATCGGGCTTCGCGCGATCAATGACGACGCCAGGTGCTCGCGCGTGCGCGTCGCCTTCGGAAACGGCGACGTGAAGGTCTACGACGTGGGCCGCCTGGATCAGGGCCGCATGAGGACAATCGATTTGCCCGGCGGCAATCGCAATGTGCGCAACCTCAATCTCGTCTGCCGCGCCGTGCATGGCCGCGCTGTCACGATTGAAATAATGGCTCGCAAGTAGACGCGAGACGAAAGCGAGGGCCGGAGACCGCTCCGGCCCTTGCGCCGACTTCGCGCGACGCTGAAGACTAGGGGCTCGGCGATTTCGCGGGCGGCGTGTAGGGCGTGAACTCGCCCAGCATGCAGACTTCGCCGCTATCGAGCACCTTGATGCTCTGCTGGTTGGAGCACACCGTGTCATTGCCCCCTTTCACGTTCATAATGAACCCGTGGAAATTGAGGCTCGGACAACGGTTGACAAGCGTGTTCAACCAGACCTTTCCGTCCTTCATGTGGAAGAGGACGTGGTTGGAATCCTGAACGCTCGTATGATCTATGCGGAACGATTGCAGGCAGACCGGCGCGGCTTGCGCCGGAATCGCCGCGAAGGCCGCCAACGCGGCCCCGGCAAGAGCTGTCGTGAATGTCTTCATGTCACTCTCCAAAACGTCGCGACCCCTCGCGCGTAAGATAATGGTCCTATGCCGCCGCGAGTTCAACGGCCGCGCGGAAAAGTGACCCCGTTCTTGACTTTCGCCGGCGCCAGTGGAGAAGGTCCGTTCGCTTTTACGCCGTCCAGGGAGACAAACTTGTCCGCGCCAGCCGCCGCCAGCATCGCCATCACCTTGCCGGACGGCAAGGTGCTGACCTTCGCGCGCGGCGTGACCGGCGCGCAGATCGCCTCCGCCATCGGTCCTGGCCTGGCCAAGGCCGCCCTGGTCATCGAGGTGGACGGCAAGCAATGGGACCTCTCGCGCCCGATAGAGCGCGACGCCCACGTGCGAATCATCACCAGGAAGGATCCCGAGGCGCTCGAACTCATCCGCCATGACGCAGCCCATGTGCTGGCGATGGCGGTTCAGGACCTCTTCCCCGGGACCCAGGTGACGATCGGGCCGGCGATCGAGGACGGGTTCTATTACGACTTCGCGCGCGATACGCCCTTTACGCCCGAAGACCTGCCGAAAATCGAGGCGAAGATGCGCGAGATCGTGAAGCGCGACTTGCCTACGAGGCGCGAGGTCTGGTCGCGCGAAAAGGCCGTTCGCCATTTCAAGGAGATGGGCGAGACCTACAAGGCCGAGCTTATCGAGGCCATTCCCGAAGGCGAACACGTCTCGATCTACTGGCACGGCGACTGGCACGATCTCTGCCGCGGGCCGCATTTCGCCTCCACGGGCAAGATCGGAGACGCATTCAAGCTCACCAAGATCGCCGGCGCCTATTGGCGGGGCGACGCGAAGAACGCGCAGCTTCAGCGCATCTACGGCACGGCCTGGCGCGACCAGAAAGAGCTGGATGAATATCTTTTGAAGCTCGAAGAGCAGGAAAAGCGCGACCATCGCAAGATTGGCCGCGAGCTGGAGCTGTTCACTTTCTCGCCGGATATAGGCGCAGGGCTGCCGCTCTGGATGCCCAACGGCATGGTGATCCGCCAGGAGCTGGAATTCCTCGCGGTCCAGGAAGAGCGCAAGGAAGGCTATCGCCGCGTCGCCACTCCGCATATCACCAAGGAGAACCTGTTCTACCGGTCGCGGCACCTGCCCTACTACAAGGAAGACATGTACTCGCCGCTCGATATAGACGGCGAGAACTACTACCTGCGTCCGATGAACTGCCCCTTCCACCATACGATCTATGGCGCGACCCGGCATTCCTATCGCGAGCTTCCCATCCGCATCACCGAATACGGGCAGGACTACCGCTACGAAGCGTCCGGCGGCCTCTCCGGCCTGATGCGCGTGCGCGGCTTCTGCATGAACGACGCGCACATCTATTGCCGCTACGACCAGGCGAAGGACGAATTCATCCGCGTGCTGCACCTGCACGCCCGCTACTACAAGCTGATGGACATCGAGAACTATTACATGCGTTTCTCGCTGCCTGATCTGGACAAGCTTGAGAAGTATGTCGATCAGCCGGACAAATGGGTCGCCGCGATGAACATCATCGAGGAAGCCATGAAGGAATCCGGCTATCCCTATGTGAAGGCCAAGGGCGAAGCCGCTTTCTACGGCCCCAAGGTCGATTTCATGATCAAGTCGGCGATTGGCACCGAATACGCGATCTCGACCAACCAGCTCGACTTTTTGGCCACGGAGACCTTCGATCTCAAATACATCGGCGAAGACGG
>DASZRM010000100.1:0-5154 GCA_035549135.1 Rhizomicrobium sp. | reverse complement strand
CGAGTTCCGCGACGCGGTCGCGCGAGGGCGCGCGTTCCACGCCAGGATCGAGGGCGCCGCCGGCGCGCGCAGTTTCGCCGCATCGCGCGCGCGTTCGCTCAGCTTCGAGCTGGCCGGCCGATCGATCACGCTTTCGAACGCGGTGCTGCTGGAGACGCCCGCCTCCGCCTCGCAGCAAAACCTTTACTGCAATCTCGGGCGTGACGCGCTCGGACGCCTCGGCCATTGGCGGGCGGATTTCCGGCGCATGACCTTTTCGGCGCCGCGCAATTATTGAATGATGTTTCTCTGCACGCATTAGTCTTTCGCTAACGGCTTTGCGCCATACCGGACCACAAAAAAAGAACCGGGATGCGCCTAGGAACGGGATCATTCGGCCGCCGCGCGATGGCGCAGAGCCAATCGGAGGATCGGGTCGACGGGGCGGAAGACGTCTTGTCGCCCGTCGAAATCGCCGCTCCTGACGCAAAGACCCTGTTCGAGGCGCTGCGAGACCGCGATTCCGGTCCGCCGCGCGCGGCTGTCGAATTTCATCATGTCGAGCAGCAGCTTCGCGAGCGGGTGAAGCGCCGCCATGAGCGCTTTCGCGTCCCCTGGCGCCGGTTGGCGCTGCTGCCGCCAGTTCTGCTGGGCGCGCTGGTTCTTTTCGTTCCGGGTTACGCCGACCGCACCGAGCAATGGCTGCTTTACGGGATGATCGCCGTCAGCCTCTGCGTCTCGTTCTATTGGGGACGCTGGCGCGCCGGCGATGAATAGGCGCCTTAGCTATTGCCCCGGATGCACGTTCAGGAACGGCACCGCGCCGTTGGGCGGCATGGTGGTTGGCAAATGTCCGTCCCACTTCTCCGCCGTGACGAGCGCGGGCAGCCCGGGATTGTCCCGCAACGCATCGCCGCGCGCGCGGATAGCGGCTGCTTCCGCCTCGCCCTGCGCCTTGACCGAATAGGCTTTGGCGTCCGCGCGGGTGCGGGTGGCCGCGGCTTCCGCTTCGGCCTGTTGTTGGCGCACCGTCGCCTCCATGCGCGCTTCCACCGCTTCCTCGTATTTGCCCGAGAAATCGATGTTCTCGATCTGCACCGATTCGATGGCGAGCGGCCCGTGGATCACTTTGCGAAGCGCAATGGCGAGCTCGGCGTTGAGCTTGGCGCGATCCTGCACCGCGCTCGAGGCATTGAACTGGCCAAAGACGTTTTCCGACCAGGTGTAGATCTGCGGCGTCACCAGGCGGTCGATCATGTTCTGGATCGACTTGAAGTCGGTGTAGACGGTGCGCGGATCGGTGACGTGATAGTTGATCGAAACGCGCAGCGTCGCCGGCTGCTGGTCGCGCGAATAGGTCTTCACATCGTCGTAGCGCGAGTTCTGCGACTGAATCGAGATGTGCTCAACCGTGTCGAACACCGGAATCTTGAAGCCGAGGCCAGGCTCGGCCTCGCCGATCACTGCGCCGTTGCGCAAGATGACGCCGCGCTCGCCCTGGTCGACCGTGTACCAGGACGACGACAGAACGACGAGCGCGACCAGCACCGCCAGCCCCAGAAGAACCAGCGAACTCAGCCGCTGCGCCGTCGCGTGCGCGGTATGCCCGAATTTGTCCTGCATGCTCATGGAGGTCCCTCCGCCAGAATCGCCCAGGACCACAAATATGGGGAGCGCCCGGATTTCGCCAAGGGCGGCCCTTTTCCCCCCGGCAATAAAGGGGCGAATCGCGGCCTATCGCTTCTTGAGGAAATGCAGCAGGTCGCGGTCGAACTGCTCCGGGTCCTGGAGAAAGGCGAAGTGGCTGACATCCGGCTCGATCAGCAGGCCAGCGCCGGGAATCCAGTCGGCCATCGTGCGCGGCTGATCGTGCCGAATCGCCTCGTCATGATCGCCGTCGGCGATCCAGGTGGGAGTGGCGATCTTGAGGAAGTCCTCCCTGGTCCAGCGCGGCTGGCTATTCCACATCTTGGAGATTTGCGCGACGAATTCGCCGTAGCGTCGCGGCGTGGGCGAAAGCCGGGCATATTCCTTGCCGGCGCGCGCGATGAATGCCCGGAAGATCGGATCGCGCGCCACGTCGAGAACGCCCGACGGATCGTAATTGGCGGCCAAGGCGAAGAGCTTTGTCAGCCGCTCGGGATGGCGCATGGCGATGTCGAGACCGACGATCGCCCCGTCGCTCCAGCCGACGAGCGCCGTCTTCCGGATTTTCAAATAGTCGAGCAGCGCGATGACATCGCTCGCCATGAGGTCGTAGCCGAAAGGCTGCGCGTTGCGAGTCGAGCGACCGTGACCGCGGCTGTCCATGACGATCGCGCGATAGCCCGCCCGCGTCACCGCGCGCACCTGTTCGCCCCAGTACGACGAATTGGCGAGCCCGCCATGCAGGAAGAGCACGGGCTCGCCTTTTCCGAACTCGGCGTACCAGATTCGCACGCCGTTCACCGGCGCATAGCCGCTCCTGTCCGCGCGGGGCAGGCTCGGCGTCGGCGGAAGCGTCAGCCATTGAGGCGCGGCGCCTGCGTTCGTCGCGGCCAGCATGGCCAGTGCGACTATCCATGTTCGCATGTTCAACATCAGCCTCTCCCGTCCTCGCCGATCAGCACCACGCCCGCCACGATGAGCACGACAGCCGCGCCCTTCTGAACGAGGTTCGCCCGCGAAAGATTTTCGCGCCCCAGGCCCGGAAAGAACAGCGACAGCGCGATTCCGATCACGAAGACGAAAAACGACGTCGTGCCGCCGATCGCCTGCACGAGGCTGACCGGGCCCAGGAGCGAGGCGTAACGCGCCGCAAGGCCGCCGCCGAGATTGATCAGCTCGTTGGCGGCGTTGACGCCAAGCACCGCGCCGGGATGCCTTCGGAACATGCCGAGGAATTGGCGGCGCACCTCGGATATCGCGAGCAACGCGATTCCGAAAAGCGCCTGGCCGGCAAAGCTCCAGAACGTCACCGGCCAGTAGGCGTTGTCGAGGGCGAAGAGCTTGAAGATGACGGAGGAGACGGCGAGCACCGCGGTGCAGGCGAGAATGAGCGCCAGGACCCCGAGCTTGAATCGCCTCCCGCCTCCTGGCTCCCACGAAGCGACCGCCGCGCTCGCCATAACCAAAAGGCCGCCCGCGATGCGCGCGCCCGTCAGGGTCTCATGCAGGACGAAATAGGCGATGACATAGGTGAAGAGCGTGGACGTCTGGAACAGCGGCGCGATGACGCTGGCCTCCTCCCGCTGAAGCGCGCGCAAATAGAAATAGATCGCCCCGAGATAGAGCAGCCCCGAAAGCGAGGTGACTAGAATGCCGGTCGGGCCGATTGAGAATATGTCCGTGAGCGCGGCGATGATCGGCATTCCAAAAACGCCGATGAACGCGGTGAAGATGAGCAGCGCCCCGACGCCGCTGTCCTTGAAATATTTTTCGACGAGGTATTTGTCGATATGCGTGGAGGCGGCCCAGAGGACCGGGCCGCAGAACGCCAGTGCTATCCAGGACATTTCTCCACGGTAGAGCTTTACTTGATCCGCTCAAAGTCGGTCGTCCAGTTTGTCTCCCAGGTGTGTCCGCCGTCGGGCGAGAAGGCCTGTTCCCAATGGCTTCTGGTCGGCGACAGCGATTTCCAGATGAAGCGCACGCGGATCGGCTTTCCCTTGAAAGTGTCGTTCGCGTAAAATGTGCCGACGCCGTCTTCGAAACGGCCCTTCATCGGCGGGTCCATCGCCCCGTCCGGATAGCGTCCGTCGAGCCACCAGATGGCCCACAGGCCGGTCTTCGGATCGTACGCGCGCAAAGTCACGCCGCGATAGGCGCCGCCGGGAACATCGAAGATATTGTCGTCCATATTGGCGTAGCCGCCCATCAGAAGCCGCGCGCTCTGCGTGCCGTCGAACTCGATCCAGTCGTGGCTGCCGGCGAGACGCTCCTTGAGCTTGCGATGGTGGGCGCGCCATTCGCCGGCGATAAAATCGAAGTCGTGCAGTCCGCTGAGATCCAGCTTGGCGTCGGACGGCGGCGGAATCTCGGTATAGGCGCCGGCGGGAAGCGCGATCGCAGCCAGGGCGAGCGCAGCGGGCAGGATTGCGAATTTCATGTCGTTGCTCCTCTCATTGCGCGCGCAGCTTATGACGTTGAATATGTCATCCGGTGTCATGGTTTTTCGGCCAGGGTCAAAAATGCAGGCGAGCCGTCTACTTTCGATCCTCTTGCTGCTGCAAACGCGCGGGCGGATGAGCGCCGCGGCCCTTGCGCGCGAATTCGAAGTCTCGGTCCGCACGATCCATCGCGACATCGATCGGCTGAGCGCCGCAGGGGTTCCGGTCTATGGCGACCGCGGGCGCAATGGCGGCTTCGAGCTGATGGACGGTTATCGCACCAACCTGACCGGCCTCACCCAGGCCGAAGCCGAGTCATTGTTTCTGGCCGGGCTTCCGGGTCCGGCCTCGCAGCTCGGTCTCGCCGAGACGCTGGCCGCGGCGCGCGTCAAGGTCATGGCGGCGCTGCCGGCGAGAGTTCAGCCCGCCGCCGAGCGCATCGCGGCGCGGTTTCATCTGGACCCCGTTTCGTGGTTCCGCGACAGCGAACCGCTCCCGGCGCTTCAGACGGTGGCTCAAGCGGTGTGGAGCGAGCGCCACATTGCCCTTGGCTACCGCCGCGCCGGTCAACGGGCCGTGCGCAAGCTGAAGCTCGCTCCGCTCGGCCTCGTGCTCAAAGGCGGCATCTGGTACCTCGTCGCACAGAACGGCGGCGCCATCCGCACCTATCGCGTATCCAACATTTTCGACGCCGAAATCCTAGACGAGCAATTCGCGCGACCTGCAAAGTTCGACCTTGCGCAACACTGGCGGAGCGCCTCGCGCGCCTACGAGGCGGGACTTTTTCGCCAGACCGCAATTCTGCGGCTGTCGCGGAGGGGGCTCGAGCGACTGGAGGCGCTCGGCCCTATGGTCGTCGCGGCGGCGAAGAAGTCCGCCGGCAAGCCGGACAGACAGGGCCGCGTTCGCTGCGCGGTTCCCGTCGAAGCGACCTCGATCGCCGTAAGGGACCTGATGCGGCTCGGCGCGGAGATGGAGGTGCTGGGGCCGCCCGCGCTTCGCCGCGCCATGCGCGGCGCGTTGGAAGCGATGCTTGCGCGCCATCGGGACTGAAAGCTTCCCCGGCGTCGAAGCCGTATTGTCCCTC
>DASZRM010000099.1:0-22142 GCA_035549135.1 Rhizomicrobium sp. | reverse complement strand
ACATCGTCGATATAGCCGCGCGACGCCGCAATGAAGGGATTGAGGAACCGGTCTTCGTATTCCTTCGTGCGCTCGGCGATGGCGTCCGGATTGCCCCGCTCGTTGCGGAAAATGATCTCCACCGCGCCCTTGGCGCCCATCACCGCGATCTGCGCCGAAGGCCAAGCATAGTTCACATCGGCGCGCATATGCTTGGACGCCATGACATCATAGGCCCCGCCATAGGCCTTGCGCGTGATGACGGTGACCTTCGGCGTCGTCGCCTCGGCATAGGCGAAGAGCAGCTTGGCGCCGTGTTTGATGATGCCGCCATGCTCCTGCGCCACGCCGGGCAGAAAGCCGGGTACATCGACGAAAGTCACGATCGGAATGTTGAAACAGTCGCAGAAGCGCACGAAGCGCGCGGCCTTGCGGCTGGAGTCGCTGTCGAGCACGCCGGCCAGCACCATCGGCTGATTGGCGACGAAGCCCACGGTCGAGCCTTCGAGCCGCCCGAAGCCGGTAATGATGTTCCTTGCGAAGGCTTCTCCGATCTCGAAGAAATCGCCCTCGTCCGCGACCTTCAGAATCAGTTCCTTCATGTCGTAGGGCTTGTTGGGATTCTCCGGCACCAACGTGTCGAGCGACATCTCCACGCGCTTGGGATCGTCGCTCGTCGGCCAGTGCGGAACCCGGTCGCGGTTCGACAGCGGAAGGAAATCCATCAGCCGCCGGATCTCCTCGATGCAGATCACATCGTTGTCATAGGCGCCGTCTGCGACCGCTGATTTCGTCGTGTGGACTTTGGCGCCGCCGAGCTGCTCCGGCGTCACATCCTCCTGCGTCACCGTCTTCACGACGTCGGGACCGGTAATGAACATGTAAGAGGTGTCGCGCACCATGAAGATGAAGTCGGTCATCGCCGGCGAATAGACATCCCCGCCCGCGCATGGTCCCATGATCGCGCTGATCTGCGGCACGACGCCCGAGGCGAGCACGTTGTGCCGGAACACCTCGCCGTAACCCGCGAGCGAGGAGACGCCTTCCTGGATGCGCGCCCCGCCGGCGTCGAGCAGGCCGATCACCGGCGCGCCGTTCTGCATCGCCATCTGCTGGATCTTCACGATTTTCTGCGCGTGCGTCTCCGACAAGGAGCCGCCGAAGACGGTGAAGTCCTTCGCATAGACATAGGTCATGCGGCCGTTGATCATGCCCCAGCCGGTCACCACGCCGTCGCCGGGGATGATCGTCTTATCGGCGTCGAAATCCTTGTTGCGATGCTCGATGAACATGTCGAACTCCTCGAAGGAGTTCTCGTCGAGCAAGAGGTCGATGCGCTCGCGCGCCGTCAGCTTGCCGCGCGCGTGCTGCGCATCGATGCGGGCCTTGCCGCCGCCGAGCCTCGCGCGTTCGCGGCGCTGTTCCAGTTCCTGGATGATGTGCTTCATGGCCCGCCCGGATTCGTATGATGATTTGCGCCACCTTATTCCCTCTCCCCCTTCCAGGGGGAGAGGGCAAGGGTGAGGGGGAACCGTCCGTCCTATACCCCCTCACCCCGGCCCTCTCCCCCGCTTCGCGGGGGCGAGGGAGACCCTACAACAGATGAAAAAACCGCTCGGCGTTTTTCAACTCGTCGTTCAACCGCGCCGCCCTCGCCTCCGCCTCCGAATCGAGACCCCATGTCTCGGCCTGAAACCGTTCGTCGATCCGGGACAACGCAAAGGCGTCCGCCGCGGACAGGCGCTGTTCCGCGACGGCCAACGCCAGAACCAGCGATCCGCAAATCGATGCGATGACGTGAAGCGCAGCGAGCGCGAAAGGATTGAACGTTTCTACGGCATCTCGCAGCGCGTCGATGGCGGCTTCGGACTGCGGAACCGATGCGATCCCAGACTGAGTGGCGAGCCGCGCGCCGTAGCGCGTCTCGACCCAATCGAGCATCGGGTCCCAGCCTTCGGTCTGGCGGCGAACCAGTTCGGCGGGCTCTTTGGCGCGATAGCAGAGATGATCGTGCGAGCCGAAACGGAGAATTTCCGCGACGACCGCTTCGCGACGCTTCGCCACGCCGTCGATGGCCGTATTGGCGAGCTTGGTGAGCGGCATGGCCTGTGCGTCGATCACCTCGCCCTGCGCGCGCCATTCCTCCGCCATCGCTTCGGCGAGCGCCCGCGTCGGCAGTCCGGCCGGCGCGCCGCGCGGCGTTCTCAGCGTCTTGCCGTCGAGCGCAATCGCGTTGTCGGACGTGACCGCCACGTCCCGATAGAAGCGCTTCATTTGCGCGTCTTCGCACTCTTGCCCAGGAGGCGCGCGGCTTCGTTCGCTTTCACGGGGTCGCGTTGCAGGCGCTTCGGCACGCGCGCGCGGAGCGCATCGGGAAGCCCGTCATGCGGTCCGAGCTTGGGCTTGGGGTGATCGGCCCAATAGGTCTTTCCGATTTCCTTGTTGAACTTTTGATGGAACGGATACCAGTACTGGTTGGCGTAGCGCGAGCGCTCGCCGCCGATGATGAGCACGGCGTCCTCGTCGCTGTTGTTGATCAGGACATGGGTGACGCCCGTGCCGTTGCGCCAGCCTATGAAATCGCCCTCGCCCATGGCCGTGATGCGGCCGTCGTTCCAGGCGTCGATCCGCCCGGATACGACATAGCCGTATTCGCTCTCGTCGCGCTCGGCATGCGGCCAGCTCGTGCGGCGCCCGGGCTTTAGAAGCTGCACATGCGCGCCAATGCGGCTGAACCGCGCCCGGTTGTCGAAGCGCGCGGCCAGTCCCTGCGCCTCGTCGCTCCTGGGATAGAGCGCGGGCTTCTTGTTAAGGATGTCCCGCCAGTGGACGACGAAGTCGGGCCGCGCGCGCCTGCGCCCCGCCTCGTCGCCGGGCCTGCCGCTGTTGGGGCCAAGCTTGCGCGCCGGTGCGTCCGGCCAAAACATGTTCATTTTCTTGAGGTTATCGTTGCCAACCTCATCCTTTGGATGAACGGCTTTGCCGTTGCGCCGGAAGGCCTCGCTCATCACAAAAATCCGCGCATCCCGCTTGGAATTGTTGATCAGGCTGTGCGCCATGCCGGTGCGCGCGTTGAGGCTCACGCCCTCGCCCTCCTTCAGACGGAAGAGATGACCATCCGCCCACAGATCCGGAGCGCCCTCGAGCACGAAGGCGAAAATCTCCAGATCGTCCATCGCCAGCGGCGGATAAGCGCGCAGACCCGGCGGAATCCGAAAATGCGCCGCGCGGAAATGATTGATGCCGGTGGCCGCCGAAAGCTCTGACGCAAATCCGAAATCCTCATGCGCGCCGGGCGGCGCGGCCGGCGCCTCCACCGCTCGCCAGTTCACGATGAAATCGGGCCGTCCGTCGGTCACGCTCATCTTCCGCCGCCCTTGGCAAAATGGTCCTTCGTATCTTCGGCGTCGAAGCCGAGCAGGTCCCAGGACCTTCTCATATGATCCGGCAAAGGCGCCGTGACAACCAGCCGGCCGCCGTCCGGCCGCGCGATATCGATCGAGCGGGCATGCAGATGCAGCTTGTCGGCGACGGCGCCTTTCCCGCGCGCCGCCTGGCCGCCATATTTGAAATCGCCGACGATGGGCGTTCCAAGAGACGCCAGATGCACGCGGATCTGGTGCGTGCGGCCGGTGTGGGGCCTCGCGGCGACCCAGGCGAATTCCTCGCCGGCCCGATCGATGACCGCGTAGTCGGTGACGGCGTGCTTGGCCTCATCGTGATCGGCGACCGTCATGCGCTCGGCGCCCCGCCCGCCCTCCTTGGCCAGCGCCGCCCTGACGGTCCCGCGCTTCTGCTTCGGCGCGCCGCGTGTCAGCGCCCAATAGATCTTGGATGCGTCGCGCTGCGCCAGCGCCCGCGAGAGCGACGCGGCCGCGGGCACGGTCCGCGCGATCACGAGCACGCCGGAGGTGTCGCGGTCGAGACGATGCACAAGACGCGGCCGCTGGTTCTTCTCGAACTGAAGCTGATCGAGCATGCCGTCGATGTGGCGCGTGAGGCCGCTGCCGCCCTGCGTCGCCAGCCCTGCCGGCTTGTTCAGCACGATCACTGAGCTGTCCATGTACAATATCATGTCCTGCAGCGACGGCCCGGCGGAAAGACTTGGCGCGGGCTTGGGCCTTTTTTCCGCCGGCTGGTTGGCCACCTGCGGCGGCACGCGAACCTCCTGTCCAGCTTCCACGCGATCCGCCGCCTTTGCGCGCCGCCCATCGAGGCGCACCTGGCCCGTGCGCAAAAGCTTCTCCAGCCGGCCATGCGTGAGCGCCGGATAGCGGCGTTTGAACCAGCGATCGAGACGAATGCCGCTTTCGTCTTCGGCCACGAATTGAGCGTTTTCGGCCATCTGTAGGAGCAGGTTTTCCGCCCCGGGGTAGCGAAAAACGCGCCGCGCGGCAACCTGGGCTTCATTCGGTCCGATAGAACCAACGTACGCTCGTGACGCCGGCCATCCCTGTCAGCTCCGACAGCAGCCCCGCAGGCGCCTCGTCGTGCGGCGCGCCGCGCCAGCGCACCAGGAAGCGTACGGAAGTCTGTCGGTTCTCGTGTTCGATGTCGCGAAGCTCGAGGTCGTATTGCGCATGCTTCGCCGCCGACTTGACTGCGGAGACATCGAGCGCCGCCGTGTCGCCGCGCACGGTCATCGTCGCCCTGCGCAGGCGAACGACCGCGTCATCGACCCGTTTCAGCATCCAAAGCACGCCCGCGGCCAGAAGCGTGCCGCCGACGCCCAGCCAGATCTGGCCGCCGCCGAACAAGAGCCCTAACACCGTAACAACCCAGAGCGTCGCCGCGGTGGTGACGCCGATGACGAGATTGCCACGCCTCAGGATCGCGCCCGCGCCGATGAAGCCCATGCCGGACAATATGCCGAGCGGAAGGCGCATCATGTCCATGACGCCGAACGACGACGGCGTTTTTCCGGTGGCGGCGAGAAGCACCTGCATCTGCATCATGGCGAGCGAAGCCGCCAGGGACACTAGAATCGTCGTGCGGAATCCGGCGGCGTGGCCGGCGACCTCGCGATTGAGGCCGATCAGCCCGCTGGCCAGAAGCGTCAGCGCAAGCCGGATTGCGGCCTTCTGCAAGGTCAGATGAGGCGTCATGGCGCGGACCTGGTGACATTCAGAACGTCTCCGCCAAGGCGCCAGTTCCCGGCGCGTTGACCGGGCGCGCGAGTCGCCATAGCGTCGCGGCGATGGGGATGGGGTCCCCCGAAACCGCCGCGCCGGGCTGATGACTCCTGCCGGATGAACCGGCTGCGCGCAGGCGCAGCGACCGTTGGCGGGAGATTGCGGGCGTGCAGATCTATCTGTTGGTTGCGCTCGGCAGCGCCCTTGGCGGGGTCGCGCGATATTTCGGCTCCGGTCTCGTGGCCGCCGCGTTCGGCGAGACCTTTCCATGGGGCACGCTGGCGGTGAACGCGCTTGGCTCCTTCGTCATCGGCTTCTTCGCGGCGCTGACCGCGCCGGACGGGCGGGTTTTCGTCAGCGCGGAGGGCCGTCAATTCGTGATGGCCGGATTGTGCGGCGGCTTCACCACCTTCTCGTCGTTCAGCCTGCAGACGCTCAATCTGATGCGCGACGGCGAGTGGCTGTACGCCGGAGGCAACATCGTGGGTTCGGTCTCGTTCTGCCTGTTCTTCGCCTGGCTCGGCCACCTTGCGGCGGCGAGCCTGAACCAGCTTAAGGGGGCGTGAGGATGAAGATACCCCAGGACGCCGTGCTGCTTCGCGTCTTTCTCGGCGAGAGCGACCGTCACGATCGCCGCCCGCTCTACGAAGCCATCGTGCTCAAGGCGCGAGAGGCGGGGCTGGCGGGCGCCACGGTGATCCGCGGACCGATGGGTTTCGGCCACTCCAGCCGCCTGCACACCGCGAAGATATTGAGGCTCTCAGAAGACCTTCCGCTTGTCATCGAGATCGTCGACAGCGAGGAGAAGATCAACGGCTTCCTGCCCGCGCTCGACGCGCTGATGGGCAGCGGGCTCGTCACCATCGAAAAGGTCAAGGTCCTCCGCTACGGAAGCGACGGCGGCTAGGCGATGCGCCTTGGCGACAATCGCTTCTTCAATCTTTTCTCGCTGATCGCCTCGGCGACGGGACGCGATCGCGGCTGCGACGCCTGGACCGTGGAAGGCGTTCGCTGGACGCGCGAGCGCCTCTCCCACCGCTCCCCAGCCTGCGCGTTCCAGCTCGAGGTCTACGAACTGGCGCAAAGCGGGCGCGACGGATGGAGATTGCTCGTCGGACACGAAACCTGGTGGGATGGAGCCCATGCCGACGCGTTCCGGAACGGACATTGGGCGCGTTTGACGCGCGGCTCGCGCGCCGACGTCATCGACTGGTTCAAGGCTCGCGAGCGCGAACTGGCCTAACCGCCCGCCTTCTTGGCGCGTAGCCTCGCCCAGTATTCGAGGCGCTTTGAGACCTCGCGTTCGAACCCCGCTTCGCGGGGCGCATAATAGATCTCGCGCGCCATGCCGTCCGGGAAATAGTTCTGCCCGGAAAATCCTTCCTCGGCCTCGTGGTCGTATTCGTAGCCTTTGCCATAGCCGAGAGACTTCATCAGCTTTGTCGGCGCATTCAGAATATGCGCCGGCGGCATGAGCGATCCATGTTCGGCCGCAGCCCTTTTGGCTGCGCCGAGCGCCTTATAGACGGCATTCGATTTCGGCGCGGTGGCCAGATAGATCACGGTCTGGGCGAGCGCGATCTCCCCCTCCGGGCTGCCAAGAAAATCATACATCTCCTTGGCTGCGAGCGCCTGGACCAAGGCCTGGGGATCGGCAAGACCGATATCCTCGACCGCAGCGCGCACGAGACGACGGGCGATGTAGAGCGGCTGCTCGCCGCCGGCCAGCATGCGCGCGAGCCAATAGAGCGCCGCGTCGGGATCGCTGCCGCGAATGGATTTGTGCAGCGCCGAGATGATGTTGTAGTGCTCCTCGCGGCTCTTGTCGTAGAGCGGGGCGCGCTTCTGAATCGCGGCGACGAGGCCCGCCGTGTCGAGCGCCGCCGCCGCTCTCACCGCCTCGAGCTCCTCGACCAGATTGAGAAGGTAGCGCCCGTCTCCATCGGCCATGGCGCGCAGCGAGGCGCGCGCATCGTCGGTCAGCGGAAGCTTTCGGCCGAAATGTGTTTCCGCCCGTTGGATGAGCGTTTCGAGCGCCGCATCGTCGAGCCGGCGCAGCACCAGCACCTGCGCCCGCGACAGAAGCGCGCCGTTCAGTTCGAACGAGGGATTTTCGGTGGTGGCGCCGACAAGGACGATGGTTCCGTCCTCCATCACCGGCAGGAAGGAATCCTGCTGGCTCCGGTTGAAGCGGTGGATTTCGTCGATGAAGAGCAGCGTGCCCTGCCCTGTCTTGCGACGCGCCCGTGCGGCGTCGAACGTCTTCTTGAGATCTGCAACCCCGGAAAAGACGGCCGACAATTGTTCGAAATGCAGCTTGAACGCGCGCGACAGCAGGCGGGCGATGGTGGTCTTGCCCGTGCCCGGCGGCCCCCAGAGAACGATCGAATGCGGCCGGTTCGCCGCGATCATGCGCCCGATGGGTCCATCCGGACCGATCAGGTGGTCCTGGCCCACGACGTCGGCGAGCGATTGCGGCCTGAGCCGGTCGGCGAGCGGCCGCGGCGCGTCGTCGACCAGTCCGCCGGCCTCGAAGAGATCCGTCATCGCCCAAGAATAGCGCCAGCGGCGAACGGCTGATAGCGATAGGCCCGCGCCCGGATTGCGTAGTCTTCCGCCCGTCCCGGCCGGGGCTCAGCCGTCCACGCTCAGAGTCAGCATTCGCCCGCCGCGGTCGATGACCAGGTCCCAATGGCCGCCCGCCTGCACAAGCGCCCGCTGGAGCTCGGCCACGTTGCGAATGGTCTGGCCGTTGACCGAACGGATGATATCGCCGGCCTGAAATCCCTGATTGGCGGCGATGGAGCGGCCGGGATGAATGACCGCGACGCCCGTCGCCGTCGGCTCCAGCTCCAGATCGAGCGCGGCCGCCGGGGACAGATTCTCGACTCGCGCGCCGGTAAGCGGATTGCGTCCGCCGATGGTCGTCGCCTGGCGCGGACCGTCCGGCGGAAGCGCGAGCTTGACCGAAACGTCGCGGGTGCGGCCGTCCGAAGCGATTTTCATGGTCGGGGCGTCGCCCGCATTGTGGGTCGCGATGCGATAGTTGAGCGCCTGCATGTCGTCGACCGGAAAGCCGTCGATGGAGAGCACCACGTCGCCCACCTTCAAACCCGCTTTCGCCGCCGGTCCGCCCGGATAGACGCTGCGCAGGAGAACGCCGCCCGGGCGCGACAAGCCGATGCTGCGCGCGATGTCGTCCGTCACGGCCTGACCGTCGGCCCCGAGCCAGGCGAGCTTCACGCCGCCGCTGTTTGCGCCTTCGAGAATGCGCCTGGCCATGTTCGACGGGATCGCGAAACCGATGCCGATCGATCCGCCGGAATTCGACACGATGGATGTGTTGATGCCGGCGAGCCGACCGTCCGTCGTGACCAGAGCCCCGCCGGAATTGCCCGGATTGATCGCAGCGTCCGTCTGGATGAAGAACTGATAGTCGGAGGCGCCGACCTTCGTGCGCGCGAGCGCCGAGACGATGCCCATCGTGACCGTCTGGCCGACGCCGAACGGATCGCCGATCGCCAGCACGAGATCGCCGACATGGACGCGATCGCTGTCGGCGAACGGAAGCGTCGGCAGGCTTTCGCCATGGGTGTCGATCTTGAGCACGGCGAGATCGGTGCGCGGATCGGCGAGCACGACCCTGGCTTTGAATTCCCGGCGATCGTTGAGGGCGACGACGATGTCCTGGGCGCCCTCGATGACGTGATTATTGGTCAGGATAGCGCCGTCGCTGCGCACGATGACGCCGGAACCGAGCGATTGTTGGACTCGCTGGCGGGTGAGCCCTCCGCCGCCGAAGAATCTCTGAAAGAACGGATCGTTGAAGAACGGGTTGACTGGGGTCTGGACGACGCTGCGCGTATAGACATTGACCACCGCCGGCGCCACGCGTTTGACGATTGGGGCGAATGTCAGCTGGATCTCCCCCATCGACTGCGGGGTCGCCACGTTGCGCTCGACCGCGAGCTGGGCGGCCGGCTTGGGGGCTGGCGGGCGCGCGGGCGCGCGCGACGCGCTGAGCGCAAAAAGAGCGCCGCCGCCCGCTACGACCAAGGCCGCGGCGACCAGCAATGATCGGTTCATGTCTTCTCTCCTGAAACGCGAAAGGGCGACCCCATGGAGCCGCCCTTATAGGTTACCAGCCTAACGAGAAAGTTACGCCTCGCTTGCTTCCTCGTCACCAACGCTCACCGGACCCGAATCCTGGCCTTTGGCGTCCGGATCGCGGTCGACGAACTCGATGAAGGCCATCGCGGCGTTGTCGCCGTGGCGAAATCCCGCCTTGAGCACGCGGGTATAGCCGCCTGGCCGGCCGGCGTAGCGCGGACCGATGACGTCGAACAGCTTTTTGACCTGCGCCTCGTCGCGAATCTGCGAGAGCGCCTGGCGGCGAGCGTGCAGGTCCTTCGCCCCGCGGCGCGAGAGGGTCACCAGCTTCTCGACCACCGGACGAAGCTCCTTCGCCTTGGGCAGCGTGGTCTTGATCTGCTCGTGTTTGATCAGCGCGGCCGCCATGTTCGCGAACATGGCGTTGCGATGCTGCGTCTTTACGCCGAGCTTGCGGCCTGCATTACGGTGGCGCATTCGATATACCCTGTCATGGCCCGCCAGCGTTCACAGCAACAGCGCATGAACGCCCGCGGCCCATCCCTTCGTTGCCCTAGTATTGATCCTCATACCTCTTGGCGAGGTCTTCGATGTTCTCCGGCGGCCAGCCCGGCACTTCCATTCCGAGGTGCAGGCCCATCTCGGCCAGAACCGCCTTGATCTCATTAAGCGACTTGCGTCCGAAATTCGGGGTGCGGAGCATCTCCGCCTCCGTCTTCTGGATGAGGTCGCCGATATAGACGATATTGTCGTTCTTGAGACAGTTGGCCGAGCGCACCGAAAGCTCGAGCTCGTCCACCTTCTTGAGCAGCACCGGATTGAAGGCGAGATCGGGCTTGGCCTCTTCCGACACGCGCTCCCGCGGCTCTTCGAAGTTGATGAAGATCTGGAGTTGGTCCTGGAGGATGCGCGCCGCGTAGGCGACCGCGTTGTCGGGCGTCACGGCGCCGTTGGTCTCCACCGTCAGCGTGAGCTTGTCGTAGTCGAGAATCTGGCCTTCGCGGGTGTTCTCGACCTTGTAGGAGACCTTCTTCACCGGAGAGAACAGGCTGTCGACCGGGATGAGCCCGATCGGCGCGTCTTCCGGCCGGTTGCGGTCCGCGGGCACGTACCCCTTGCCCGTGGCGACGGTCAGCTCCATGCGGAACTCGACCTTCTCATCGAGCGTGCACAGCACAAGGTCGGGATTGAGAATTTCGATGTCGGCGCTGGCGGCGATGTCGCCGGCCGTCACCTCGCCCGGACCCTGCTTGCGCAGCGACAAGCGCTTCGGGCCTTCGGCGTGCATGCGCAGCGCAATCTGCTTCACATTGAGCACGATGTCGGTCACGTCTTCGCGCACGCCCGCGATCGAGGAGAATTCGTGCAGCACGCCCTCGATCTGGATCGAGGTGATGGCTGCGCCCTGGAGCGAGGACAGCAGCACGCGGCGCAGCGCGTTTCCGAGCGTGAGGCCGAAGCCGCGCTCCAATGGCTCGGCGACGATGGTCGCCTGCTTGCCCGCTTCGTGCCCCGCTTCCACGCGGAGCTTTTGCGGCTTGATCAGTTCCTGCCAGTTCTTCTGAAACATCTGTTCCTCATCGTGTCCCGGATGCGGAGAGCGGCGCATCCTTTCGTTCGACGGGGTTTGCGAAAGCTCTCGAAACTCAAACGCGCCGGCGCTTCGGGGGCCTGCAGCCGTTATGCGGGATCGGCGTCACGTCGCGAATCGAGGTGACGGTGAGCCCGATGGTCTGGAGCGCGCGCAACGCGGATTCGCGGCCGGAACCGGGCCCGCTGACTTCCACCTCGAGCGTGCGCATGCCGTGCTCCATCGCTTTCTTGCCGGCGTCCTCGGCGGCGACCTGCGCCGCATAAGGCGTCGATTTGCGCGAACCCTTAAAGCCCATCATGCCGGCCGACGACCACGACACCGCGTTGCCCGCCTGATCCGTGATGGTGACGATCGTGTTGTTGAAGGTCGCGGCCACATGCGCCACGCCGACGACGACGTTCTTCTTTTCCTTCTTGCGCGCGCGGCCGGAGGTCTTTTTCTCGGGAGCAGCCATGTTACTTCGTCACCTTCTTCTTGCCGGCGATGGCCTTTGCGGGCCCCTTGCGGGTGCGCGCGTTGGTGTGGGTGCGCTGGCCGCGCACGGGAAGGCTCTTGCGGTGCCTAAGGCCGCGATAGCAGCCGAGGTCCATCAGCCGTTTGATGTTCATGGCCACTTCCCGGCGCAGATCGCCCTCCACGAGGTAATCGCGGTCGATCACTTCGCGGATCTGGATAATCTCCGACTCGGTCAGATCGTGAACGCGGCGATTCTCCGCGATGCCGACCTTGTCACAGATTTCCTTGGCCTTGGCCGGGCCAATGCCGTGAATGTAGCGCAGGCCGATTTCGACCCGCTTCTGGGTTGGGATATTGACGCCTGCGATGCGTGCCACAGCCTGATCCTTCGGCGCTAAGCCACTGGAATTCTTAACGATTTATTGCAGCACAAAACCCTGCCGAACCCTTGGGACGCCGCTTCCAGGAAGGGCCTCTAAGCCATGGATTTGACAGGAAATCTGCCGCGAGGGCGCGAATTATAGAAATGCCCGCGCCCCAGTCAACGGCTGCAACATAGTGTTTATTGCGGCCAATTCAACCGCTGCCGACCACCGGAGGAGCCGCGGTTGGGCGCCGCGAAAGGGCGCACCACGCTGGACCTTCCGCGCGAGCGGCGGCCTTGCGCCGCGGAAGGCCGCCTGGCCGCTGGCCGACCCGGCCGATGGACCGGATCGCCCCGGGGCACGGGCCAGCCCATCCGCCCCGCCCCGACGATCCTTAGCTTCGGCGATCCGCGACGGACGCTAACCCAGCGCCTTGAGCCGCTCGGCGACGATCGCGTCGATGGCCGCCGCCACCACCGAAATCGGAGCCATGCCGTCGACGGTGACGAGCTTGTTCCGCCGGCGATAGTAATCGAGCAGCGGCGCGGTGTTCTTGTAATAGACGCCGAGCCTGTGCCTCAGCGTCTCCGGCGTGTCGTCCGAGCGCAAAGGGCCGTCGCCCTTGATTCGCTGCTCCACGCGCTCGAGCAGGACGGCGTCGTCGACCTTTAGTTCCAGAACAAGATCGATCTGTCGGCCGCGCTTCGCCAGCATCGAGTCGAGCGCCTCAGCCTGCGGAATGGTGCGCGGAAATCCGTCGAGGACCACGCCCTTTGCGCAATCCGGAAGGTCGAGCCGTTCGGCGATGATGCCGACCACGACGTCGTCGGGAACGAGCTCGCCCCTGGTGAGCAGCGCGTCGACCTTTCTGCCCAGTTCGGTGCCCGCCTTGACCGCCGCGCGTAGCATCTCGCCCGTCGAGAGCTGCGGCCAGCCATGCCGCTCGGTGAGGATGCGCGCCTGCGTACCCTTGCCCGCGCCGGGCGGCCCGAAAAGGATGAGATTCATCGCCGCGCGCCGCGGAGCTTCGCCTTCTTGATGAGGCCTTCATATTGCTGGGCGATGAGGTGACTCTGGATTTGCGCCACCGTATCCATGGTGACGCTGACCATGATGAGGATCGAAGTGCCGCCAAGCGACAGGGCGATCTCCGAGCGCGCAAAATCTGGAATGAGGCAGACGACCGCCAGATAGATCGCGCCGACCACGGTGGTGCGGGTGAGAACGTAGTCGATGTACTCGGCTGTCTTCTTTCCGGGACGGATGCCGGGGATGAAGCCGCCATACTTCTTCAGATTGTCCGCCGTCTCCTCAGGATTGAAGACCACGGAGGTGTAGAAGAACGTGAAGAACAGGATCATCAGCGCGTAAAGCGACTCGTAAACCCAGCGGCCCGGACTCAGATAGGTCACCAGCGTCTGGACCCACCCCGAAACGCTCTGGGCGTAGAACGTCGCCACCGTCGTCGGCATGAGCAGGATCGAAGAGGCGAAGATCGGCGGTATCACGCCGGACACGTTGAGCTTCAGAGGTAAGTGCGACGACTCGCCGCCGAACATCCGATTTCCCACCTGCCGCTTCGGATATTGCACCAGCAGCCGCCTCTGCGCGCGCTCCATGAACACAATGAAGCCGATAAGCGCCACGGCGCCGCCCAGAAGCGCGATCACCGCGATCGGCGACATCGCGCCGGTGCGAGCCGATTCGAAGATTTGCCCGAAATAGGACGGAAAGCGCGCCACGATGCCCACGTAAATGATCAGCGAGATGCCGTTGCCGATGCCGCGACTGGTGATCTGTTCGCCGATCCACATCAGAAGGATCGTGCCGCCCGTCAGCGTGATCATGGCGGTGATGCGGAACGACCAGCCGGGGTCCATCACGACGTTGCCCGTGTGCTCGAGGCCGATGGCGATGCCGAACGCCTGCACCGCGGCCAGGCCGACGGTTCCGTATCGCGTGTATTGATTGATGATCTTCTGGCCCGCCGCGCCCTCCTTCTTGAGCGCGTCCAGCTCCGGAAAGACGCTCGTCATCAGCTGCATGATGATCGAGGCCGAAATGTAGGGCATGATGCCGAGAGCGAAGATCGCCATGCGTCCGATCGCGCCGCCGGCCAGCACATTGAACACGTCGAGCACGCCGCCGGCCTGATGCTGCATCATCTGGGCAAGTTGGGCCGGATCGATGCCCGGCATGGGAATATAGGTGCCCACGCGCGCCACGATCAGCGCCCCCAGCGTGAACAAGAGCCGCTGCCGCAACTCGGTCGCCTTGCCGAAGCTGCTGAAATTGAAATTCGAGGCTAGCTGCTCGGCTGCTGAGGGCATGCCCTACTCTCCCAGGCCGCCATATGGGGGCGGCCACGCGACATTATAAGAGGGTTTCAAGCGTTGCGCGCCGCCCGCTTTTCGGCGGATTGGGCGCGCCGCTGCCGACGCTTGCCCGGTTCGCCCTTCTTGTTCATGTGAATTTTCTTGCGGAAGGTCGTCGAAATCGCGCCGCCGGCCTTTTCGACCGCGGCGCGCGCGCCGGACGAGGCGCCGGCGACTTCGATATCCACTTTGGAAGTCAGCGCGCCCTGGCCGAGAAGACGCACGCCGTCGCGGCTCTTGTGGGCAAGACCCGCCTTGCGCAGCGCCTCCTCGGTGATCTTGACCGATGCGTCGATGCGCTTCTCGTCGATCGCCTTTTGCAGACGCCCGAGGTTCACTTCCGCGAAGTCGTTGGCGAAGATGTTGTTGAAGCCGCGCTTCGGCATGCGCATGTGCAGCGGCATCTGGCCGCCCTCGAAGCCATAAACCTTGGTGCCGGTGCGCGCCTTCGCGCCCTTGACGCCGCGCCCCGAGGTCTTGCCGAGGCCGGAGGACGATCCGCGGCCCACCTTGAGCTTTCGCTTGCGCGCGCCCGGATTGTTGCGAATTTCGTTGAGCTTCATTGTGACCTCGTCATGGCCGTGCTCCGCGCGAGCCCGCCGCCAGCTATTTGTTCTCTTCCACGATCTCGACCAGATGCGCGATCGAGCGGATCATTCCGCGCACCGCCGGCGTGTCTTCCAGCGTCCGGGTGCGGCGAATCTTTCCGAGGCCGAGGCCGCGCAGGGTCGCCGCCTGAATCGCGGGCCGCCGCGCGGCGCTGCGAATCTGGCGCACCGTGAGCGTCTTCCTGGATTGCGATTTCTTTTCGGCCATCTCTTACGCTCCCGCCGCCTGTTCGCCCTTCTGGCCTTCCCGGCGCGAGATGATCTCCGCAACGCTGCGACCGCGGCGCTGCGCCACCATGCGCGGGCTCTGCTGGTTCTGGAGCGCGTTAAACACAGCGCGCACCATGTTGTAGGGATTGGAAGTGCCCAACGACTTGGAGACCACATCGCCCACGCCGAGCGCCTCAAACACCGCGCGAAGCGGACCGCCGGCGATCACGCCGGTTCCCGCCGGAGCCGGCCGCACGATCACCTTGCCCGCGCCGTGGTGGCCGCGTACTTCGTGGTGCAGCGTGCGCCCATCCTTGAGCGGAACGCGGATCAGCGTCTTCTTGGCCTCGTCGGTCGCCTTGCGGATCGCTTCCGGAACTTCGCGCGCCTTGCCGTGGCCGAAGCCCACGCGGCCGCGCTGATCGCCGACGACCACGAGCGCCGCAAACCCGAAACGGCGACCGCCCTTGACCACCTTGGCCACGCGGTTGATGTGCACGAGCTTGTCGACGAACTCGTTGTCGCGCTCCTCGCGGTCGCCACGGTCCCGGCGTTTTCCTTCTTCACGCGCCACTTGGCATTCCTTCCCTAAAAGTCCAGGCCGCCTTCGCGGGCGGCCTCCGCGAGCGCCTTCACGCGCCCATGATAGATGTAGCCGCCGCGATCGAAGACTACCTGTTTGACGCCCTTGGCGAGCGCGCGCTCGGCGATCTTCTTGCCGACGGCGGCCGCGGCCGCGACGTTGTAGGTCTTCTCGGGGCGGCCTTCTTTCTCGTTGCTCGATGCTGCGGCCAAAGTCGCCGCCGCGCGATCGTCGATGATCTGCGCGTAGATGTGCCGGCCCGAGCGGAAGACCGACAGGCGCGGCCGGCCCGCGGCGTTGGTCGCGATGCGATGGCGCGTGCGCTTGCGGCGCTTTTCGAAATGAGTGAGGCGCTTGACCATGGCGGTTACTTCTTCTTGCCTTCCTTGCGGCGGACATATTCGCCGGCGTAGCGCACGCCCTTGCCCTTGTAGGGCTCCGGCTTGCGGAATGCGCGAATTTCCGCGGCGACCTGTCCGACCAGCTGCTTATCGATGCCCGAGACCGTCAACGCGGTGGGCTTTTCCGCGACGATCGAGATGCCCTGCGGAATCGGATAGACGACGTCGTGGCTGAAGCCCAGCTGCAGATTGAGGTTTTTGCCCTGCACCGCGGCCCTGTAGCCGACGCCTTGAATCTCGAGCTTGGACTGGAAGCCCTGGGTGACGCCGACGACGAGATTGTTGACCAGCGTCCGGCTCAGTCCCCACATCGCCGGCGCGCGCTCGGACTCTTTCCGCGGCGTGATCGTCACCCCGTCGGGCCCGACGCTGGCGTCGACCTCGTCGACCAGCCTGACCTTGAGCTCGCCCTTGGGGCCCTTCACCTTGACGGTCTTGCCTTCGACCGTCGCCGTGACGCCCTTCGGCAGTGCGACCGGTTTCTTGCCGATCCGTGACATCGAAAATCTCCTAGAACACCTGACAGAGGACTTCGCCGCCGACGTTTTGCTCGCGCGCCGCGGAGTCGGTCATCACGCCCCTGGGCGTCGAAACGATCGACACGCCGAGCCCCTGACGATGCGGCTTCAGCTCCTTCACCGAGGCGTAGACGCGCCGGCCCGGCGTCGACACGCGCTTGAGTTCGCGGATCACCGGCCGCCCGTCGTGGTATTTCAGCTCGATCTCGAGCTCCTTGCGGCCAGTCTCCTTGAATTCGACCTCGGCGTAGCCGCGGATGAACCCTTCCTGCTGCAGCACGTCCAGCAGCCGCACGCGCAGACGGGAATTCGGCGACTTGATCTTCGCCGTGCCGCGGAGCTGGCCGTTCCGGATACGCGTGAGAAGATCGCCAATCGGATCGGTGATCGCCATGTCTGTTCTTCTCCTACCAGCTGGCCTTGGTCATGCCGGGAATCTGGCCGAAATTCGCAAGATCGCGCAGCGCAATTCGCGACAGCCTCACCTTGCGGTAATAGCCCTTCGCGCGCCCGCTCATTTCGCAGCGATGATGGATGCGCGTCTTCGAGGAATTGCGCGGCAGCTTGGCCAGCTTCAGCCGCGCCGCGAACCGGTCCTCCGGCGCGACCGACATGTCCTCGGCCTTCTGCTTCAGCGCCGCGCGCTTGGCCGCATATTGCGCGACCATTTTCTCGCGCTTCCTGTTTCGGTTGATCTGGCTCAGTTTCGCCATTGCGGTCGCTCTTTCAGTTCATGAACGGGAATTGGAAGCCTTCGAGAAGCGCTCTGGCTTCGGCGTCGGTCTTCGCGGACGTATTGAAGATGATGTCCATGCCCCACACCGTTTCCGTCTTGTCGTAGTCGATCTCGACGAAAACGATGTGTTCCTTGAGACCCATTGCGTAGTTGCCGCGCCCGTCGAAGCTCCTGCCGTTGAGGCCGCGAAAATCGCGAACCCGCGGCAGCGCCATGGTGATGAGACGGTCGAGGAATTCGTACATGCGGTCCTTGCGCAGGGTCACCTTGACGCCGATCGGCAGGCCCTCGCGAATCTTGTAGGTCGCGATCGCCTTCTTGGCGCGGGTAATGACGCATTTCTGGCCGGTGATCGCGGTCAGGTCGTTGACCGCGGCCTGGATCTTCTTCTGATCGCTGGCGGCCTCGCCCGCGCCGATGTTCACGACGATCTTGTTGATCTTCGGAACCTGCATCGGGTTCTTGTAGCCGAACTTCTTCATCAGCGCGGGTCGGACAACCTCGTCGTAGCGCTTCTTGAATCGCGGCACGTAATTGGGATCGCGCTGCTCCTCGCCGACGGCGACCTTCGTCCCCGCCTGCTTCTCCTCGCGCTTCTTGAGCGCCTTCTTCTCGGCCTTCGGCTGGGCCGCCTTTTCCTGACCTGCCTCAGACATCGATGACCTCACCGGACTTCTTGGCGAACCGCACCTTGCGGCCGTCGCCCAACACCTTGAATCCCACGCGCGTCGGACCGCCCGATTTCGGATCCACATGGGCGAGATTGGACAGATGCACAGGCGATTCCTTCGAGGTGATTCCGCCCTGCTGACGCTGTGTCTGGCGCTGATGGCGCTTGACCATGTTCACGCCGGATACGAGCGCGCGATCTTCCTTGGGGAAAACCTTGATCACCTCGCCCTTCTTGCCCCGGTCGCGCCCAGTCGTGACGATCACGCGGTCGCCCTTCTTGATCTTGGCGGTCATCACAGCACCTCCGGCGCGAGCGAAATGATTTTCATGTGGTTCTTCGCGCGCAGCTCGCGCGTGACCGGGCCGAAAATGCGCGTGCCGATGGGCTCGCCCTGAGGATTGATCAGCACGGCGGCGTTGCCGTCGAACCGGATCAGGCTGCCGTCCGGACGGCGCACGCCATGCGCAGTGCGCACGACGACGGCCTTTAGAACTTCGCCCTTCTTCACGCGGCCACGCGGAATGGCCTCCTTGACCGACACGACGATCGTGTCGCCGACAGCCGCGTAGCGGCGCTTGGAGCCGCCGATCACCTTGATGCACATGACGCGGCGCGCGCCGGAATTGTCGGCCACGTCCAGCTCGGTTGACATCTGAATCATCGTTGCGCTCCCGAACCTGCGACCCTATTTCCCGCTCACGCGCTCGAAGGCTTCCCAGGTCTTCAACTTGGAAATCGGCCTGCACTCGCGAATGCGCACGACGTCGCCCGCCTTGAACTCGCCCTTCTCGTCGTGGGCGTGATATTTCTTCGAGCGGCGAACGGTTTTGCCCATCACAGGGTGGGTGAAGCGGCGCTCCACCTTCACCACGACGGTCTTGGCGTTCTTGTCGCTGACCACGACGCCTTGCAGCACGCGCTTCGGCATAGCTTCGTTCCTTATGCTTTCGCCGAGCGGCGCATCGAGCGCTTTTCGGTGAGGACGGTTTCGATCCGCGCGATTTCCTTGCGCACCGAGCGGACCCGACCGGTGTTCTCCAGCTGCCCGTTGGCGCGCTGGAACCGGAGATTGAACTGTTCCTTCTTGAGGCCGGCGAGCGCGTCGGCGAGCTCGTCCGCGCTTTTGGCGCGGAAATCGTCGGCGGTGGACGCGCTCTTGGCGCTTTTTTTGACCTTGGCCATGTCCGTCTCCGTTACGCAGCTCGCTCGACGAATTTGGTGTGAATCGAAAGCTTGCTGGCGCCGAGCCGCAGCGCCTCGCGCGCCGTTTGGGTGTCCACGCCGTCGACCTCGAACATGATGCGACCGGGCTTGATCTTGGCCACCCAATATTCCGGCGCGCCCTTGCCCGATCCCATGCGCACTTCGGCGGGCTTCTTCGAAACCGGCACGTCCGGGAAGACGCGAATCCAGACACGGCCGGCGCGCTTCATATGGCGCGTGATGGCGCGGCGCGCCGCTTCGATCTCGCGCGCGGTGACGCGCTCGGGCTCAAGCGCCTTGAGGCCATACTGGCCGAAGTTCAAGGTCGTGCCGGCTTTGGCCGGTCCGTGAATGCGGCCCTTGTGCTGCTTGCGGTATTTGGTGCGTGCTGGCGAAAGCATTGCTTGGTTCCGTTATGGGGCTGGCGCCGGGGTCGGTTGGCGCGCGGGCTTGTTGGACGCCTCCGCCGCTTCGGCCATGCGCTTGTCCTGGGCCATGGGGTCGTGCTCCATGATCTCGCCCTTGAAGATCCAGACCTTCACGCCGCAGGTGCCATAGGTGGTGAAGGCCGTGGCGATGCCGTAGTCGATGTCGGCGCGCAGGGTATGCAGCGGCACGCGGCCCTCGCGGTACCATTCCACGCGGGCGATTTCCGCCCCGCCCAGACGGCCGCCGCAAGTGATGCGGATGCCGAGTGCGCCCAGGCGCATGGCGGTCTGCACGGCGCGCTTCATCACGCGGCGGAAGGCGACGCGGCGCTCGAGCTGCTGGGCGATATTCTCGGCTACCAGCTTGGCGTCGATTTCGGGCTTCCTGATTTCCACGATGTTCAGGTGCACCTCGTCGGTGGTGTACTTCTGAACGTCGCTCTTCAACTTCTCGATGTCGGCGCCCTTCTTGCCGATCACCACGCCCGGACGGGCAGAATGGATGGTGACGCGGCACTTCTTGTGGGGGCGCTCGATGACGATGCGGGAGACGCCGGCGGCCTTCAGCTTGTCGCTGAGATACTCGCGGATCTTGATGTCTTCCTGCAGAAGCTTGCCATACTCCTTCTTGCCAGCGTACCAGCGCGAGTCCCAGGTGCGGTTGACGCCCAGGCGAAGTCCGGTGGGATTAACTTTCTGACCCATTAGGCAGCTTCCTTCTTGGCCTTCTTGGCCGCAGGTTTCTTCGCGGGCGCTTTGCCCGAAGTCTTCTTGGCCGCGGGCTTGCCACCGGCCTTCTTGGAGGCAGGCGCCTTGGCCTCCTCCTTCTTCTCTTCGCGCTTCTCTTCGACCACGATGGTGATCTGGCTGAAGAATTTCTCGATGCCGCCGGCATTGCCGCGGGCGCGCGCATGGAACCGCTTCATCACCAGGTTCTTGCCGACACTGGCTTCCGCCACCACCAGATCGTCCACATCCAGGTCGTGATTGTTCTCGGCATTGGCGATCGCCGACTGCAGGGTCTTCTTGACCACGCCGGCAATGCGCTTTGGCGAGAAGGTGAGCACGTTCAGGGCGCGATCCACTTTCTTGCCGCGGATCTGCTGCGCCACCAGGTTGAGCTTGCGGGGGGAAACGCGGATGTTGCGGGCGATCGCGACCGCCTGATGGTCGCCGAGCACGCGCGCGCGGGATTGCTTGCCCATTAGGCCCTCTTCGCCTTCTTGTCGCCGGAGCCGGTATGGCCGTGGAAGGTGCGGGTGGGCGAGAACTCGCCCAGCTTGTGACCAACCATGTCCTCGGTCACCAGCACGGGAATGTGCTTGTGGCCGTTATAGACGCCGAAGGTGATGCCGACGAACTGCGGCAGGATGGTGGAACGGCGCGACCAGGTCTTGATCACATCCTTGCGGCCTGACGAACGATAGGCTTCTGCCTTCTTGAGCAGATAGCCGTCTACGAACGGGCCTTTCCAGATTGAACGGGTCATGTGCTTGCCTTGCCTTTACGGGTGCGCACGATGAACTTGGTGGTGCGCTTGTTGACGCGGGTCTTGGCCCCTTTGGTGGGCTTGCCCCAGGGCGTGACCGGATGACGCCCGCCTTTGGTGCGGCCTTCGCCGCCGCCATGGGGATGGTCGATCGGGTTCATGGCTGTGCCGCGGACGGCCGGGCGGCGGCCCTTCCAGACATTGCGGCCGGCCTTGGCCAGGATCTCGTTCATGTGGTCCGGGTTGGAAACCGCGCCCACTGTAGCCATGCAGGTCAGCGGGATCTTGCGCACCTCCGAGGAGTTGAGGCGCACTAGGGCGTAACCGGCGTCGCGGCCCAGATACTGGGCATAGGCGCCGGCGGAGCGGGCAACCTGGCCACCCTTGCCCGGCTTCATCTCGATATTGTGGACGATGGTGCCCACCGGCATGGCGCCCAGCGGCATGGCATTGCCCACCTTCACGTCCACCTTGTCGCCGGAGACGACGGTGTCGCCGACATTCAGGCGCTGCGGCGCCAGGATGTAGGACTGGGTGCCGTCCTTGTACTTGATCAGGGCGATGAAGGCGGTGCGGTTGGGATCATATTCCAGACGCTCGACCGTGGCCGGATCGTTGAAGCGGTTGCGCTTGAAGTCGATCAGGCGATAGCGCTGCTTGTGGCCGCCGCCCTGCCAGCGCACCACGACGCGGCCGGTGTTGTTGCGGCCGCCCTTGGAGTGCTTGCCTTCGGTGAGCGCCTTGACCGGGCCGCCCTTGTGCAGGCCGGACTTGTCCACCAGCACCAGTTGGCGCTGGCCGGGAGTGGCGGGTTTGTAGTGTTTCAGAGCCATGGCTTAGAGACCCGTCGTGATGTCGATCTGGTGGCCCTCTTCCAGGGTCACGATCGCTTTCTTGAAATCGCTGCGCGTGTAGCGCTTGCCGCGGGCGAATTTGCGCTTGCCCTTGACGACAACCGTGTTGACGGACTTCACCTTGACCTTGAACAGGTCGGCGACGGCCGCGGCGATCGCCGGCTTGGTGGCGTCCAGCGTGACGCGGAACACGACCTGGTTGGCCTCGGTCATGCGCGTGGCTTTTTCGGTGATCACCGGCGAGAGGATGACATCGTAATTGTTCATGCCCTACCACCTTTACCGAGGCGCGCCTCGATCGCTTTGACGGCGGCAGTGGTGAGGACCAGCTTGTCGCTCTTCATGATGTCGTAGACGTTGATGCCAGCCACCGGCAGCAGCGCCACATCGGCGAGATTGCGGGCGGAGAGCTGGAAGTTCTTGTCGAA
>DASZRM010000098.1:0-72552 GCA_035549135.1 Rhizomicrobium sp. | reverse complement strand
GCCCCCGGCGCGCGGCTCTCGTTCATCGTCCATCATGCGCAAAGTTCGATCGTCGCCGCCAACCGCGCCAGTCTGGCCGCCATCCGCGCCATTCAGGAGGCGGAGCTGCGCGCGCCGTTTCTGGCCGGCGGCGGCTTTACGCTGTCCGCCAAGCTGTCCGCATTGTCGCGCGCCCATCCCGGCGAGCGCCTGGTGGCGGAGCTGTCGAGCAGCCTGCCCGTCCGCGCTCGCGCCGGCGGAGCCAAGGCCGCCGCATGGGATGCGGTGGAGGAGATCCTCGCGCAGGAGCGCACGATCCTCGAAGCGCTCGACGCCTGTTGCGTCGCGCCGGAGGAGATGGAGGGCTGGCTTGGCCCGCTGCGCCCATCCTTCGCGATCCGGAGCGTTTCGTCTCTGCGCAAGGAAAATGGCGATCCGATCGCCTGGCGCATCGACGCAAGCCGCCTCTGAACCCCGCGGAAAGCCTAGATTTTTCCGGGGGTTCATTGTCATTTGGGCGGCGAACGCCTATATTTTAGGCTTACGTGGTTCTTGCGTCCCGTGGGACGAAGCGCTTCCGTCATTGGACCCGCTCCTGAGCGCGCCGAACCAGCCGATTACCGTCGTGACCAGACGGCCCGTTCGTTTCGCGTTCGCGCAGCGCATGGCGTCGTTGACGCAAGGCGGATTCGCCCACTTCGAAAAGGATTTGAAATGGCCGACACCACGACCAAGAGCGCAGCCAGAGCGCGGGCGCAGAACCATTTCGCCGCCTCCGAACAGCGCGACTCCCTGGTCAAACAGATGATCGCGGCCGAAAACGCGGCGCGCGACGCCAAGACGGCGCGGCTGCGGGCCCTGCGTCTGGCCAAGGAGGAAGCCGACCGCGAGGCCGCGCGGCTCGAAGCCGCCAACGCGCCGCCCGTCGCGCCCAAGAAGCGCCGCTCCAGAGCATCCACCCCGCAACGCTAGCGTCCGAACGATACTCAGAAGAAGGTTTTGAGAAAGCGCGCGGCTTCCTCGCTCACTCCGCCGATCTTGTTCGTGGCCTGGCGATAGAATTTGAAATCGAGCTCGGCCTCGGCGGCGCCGTGCGTCGAGCCGCGAAAGGCTTTCAGCTCCTCGCGGCCGAGCCGGCGCCGGGCGCGCGCCAGCGCCTTCACCTCGATGCTCACGCGCGGCGTCCATCGCGCGACATCGCGCGGTTTGTTCGCCGGCGCGGCCTTGAAAACCTTGCCGCGCGCGATCAGGCCGGCGCCGCCCTCAGTTTCGCTAGCGAAGACGAAGACCTCGTCGCCTTCGGCGATCGCCTTTCCCCCATACATCGTCTTCATGCGCGGAAACGAAAAGATCTTCGCCAGCGGATCGCGCACCTCGGCCTTCACCACATAGGACGTCACGTCGGCCCCGTTCCGTGCTGCGCGATTGAGATACATCGCGCGGCGACCGCCATTCAACGCAAAAGCGCGATCGCCAGACCGCGCAAGGGATTGGAGACGGACGTCCGCTCAGCCGCCGATCCGCGACATCCGGCGGCGGGGCTTCGCAGCCGCCCCGGCGCGCGCTAGATTCGGCGATGGACGATCCGATGTCCTCGCCGCCCTCGGAAAGCTTCGCGCCCGCGCCGCACAGCTTGACCGACGTGATCGACGCGATCGAAAGCCTGTGCGAGCGCAATCATGGCAGCAAGGTTTCCGTCGGCGACATCGCCCATATGCTTGGGCCGCGCTCGTTCTCGCCATTCATTTTGGCGGTCGGACTGATCGCGCTCACCCCTATCGACAGCATCCCCACTCTGCCCACGACATTCGGCGTCATCATCTTTCTGACCGTGGGACAGATGCTGCTCGGGCGACGTTCGCTCTGGCTTCCCGGCTTTGCCGCCAACCGCGCCGTGGCCGCGGACCGCCTCAAAAAGGCGCTCGACTGGCTGCGTCCGCGCGCCAAATGGTGCGATCGCTGGCTGCGTTCGCGCTTTGCGCCGCTGACCCATGGCCCGTTCCTCTACGCGATCGCGATCGCCTGCCTGGTGCAAGCCGCGCTGATGCCGATGCTGGAGCTGGTGCCCTTCGTTTCGACCGTTCCGGCCGCCGCCTTCACCGCATTCGGAATTGCGCTGCTCCTCGGCGACGGGCTTGCCGCGATCGCCGGATTTGCATTGAGCGCGATCACGCTCGCGCTGGTCGTCAATCTGGCGCTGCTGCCCTTCGGTCTACATGGCTAGGCCGGGCGCGCTTGCGCCATGCCGGCGAGCGCGACAGTCGCATCCTTCGGGCGCTCGGGCTCCATAAACGCCGCGCAAAGCCCGGGAATTTGCGCCGTTCTTGTAAGCGGGGCCGGGATGCATTACATAGCGGCCACGTGATGGTGTCCCGTTCGGTTGAAGCGCCTCTGTTTGGAATTCCACGACTCGCCTAACCGCGCGCCTGGACGAGACAGTGATACTTCCGATGATCGTTCGCCATCGCGCCGCCCGGGCATGTCGCCCAGGCGGAACGACCTAGGAAAGACTTTAATGACCATCGGAACAGTGAAGTTCTTCAACACCTCGAAGGGTTTCGGATTCATCTCGCCGGAAGGCGGCGGCAAGGACGTGTTCGTCCATGCGACCGCTGTCGAAGCGGCGGGCATGCGCACCCTTCAGGAAGGCCAGAAGGTGTCGTTCGACGTCGTGCCCGACGCGCGCGGCGCCAAGGCGGCGAATCTGAAGGCCGTCTAAGGCTCTCGAACTTCGACGGACGGGCGGCGCGGGAGACTGCGCCGCCCGTTCGCTTTACTGGTTGGGCTGGGCGTTGGTGAACTGGAGCACGACGCGGCGCTGGCCGGTCTGGGGCGGTTCGAAGCGCGCGCTGTGCGCGGGCAGATCCATCCCGTTGATCGTCGCCGTCACCGCATAGGTTCCCTTGGGCAGCTTGAACAGCACCCAGGCGCCCCCACAGTCGAATTCCGCCAGCGTCGCGCCAAGCTTGTCGGTAAGTTTCACATGCGCGCCGGACAGATATTGCGCGCCGCCATTGGAGAATTCGACGCGGATCGGATAGGCGGCCCAGCGTGGATCGTCCTTGGACGAGCCGATGCCGGTACAGACCGTCTCAACATTGCCGATCGTGACGGGCGCGTCCATCGGCAGAGGATCGGCGGCCGCAGGCGCGTTGATGAGCGCCAGAACTGCGCCCGCCGCAAGATGCCAGAGCTTCATCGGATTGGCTTCCTTTCTGTCCCGAACGGTGGCGCTGCAATCCTAACGCGGCGCATTGCCACCTGTTCCGGATCGACTATATTCCCGCAAGGGTTGATTGTGGGAATCGCATGAAAATCGCCGTCGCTTGTATCACAGGACTGGCGCTTGCGGCGACAGCGGCGCAGGGCGCGCAAAAGCCGCACGCTGTCGCGCATCTGAAAACGCTCTCGGGCGCGACGGCGGGAACCGTCGATTTCTCACAGACCAGTCACGGAGTTCTCGTCGTCTTGGACCTCAAGGGCCTGCCGGCCGGCGCCCATGCGATCGCCATCCACACCTCGGGAAATTGCGATACGAGGACGAGGTTCACCAGCGCCGGGCCGCATTTTTCGCCGGAGCCGAAACTGCACGGCTTTCTCGCTAAAGGCGGCCCGCACCCTGGCGATCTGCCCAACCAGTTCGCCGGCGTCGACGGTCGTCTGCGCGCCTCGACGCTGACCAATCTGATCTCGCTCGGCAACGGCAAGCGCTCGATCTTCGACCGCGACGGCGCGGCGATCATTGTCCACGAGAAGCCCGACGACTATGCGAGTCAGCCCGATGGCAGATCGGGCGCGCGAATCGCCTGCGGCGTCATCGTGCGCACGGTGGGGCCGTCCGGACGCAGAGGCGGCAAGCGCAAAACACATGGATGAATCGGGCATGCTGCTCCTCGCCAGCAAAGGATCGCGACATGCCCGTGCTTCATCAGATGCAGATATCCGGCAACTGCTACAAGATTCGCCTTGCCGCCCGCCAGATCGGCATCCCTCTGACGCTCAAAGAATACGGCCTGCACGACGGCGAGACCCGGAAGCCGGACTATCTCGCCAAGAATCCGAATGGCCGCGTGCCGATGCTCGAACTTGACGATGGTCGGCGCCTGCCGGAATCGGGGGCGATCCTTTGGTATTTGGCGGAGGGCACGCAGCTGGCGCCAGCCGACCGCTGGGCGCGCGCCGAAGCTCTGCAGTGGATGTTCTTCGAACAGTACAGCCACGAACCCTACATTGCGGTGGCGCGGTTCTGGCTTGCCTACAAGCCGAAGGCGGAACTCGAAAAGAAGCGCCATCTGGTGGGCGAATGGCGTGAAAAGGGCGAGGCCGCGCTCGGCGTGATGGAAACACGCCTCAGAACTCAAGATTGGTTCGCCGGAGGTCGCTATTCGATCGCCGACATCGCCCTCTACGGCTACACCCATTGCGCGGGAGAAGGCGGATTCGACCTTTCGCGCTACCCCGCCGTCAACGCCTGGCTTGCGCGCGTGGCGGAGCAGCCGGCGCACATCCCGCTGTCGGAGACATGGTAGGGACTACTGCCGCGGCGAAAGGTTGTCCCGCGTCTGCATCTTCTCGATCTCGCGCTCATTCTGCTGGCGAATGTCTTCCCATTCGCGCGCGCTACGGCATTCGCGTCGACCTCCAAGTCGACTTCCGGTTTTCGGCGGCAGAGTGCGGCACTCAATCTTGTCGCGATCGGAACTCGACGCGGCCGCCGGCGTCTGAACCGCCGCCGGCGTCGAGGTCTGGGGCGCAGCTGCCTGCGGTGGGTCTGCCAACGATATGGCCGGGATGGCGAATCCGACGACGACGGCAAGCCGAATGGCATGGCGCATCTGAATGCTCCTCGAACTGACGATTAGCCGACCCCAGCTTAAGTCAGTGACGCTGCTAGCCAAAGGAGAAATTGCTCTCCGCTCCCGCAACCGATCGTTTGGGGCGCGGCTTGCCTTCGACCGGGGCCAGACCTTTTATGGACGCGCATGGAAGCCACTCGATGAGCCTGACCGTCCCGTTCGACGCCACCGCCCTGCGCGTCACGCTCAGCGAGCTTGCCCGAAACGCATCCGACCGGGTGAGCCTTCGCGCCGAAGCGTTGGCGCACATCAAAGCCGCCTTCGAAAGAGGCCGGGCTGAAATCCGCGCGGAGCTGGAGCGCGGCGAGCTTTCCGGACTTCAAACCGCGCGCGCGCTGTCTCGCCTTCAGGATCTTCTGATCCAGGTGCTCTACGATTTCGCCACCAAGCATTTCTACTACGCCCAGAATCCCACATTTTCTGAGCACCTGGCCATCGTGGCGACTGGCGGATACGGGCGCGGCGAGCTCGCGCCTGGGTCCGACATCGATCTGCTTTTCCTCAGGCCCTACAAGCGCAACGCCTGGGGCGAGAGCGTGGTCGAATTCGTCCTCTACATGCTCTGGGACCTCGGTCTCAAGGTAGGCCACGCCGCGCGGTCGCTATCGGAATGCCTGCGCCTGGCGCAAAACGACCTGACGGTGCGCACGGCGCTGATCGAAGCGCGTTATCTCGCCGGCGATCGCGGGCTCTTTGACGACCTGCGCAACCGGTTCCGCAACGAAATCGCACAAGGGGCGGGCGTCGAGTTCGTTCAGGCCAAGCTCGTCGAGCGCGACCGGAGGCACCTGCGGCAAGGCGCCAGCCGCTACCTCGTCGAGCCGAACGTCAAGGAGGGCAAGGGCGGACTGCGCGACCTTCAAACGCTGTATTGGATCGGAAAATATCTGTTTCACGTCGAAGATGCGGCAGACCTCGTCGCGCATAACGTCTTCACCCGAGACGAATTCGAACTGTTCCAGCGATCCGAAGCCTTCCTCTGGGACGTTCGCGTCAGGCTTCACTATCTGACCGGCAGAGCCGAAGAGCGGCTGTCCTTCGAGTTTCAGCCCGCGCTCGCCGTCTCAATGGGATTTCGCGACGAAACCCCGCGACGCGCCGTCGAGGCGTTCATGAAGTCCTACTTTCTGGTCGCCAAAGACGTCGGCGACTTGACACGAATTTTCTGCGCGGCGCTGGAGGAGCAGCACCGCAAGCCGAAACCGTCCCTCGCCCGCCTGCTGCCCGGATTCCTGAAGCCGCGCAGCGGCCTCGACGAGTTCTTCGTGGAAAACGGAAGACTGAACGCGCGCGAGGGCGCATTCGGCCGCGATCCCGTAGGGCTCATACGAATCTTCCACATCGCGGACGAGAAGGACGTCGATGTCCATCCGCACGCCCTGCGCACGATCACGCGCTCGCTCGATCTGATTGACGAAAGGCTGCGTCGCGACGCCGAGGCCAACAGCCTGTTTATCGCCCTGCTCACGTCAAGACGGGATCCGGAACGGGCGCTCAGGCGGATGAACGAGGCGGGCGTTCTTGGGAGGTTCGTGCCGGAGTTCGGGCGCGTCGTGGCGATGATGCAGTTCAACATGTATCACCATTTCACGGTCGACGAGCATCTCATACGGGCGGTCGGCAACGTTGCGGCGATCGAACGCGGGGAATTGCGCGCCGACCACCCACTGTCGACCGACATTGTCAAGCGCATCAGGTCGCGTGTTGCGCTTTACTGCGCAGTCCTGCTTCATGACATCGCAAAGGGGGCGCCCGGCGATCATTCCGAAGCGGGCGCAGATATCGCCCAGCGGCTATGCGAGCGCTGGGGCCTTGGCGCAGAAGACGCCGCCACGGTCACCTGGCTCGTGCGCAACCACTTGCTCATGAGCGACATCGCGCAACGCCGCGACATTTCGGATCCCAAAACGGCTCGTGATTTTGTCGCTCAGGTCCAATCGCCGGAGATGCTTCGGCTCCTGCTGGTGCTCACGGTCGCCGATATTCGCGCGGTTGGACCGGGTGTCTGGAATGGTTGGAAGGGCCAACTCTTGCGCGAACTCTACCAGGAGGCCGAGGCGCTGATGTCAGGCGGGGATTCGGCGCCCGCCCGCGCCGCGCGGATCGATGTCGCCAAGCAGGCTCTCGCCGCCCGTCTCGCCGACCTGGCCGGCGAGGCGCGCAGCCGCGCCCTGTCCCGTCACCAGGACGCCTATTGGCTGGCGTTCGACGACGACGCGCGCGAAAGCCACGCGAGGCTGATGTCCGAAGCCGACCAACGCGGCGAGAGTTTCACGCTCGGCGCAAATAGCGACCCGCTGCGAGCGGTGACGGAGATCGTGATTTACGCGTCCGACAAGCCCGGCCTCTTCGCTCAATTGGCCGGCGCCATTTCGGCCGCAAGGGGCTCGATCGTCGAAGCGAAAATCTTCACGACCGTCGACGGGTTCGCTCTGGACGTATTTTCGGTGCAGGACGCCGAAGGCGGCCCCTTCGGAGACGCCGCGCGCGTGGACCGGCTTCGCCGGACCATCTCGCAGACTCTGTCCGGCGGCTTTGCGCCCGGCGCGCTGCTCGCAAGGCGCAAGGCCAGGATTCGCGGCGCGGCGTTCGGCGTTCGCCCGAGGGTGGGTTTGGACAACGACGCTTCGACCACCGCGACCATCGCGGAAATCGAAGGGCTCGATCGCCCCGGTCTTCTCTATGACGTCGCGAGCGCAATCTTCGACTGCGGCCTGTCCATATCTTCCGCCTTCGTTTCGACCTATGGCGAGCGCGCGGTGGACGTCTTCTACGTTCGGGATGCGTTCGGCCACAAGATCACCCATCCCGAGCGCATAAGGGAGATCGAACAGCGCCTGCTGTCGGCCCTGAATGGGCGAGCACTTGAAGGGGTCGCCGCGTCCGGGGCATAAGGCGCGGTCTTTCCGGAATGCGTCCATGACCGCGCGACACGCTCAGCTTGTGCTTTCGGGCATGCAGCCCACCAACACGCTCCATCTCGGAAACTATCTGGGGGCGTTGAAGAACTGGGTGCGGATGCAGAGCGAAATGCCGTGCCTGTTCTGCGTCGTGGACATGCACGCTCTCACCCAGGTCTCCGGCTATGGGCGCGCGGACGACGTGCGCCACGCCACGCGCGAGGTGACGGCGGCATACATCGCCGCCGGAGTCGACCCCAACCGCACGCCCATCTTCGCCCAATCCGCCGTTCCCGAACACGCCGAGCTCGCCTGGATATTCAACTGCGTCGCGCGTCTCGGCTGGCTCGATCGCATGACCCAGTTCAAGGAGAAGTCCGGCAAGCACAAGGAGCGGGCCTCGGTCGGTCTCTACACCTATCCGGTGCTCATGGCGGCGGACATTCTCGTCTACAAGGCCACGCACGTGCCGGTCGGCGAGGACCAGAAGCAGCACTTGGAGCTGTCGCGCGACATCGCGCAGAAATTCAACAACGATTATGGCGCGCCGGACTTCTTTCCGCTGCCGGAGCCGGTCATCGTCGGTCCAGCGACCCGGGTGATGAGCCTTCGCGACGGACTGAAGAAAATGTCCAAGACCGATGAATCGGACAATTCGCGCATTAACCTGACGGACAGCGCAGACACGATCGCCCAGAAAATCCGCAAGGCCAAGACCGACCCCCATCCGCTCCCGGAAGAACCGAAAGGATTCGAAGGCCGGCCGGAAGCCGAGAACCTTGTCAACATCTACGCGGCGCTGTCCGACGCGAGCCGGGAGCAGGTCCTTGCTCAATTCGGCGGCCAGCAATTCTCCGCCTTCAAGAACGCGCTCGCGGAGTTGACGGCTGCGAAAATCGGACCGATCGCCGACGAGATGCGGCGGTTGCTGGGCGACGTCGCAGAGATCGATCGCGTTCTGCGCCAGGGCGCGCAGAAGGCGCAAGCGATCGCAAGGCCGATCATGCGCGAGGTGAAGGAGCTCGTGGGCTTCGTGGGCTAATCCTTGACCGGGCTCACAGGCGCATTCGCTTCGACGCCATAGGTGAACATCACGTCGCGGTCGCGGCGCACTAGGCTCTGGCCGCCATCGACGACAATCGTCGCGCCGGTCATGGACGGCACGCGCGCGACAAAGCTCACCGCCTCGGCGATGTCCTCGGGCGTGCTTCCGAAGCCCAGCGGGGCGCGGGCGTGCGCGCGCCGGAATCCCTCTTCCGTCTGCTCGCCGCTGCGCAAGGTCAGGCCCGGCGCGACGGCGCATACCCGCACCGCCGGCGCAAGCGCCATCGCCAGCAATTGGGTCGTCGATTGGAGGGCGGCCTTCATGATCGTGTAGGACAGAAAATCGGGATTGAGGTTGAATACTTTCTGGTCGAGCAAATTGACGATCAGTCCCCTGCCCTCCAGCCTGTTGGCGAACTCGCGCGCGAGCAGCGCCGGCGCGCGCAAATTCGTTCTGTACATCGCATCCATGCTGAGCGCGTCGATACTGCGGGCGTCGTCATAGGAGAATGCGGCGGCATTATTGACGAGCATCGTGCAAGGCCCCGCGCCGGCGTTGACCTGAGCGAATATGGTGTCCGCGCAATCCGGCTCGGCGAGATCGCCGCTCACCGCGACGGCGCTTTTGCCCTGGGCCTTAAGTTCTTCCGCCAGCGCCTTCGCGGGCTCGATTTTTCGCGCATGTATGGCGACCGGCCAACCGTCCGCCGCCAGACGCCGCACGATCGCAGCCCCCAATCTCACGGCGCCTCCGGTGACGAGGGCGCAACCGTTGCGGCTTGGGTGCTCCTCCTGCATTCGCTCAGTCCCGGACGCGGTAGATCTCGACGCCTGCGCCGGCCGCGGCGTTGTAGATGTCGGGCTTGACGATCGAGACCTTGCAGGCGCGCACGCGCCGGTCGTGGAAACACAGCTCGATAAGCTCCTCAAGGAGCGTTTCGATCAGGACGACATGCGGCCGCGACGGCCACCTACGGAGCGCCTCGTGAATATGATCGTAGTCGATGACGGAGGCCAGGCCCTCGCCCGTATGATGGGACCGACTGTCGGCGAACATCTCGACATTGACGATCACGCGCTGAGGCTTGTCAGGATGGCGCTCCCAGTCATGCACGCCCAGGCGCACCTCGGTGACGAAGTCGCGGATCATCATTCGGGCGTAGCCGCGCTCGCCCGTCCAAGTTGCCGCAGGCATTTCGGTTGGCGCTGTCATCGCTGCGGTTTAACATCCGCGCCTTGTCGCGGACAACCGTCGAGCAGCGTCCATGGATAAGCGCCTGGCGCCTGACTATTTCGAGACCCGGAGCGTCGGCGGCGCCGGACGCGGCATTCGGCGCGTTTTCATACGCAATCTGGAGCTCCACGCACGCATCGGGGTTCACCGCCACGAAAGGGGGAGCGCGCAACCAATTCGGATCAATCTCGAGCTCGCGGTGGACGACGAGGCCCTCTGCGAGGACCGTTTGGAGGCGGTGGTCGATTACGAAGCCGTTACGACAAAAATTCGGGCCATCGTCGCCGGGGGCCATATCAATCTCGCGGAGACCCTCGCCGAACGGATCGCCCAGTCCTGCCTGGACGACCGCCGGGTTCGCGCCGTAACTGTGCGAGTGGAGAAACTGCATGCCCTGCCCGGCGCAGAATCGGCGGGCGTGGAGATCGAGCGATCCTCTGGCGACGACCGCTAAGGCTGCGTCCGGCCGCCTTCGGAGCGCAGGCCTTCTTGTCGCCATCGTGTCATTCCGCCCGGGAGATTCGCCAGCTTCGTAAATCCCTGCTTCTGCAGAAAACGGATCGCCTGGGCGGAGCGGCCGCCCGACCGGCACACGGCGACGATGGGCGTTTCCCTGGACAGCTCGCCCACGCGTTCGGACAGCTGGCCAAGCGGAAGGAGCATCGCGCCTGGAATGTGGCCCAGCGGACCTGTGAATTCGTCGGGCTCGCGGACATCGACAATCTGGACCCGGCTGGCGTTTTCTTCGACCCATCTTGGTTCGATCTCCCAAACGCCGGAAAAATTGCAGGTCAAGGGCGCCCAATCGGGATCGGCCATTCTTTCGAATCCCTCCACATATCCGCATCTCATATTAGCCGGAACCGCGACGTCGATCTGCTTGGGATGCGGCAGCCCAAGATTGTCCATGGTCAGGCGAAAATCGCGCTCAGCCAAATCTCCGCCAAGACGCGGATTGAACCGGCGTTCCTCGCCGACGCTCGTGGCGGTGAGGCCATTGTAGTCATGGGCCGGATAAAGCGGACAGCATTCGGGCAGGGTGAAAATCCGCTCATGCACGGAACGGTACATGGCCAGCGAATCTCCGCCCTGGAAATCGGTGCGGCCACAGCCGCGGATAAGCAGGCAATCGCCGGTGAACGCCATCTCCTCCCCGTCCAGAACGAAGGTGACGCACCCCTTGGTGTGGCCGGGGGTCGCGCGAACGCCAAGCGAGCGCATGCCGAATTCGATGCGATCCCCGTCGTCCAGAAAGCGGTCGGCCCCCGTCGCCCCGCTCGCGCGGGATATGCAGATGTCGCTGCCGAGCTTCTGCTTGAGCAGCCAGGCGCCCGTCACATGATCGGCATGGACATGCGTTTCCAGTGTCGCCGCCAGCCGTAGACCAAGTTCCGCAACGAGCGCGCTGTCGCGCCGGGCCTGCTCCAACACCGGATCGATCAGCACAGCCTCCTCACCGTCGCCGAGAAGATAGGTGTAGGTCGACGACGCGGCGTCGAACATCTGACGAAAGACCAGCAAGCGCCTCTCCAAAGTTGCGCCGCACCGCGGCGAACGGGCTATTATAGGCGCGGCATGGAACCTTTGGAAACGAACGGCGCGGGCCCGCTAAAGGGGGTGACGCGGATCGCCGCCTATGTGAAGACGTTGCCCGATTCGCCCGGCGTCTATCGGATGATGGACGCAAAAGGCGATGTGCTCTACGTGGGAAAGGCCAAGAGCCTCAAGAAGCGCGTCGCATCCTACGCCAAGACTGGCGGACACAACGAGCGCATCTCGCGGATGATCGCCGAGACGGCGGAGATGCTGTTCGTGACGACGGCGTCCGAGACCGAGGCTCTGCTGCTTGAATCCAACCTCATCAAGAGGCTGAAGCCGCGCTACAACGTCTCCTACCGCGACGACAAATCCTTTCCGAATATTCTTCTGCGCGGGGACCACTCGTTTCCGCAGCTCCTGAAGCACCGGGGCGCGCGCTCCGCGCCGGGCGTCTATTTCGGCCCCTTTGCGAGCGCGCAGGCCGTCGGAAGGACCCTGAACACCCTGCAAAGGGCGTTTCTTCTGCGATCCTGCTCTGATTCGGTCTTTGAATCGCGCACCCGCCCTTGCCTGCTCTATCAGATCAAGCGCTGCTCGGCGCCGTGCGTTGGGCGAATTGACGAAGCCGGTTATGCCGAACTCGTTCGCGAGGCCGAACAGTTTCTCGAGGGCAGGAGCCGGTCGGTGCAGGCGGCGCTGGTCGAAGACATGAACGAGGCCGCGGCCGATCTGGACTTCGAGCGCGCCGCGCGTCTGCGCGATCGCGTCCGCGCCATGAATCAGATCCAGTCGAGTCAGGGAATAAACCCGACCACCTTCTCCGAAGCTGATGTCTTCGCCGCCTATAGGGAGGGCGATCAGATATGCATTCAGGTGTTCTTCTTCCGCGCCGGCCAGAACTGGGGCAACCGGCCCTATTTCCCGCGCCATCCGAAGGAGCTCTCGGCAGGCCAGGTGGTCGGCGAGTTCATTGGTCAGTTCTATGACGAGCGGCCCGCGCCAGCGTTGATCCTGGTCTCGGACGCGCCGCCGGAAAGCGGACTGCTCGCCGAGGCGCTTGCGATGCGCGCCGGACGCAAGGTCGAGATTCTCCGCCCCCAGCGCGGCGAGAAGCGCGACATCGTCAAGATGGCCGTTCAGAATGCGCGCGAGCAGCTTTCGCGCCGGCTTGCCGAGAACGGCGCCCAGCGCGAGCTACTCGACGGCGTCGCCGATCTCTTCGGGCTCGAGGCCGCGCCGCGGCGAATTGAGGTGTACGACAATTCCCACATCCAGGGCGCGCAGGCCGTCGGAGCGATGATCGTCGCGGGTCCGGACGGCTTCGAAAAAGGCGAATATCGCAAGTTCAACATCAAATCGGAGGATCTTACGCCCGGCGACGACTATGCGATGATGCGCGAGGTGCTCACGCGCCGCTTCGCCCGCCTGGTCAGAGAGGAAGACGAGACCGCGGCCAGGCGTCCGGACGTGGCGCTGATCGACGGAGGACCGGGGCAACTCGCCGTAGCATGCCAGGTGTTCGCCGATCTCGGCGTGGAAAGCGTGACCCTCGTCGCGATCTCAAAGGGCCCGGACCGCGACGCCGGACGGGAGCACTTCTACATGCCAGGGCGCGCGCCCTTCCGGCTCGACCCGCGAAGCCCCGTACTCTATTACCTCCAGAGGCTTCGGGACGAAGCGCACCGTTTCGCCATTGGCGCGCACCGCAAAAAGCGCTCGAAGGCGATCGGCGCCAATCCGCTCGATGAAATCGCGGGGGTTGGCGCCGGCCGCAAGCGCGCTCTGCTCCAGCATTTCGGCTCCGCAAGGGCGGTCGCGGGCGCAAGCGTCGCCGATCTGCAGTCGGTCAGCGGCGTCAGCGCGACGCTGGCGAAGAAAATATTCGACTTCTTCCACCCCAATGCCTGATTCGGTCATATCGGAAGATCGGCGCCGCGCGGCGGGGAACCCGCAAGTTTTGTCCGCTATGCGGTCCCACGATGCGGAAATTTTCGCCGATGGCTCAAAGGCGGCCGCCCGGCCCGAAAGCGGTGATAGAGTGAGTCGCATGCTCGCCCTGCCCAACGCTTTGACGATCTTGCGCATCGCCCTGGTGCCCGTGTTCGCGCTCGCCTTCGTCCTTCCGGGTGAGACGGCGCGGCTGATCGCATTCGCCGTCTTTTGCGTGGCCGGCCTCAGCGACGCGCTCGACGGGTTGGCGGCGCGCAAGCTGAACGCGGGCTCCGAATTCGGCCGGATGCTCGATCCGATCGCCGACAAGATTCTCGTCGCCGTCGCGCTAATGATGCTGGTGGCCGAAGGTTCGATCCGCCAATTCAGCCTCACTCTGAGTCCGCTCGGGCTTCTGAGGCTGGTGCCGGCGCTGATCATTCTGGCCCGTGAGATACTGGTTTCCGGCCTCAGGGAATTTCTGGCCGGCGCCAAGGTCAGCATTCCGGTAACCGTATTCGCCAAGTTCAAGACCGCGCTTCAGATGATCGCCATCGGCGCGATGATTCTGACGCCCCTCGCGGACCGCTTCTTTCCGGGCGTTCCTGCGGTCAGCTATACGGCGTTCGCCTATGCGCTGCTTTGGGTCGCGGCGGCCCTGACGGTTTATACCGGATTTGTCTATTTCCGCGCCGGCCTGAGACATCTGCACGCCCGGGGCGCCGAATGAAACTGCTATATTTCGCGTGGGTTCGTCAGGCGATCGGCGTGAGCGAAGAAACGTTCGATCTCCCGGATGACATTCGCACCGTCGGCGCGCTGGCGGAGAGGTTGCGGGCGCGCGGCGGCGGCTACGCCAGCGCCTTCGCCGAATTCGGGCGGCTTCGGGCGGCCGTGAATCAGGAACATGTCCCCTTCGACGCCCCCGTCGGAACCAACGACGAAGTGGCGTTCTTTCCACCGGTTACCGGAGGATGATCGCCGAAATCCGAATTGGCGAATGCGATTTCGACGCCGGCGCGGAGACCGAGGCGCTTGCGCGGCGTTGCGAAGGTCCCGGCGCGGTGACGACCTTTGTCGGCTATGTGCGCGCCGAACCGGGTTTGACAAGCCTGACGCTCGAGCATTACCCCGCGATGAGCGAGCGCGAAATGTCGCGGCACGTCGAGGAGGCCGCGCGCCGATGGGCGCTGCTCGGCGTAACCGTCATTCATAGAGTCGGACGGCTGAATCCCGGCGATCGAATCGTTTTCGTGGCGGTCGCCGCGATGCACCGCCGGGAGGCGTTCGAGGCCTGCGAATTCCTGATGGACTATCTGAAAACCCGCGCCCCGTTCTGGAAGCGCGAGGAGCGGGACGGCGCAGTCGTCTGGGTTGAGGCCCTCAATCGGGACTTCGACGCCGCCAATCGCTGGCGCCGGTGAACCTCAGGCGACCTTGGTCAGCGTCACTTCGCTCACGGGCTTGCGGACGTCGGCCGCATAGGCGTTCTTGAGCGTTTCCGTGATCGCGCCAGGCGTGAAGCGATGCGGCCCGATCTCGGCGACAGGAGTCACCTCCGCCGCCGAACCCGTCAGGAAGCATTCGGTGAACGTGTCGAGCTCCGATGGATCGATATGACGCTCCAGCACCGGAATTTGCCGTGCCCGGGCAAGCGCCATCACGGATTGGCGCGTAATGCCGTTGAGAAAACAGTCGGCGATGGGCGTGTGCAGCTTGCCGTCCTTGACGAAGAAAATGTTGGCGCCGGTCGCCTCGGCCACAAGTCCCCGATAGTCGAGCATCATCGCGTCGCCATACCCGCGCGACTCCGCCTCGTGCTTGGAGAGCGTGCAGATCATGTAGAGCCCGGCGGCCTTGGCCTTGGTCGGCGCGCAATCCGGGGCTGGCCGCCTCCAGCGCGAGATTTCGAGTCGGATCCCCTTGGCCTTTTCCGACGGATCGAAATAGGAGGGCCACTGCCAGACGGCGATGGCGATGTGGATTTTGGACCTTGGGGCGGCGACCGACATCATCTCGGAGCCGCGAAAGACAACCGGGCGGACATAGGCGTCCGAAAAGCCCTGCACGGCGGCGGCCTCCACCGTGGCGCGCGCGATTTCCTCCTCCGTGTACGGAATCTTCATGCCGAGAATTCGAGCGCTTTCGAACAGGCGCGCGGTGTGTTCGGCGAGCTTGTAGACGCGGCCGGAATAGAGACGTTCGCCTTCGAACACGCTCGAGGCGTAGTGCAGGCCATGCGTGAGAACATGGACTTTCGCCTCTTTCCAAGGAACCAGCCTGCCGTCAAACCAAAGCTGACCGTCGCGCTGATCGAAGGGAATGATGTCGGCCATGTCTTGTCCTCGTCGCCTCTTGCCCTAAACGCCTGGGAAGCTTAGTTGTGTCGCCATGTCTGACGTTGAGCGCGCCGGGCAACGCCCCCCCGTTTCGCCCCTATATCTGCGGAATGCGTCGCGGAGGCAAGGAGCCGCGGTCGCGGCGTTTTGCCGGCGGCGCGCTGGCGGCGCGCGGCGGAATTCCTGGGGTGGACAACATTTCCTTGCGCAGACACAGAGCTATTCTAAGCCCACCTTGCGCCCGAATCGGAATGCTTTGAAAGAAATCTCTACCGATAAGCTAGGCTTTTTTGTCGCGCGCCGCGCAACGCTGCCATGCGCGGGCGCCCATCTGCGGATTTGACGTGAGCATCAGGCCGCATACCGAAGATCTCCATCTGCTTGTCATCGACGACGACGAGCGGTTGCGAGCGCTCCTGCATCGCTACCTTTCGTCTCACGGCTTCCGTGTGAGCGCCGCGGCCAACGCCGGCGACGCGCGCGCGCTCATGAAGAGCATCGCCTTCGACCTTCTGATTGTCGACGTCATGATGCCCGGCGAATCGGGACTGGAATTCACCCGCTCGGTGCGCGCCCAATCGCAGACGCCCATCCTCATGTTGACTGCGCGCGGCGAAACCCAGGAGCGGATCGCCGGTCTCGAACACGGCGCAGACGATTATCTGGCCAAGCCCTTCGAGCCGCGCGAATTGGTGCTGCGCGTCAGCGCGCTGCTGCGGCGGGCGGCCCCTCCGCAGCGCGCGGCGCTCGGAGACGTCAAGCTGGGCGAATGCGTGTTCGATCCGCAGCGCGGCCAGCTCCGCCGCAAGGGCAAGCCGGTCAAGCTCACCAGTTCGGAAGCCGCGCTTCTGCAATTCTTCGCCGCCAACGCCGGACGGCCTTTCTCGCGCAGCGACCTGTGCGCGCGGCTCGGCGTCGCCCTCGAACGCTCCATCGACGTTCAGGTCACCCGATTGCGCCGCAAGATCGAAGAGGATCCCAAGCTGCCGCTCTATCTGCAAACGGTGCGCGGCGTTGGATATGTGCTTGTCCCCGACCGAGTCGCCTGACCCGGGCTTTCAGCCTGGCGCCCTTGTAAAACGGGCGCTCCCCCGAGGCCTGTTCGGCCGATCGCTGATCATCATCGTCGCCCCGGTCGTGATCTTGCAGGCGATCGTCAGCTACGTCTTCTTCGAGCGGGATGTCGACGCCTCGACGCGCCGTCTGTCGCGGGACATCGCCGCCGAAGTTTCGTTCCTGATCGCATTGGAGGACAACTATCCGCTTCAGGAGCGCGCGCGCCTGCGCGCGCTCGCGGCGCGCATGCTGCGATATGACATCTCGTTCCTTCCCGGGCAGAGCCTGCCTGCGCCTCAATTGAACTCGCATCGCCGGAGCACCATCGATCAGGCGCTGGACGACGTCATCGCGCAGCAGATCGGAGAAGTGCGCCATTTCCGGACCGCGCGCCTGGGCGACGATTTCGACATTCGCGTGGAGGTCCATGACGGGGTCCTCCGAATGATCGTCCCGCGCGAGCGCGCCACCGTCTCCGCCCCGGACATCTTCATCCTGTGGATGGTGGGCTCCGCGCTCATCCTGCTTGCGGTGGCGATTCTGTTTCTGCGCAACCAGGTGCGGCCGATCGAGCGGCTGGCGCGGGCTGCCGATGCCTTTGGCAAAGGCCGCTCGGTGCCCGATTTCAAGCCCTACGGGGCGACCGAGGTCCGCCGCGCGGCGCGCGCCTTTCTCACCATGCGCGAACGCCTCGACCGTCATCTGCAGCAACGCACAGAAATGCTGGCCGGCGTAAGCCACGACCTGAAGACGCCGCTGACTAGAATCCGACTGCAGCTGGCCATGATGCCGCAGAGCGCCGATATCGATGCGATGCGTCAGGACGTTGCCGAGATGGAGCACATGCTCAACGAATATCTCGAATTCGCGCGCGGAGAAGGCGGCGAGAAGCCGGAACCGAGCGACATCGCGGCGATTGCGCGCGGTTCGGCGGAGCGTGCGCTTCGCGCCCGAATGGCGGGCCCGGAGCGGCTTCGCGTGGAGTCTTCGGCGCCAATTACGGTTTCGATCCGGCGCCGCGCCCTTGGCCGTTGCATCACCAATCTCGTCGACAACGCGCTCAAATTCGGCGCCCACGTCGCGGTGTCCTGCAGCCGCGACGATCGCTTTGCCTACATCTACATCGACGATGACGGTCCAGGCTTGCCTGAGCATCTTCACGAAGACGCCTTTCGACCTTTCCACAGACTGGACGAGGGACGAAATCTGCAGAGCGGAGGCGTGGGGCTGGGGCTGGCCATCGCGCGCGACATCGCGCGCGCGCATGGCGGCGACATCACGCTCGGCGCGAGCCCGATGGGCGGATTGCGCGCGTCGGTGAGGATTCCGATCTAGCCGGCGTCTCGGGGCCTGCAGTCACGACGACAGCTCCCTGGCTCTTCGATTGGCCGCCGCGACGGCGCGCGCCATCAAGGGTTTCAAGCCGCCTGGTCCGAGGAGGATCTTCAGCGCCGCTTCTGTCGTGCCGCCCGGGCTCGTCACGTCGCGACGCAGGTCCGAGGGCGCGCGCCCGTCGGCGGACAATAGCGCGCCTGCGCCCATGACGGTCGCGCGCGCCAGCAATTCGGCCTCGCGTCGCGGCATGCCTTCGATCTGCGCCGCTTCCGCCAGCGCCTCGGCCAGAAGAAACACATAGGCGGGTCCGGAGCCAGACACCGCGGTCGTCACGTCGATCAAGCGTTCCCGGCCGACGCGAATAACGGCGCCGAGCGGCTCCAGCAAAATCTCCGCCAAGCGGCGGTCCCGCGTCGGCACGTTTGGCGGGGCATAGAGGGAGCTCACGCCCTTCCCGATCGCGCCCGGCGTATTGGGCATCGCCCGCATGATTCGCGCCTCTCGTCCCCATGCCTTTCTGAGCGTCGCAATGCTGGCGCCGGCTGCAATGGAGATCATGGGAATTTTCCGCGCGGCGAGGGGCGCAAGACGCCCTCCTTCCGTCTTGAGCGCCTGCGGCTTCAGCGCCACCACGCAGGCGCGCGCGGAGACCTCGCAAACGCTCTCGATTTGCTTCACCAAGCGCACCCCCTTGAGGCCCCTGAGAAAGGCCGCCGGCTGGGGATCGACGGCGATGACCGGGCCTAGGCCGCGGGCCAGCCAGCCGCGCAGCATCGCCCCGCCCATGCGGCCGGCGCCGATCAGCAGAATAGGGTCGGTTACGCCTGTCCGGCGCATTCCAGGACGGCCGCCGCAATCGCCTCCTGCGCGGTCTTGCCGCCCCAGAGCACGAACTGGAACGCCGGGTAGTAGTGTTCGCAAGCCTCGACCGCGAGATTGAGCAAAGCTTCGCATTGGGAGGCGCTGGCGCTGGCGTCGGGGAAAATCATCGCATGCCGAAAGACGATCGCGCCGCCCTCCGGCCACAGATCGAAGTGACCGATCCATAGCCTTGCGTTCACATACATGAGCAGGTCCGCGATGTTGGACCTGCGCACCTCGTCGTTCACGCGGATGTCGAACGCCGACGACAAATGGAGCGATTGCAGATCGTCCCGCCAGGTGAAGCTGAAATGATGATCCGCCCAGCGGCCCGCCACCGACAGATTGAGTTCGTCGCGCCCAGCGCGCTCGAACTGCCAGCCGCTCTCCTCCACGGCCTGCTCGAGCACGTCGAGCGGGTGCGGGCCGGCCGGCGTTTCCGTCAGTTGGATGGTCGTCATCGAGTAACTCCTACGCCTGGGGTTCGACGCAAATCGAAGCAGCGATGGTTCAACCTGACACAAGATTTTGTAGTTGCACAAGAGTCTGCGCCTCTGCGAAGCGGGCCGGCCGTTCCCATTCACAGCTTTCCCGCCGCCGGATTCATTTTTTGAGAGTCGAAACAAGCGCTTCCAGAGAGGCGACGCGCGCGGCCAGGGTCTCATTCTCCTCGCGCGCCTTCGCCGCCATCGCCTTGACGGCGTCGAATTCCTCACGGGAGACGAGATTCATGTCGGCGATCAGTTTCTCCAGACGCTGGCGCGCGAAGGCGTCGATCTCCTGACGCAGGCTTTGCGCCGCGCCTGCCGCGTCGGTGAACAGTCTGGCGACGCCGTCCAGGAAGGGGTTGTCGGTCTGCATCGCCGCCTCCCGAAAAAGGTCGCACAGCCAATAGCGAATTGCGGTTAGCGAAGCGAGCCAAATCAGCCTAGGTTCCCGGCTGACGCTCAATTTCGCCGCCGATGCTCGAAGCCGTCCTGCCGTTTCCCCAAATCGATCCCGTCCTGATCCGCCTCGGTCCGCTTTCGATCCGCTGGTACGCGATCGCCTATATCTGCGGAATTCTCGTCGGCTGGTGGGCGGTTTTGCGGATGCTCCGCCAGAAGTCGCTGTGGACGAATCCGCCGTTCAAGGGCCGCCCACCCGCAAACGAGGACCAGATCGGCGATTTCGTGGTCTGGGCCACGCTGGGCGTGATCATCGGCGGCCGGCTGGGCTGGGTGATCTTCTACGGAATCTTTCTGTGCTCGGCCTCGCCCGGCGGAGACTATTGCGCGGGATTGCCGATGGGGTTCCTGACCGACCCGATCCGCATCGTGGCGGCGTGGGAAGGCGGCATGTCATTCCACGGCGCGGTCATTGGCGTCATCCTGGCGCTGTGGCTGTTTTGCCGAAAACAGAAGCTCAGTTTCTTTTCGATGGGCGATCTTGTCTGCCTCGTTCAGCCCATCGGCCAGTTCTTCGGGCGCATCGCCAATTTCATCAACGGAGAGCTGTGGGGGAAGCCGAGCGACCTGCCCTGGGCGATCGTGTTTCCGCGCGCCCCGGGGCATATGCCGCGCCATCCCAGCCAGCTCTACGAAGCGGCGCTCGAAGGCGTGCTCCTTTTCATCGTCCTGCAGATTTGCCTTAGACGATTTCGCCTCCACGAGCGACCGGGGCTGATCAGCGCGATCTTTCTGATGGGCTATGGGGTCCTGCGCTTCGTGGTCGAGTTCTTCCGCGAACCCGATACGCCGTTCCTTGGATGGTTCAGCATGGGCCAGGCGCTGTCGGTGGCGCTCATTCTGGCCGGCGGCGGCCTTGCCTGGTTCGTCCTGGGAAAGCCGAAAACGACGTGAACCCGCTCGCGCAAAGAATCGCGGCGCTGATTGCGGCGCAGGGTCCGATTTCCATCGCCGAGTTCATGACCATCGCGCTTCACGATCCGAAGTCCGGCTACTACGCCCGGCAGGACCCCTTTGGCGTTGCCGGCGACTTCGTGACCGCTCCGGAGATCAGCCAGATCTTCGGTGAGCTCCTCGGCCTCTGGTGCGTGCAGGTCTGGCGCGATCAGGGCCGCCCCAGCCGCAAGCGCCTGGTGGAGCTGGGGCCGGGACGCGGAACGCTGATGGCGGACATTCTGCGCGCAAGCCGCGCCGCGCCTGACTTCCCGGAAGGTCTGGAAGTCGTGCTGGTGGAGGCGAGCCCGCGACTGCGCGAGGCGCAGCGCAAACGGCTCGAAGGCTGGACCGGACCGGTTCGTTGGGCCGAGAGACTGGAAGAGGCCCTCGGCGACGAGCCGCTTTTTTTGATCGCCAACGAGTTTTTCGACGCGCTGCCCATCCGCCAATTTGTCCGGACTTCGCGCGGCTGGAGCGAACGGATGGTCGCGCTCGACGTCTCAGGCTCCCTGACCTTCGCGCTCGCCCCGCAACCGGCCCGGCCGCCGCGGACGGTTCCGGATGCGCCTGAAGGAGCGGTTCTTGAATATTCCGCCGCGGCCAGCGCGACGTGTCAGGAAATCGGGCGCCGCATCGCCGATCGCGGCGGCGCGGCGTTGATCGTGGACTACGGCTACGAAAAGCCCGGCGGCGGCGAGACCTTGCAGGCCGTCTCGCGCCATGCTTTCGCGTCCGTGCTGGAGCGACCCGGAGAGCGCGATCTTTCCGCTCATGTCGATTTCTCAAGCTTGACCGCGGGCGCAGCGCAGGTCGGCGCCAAAACCTGCGGGCCGGTCCCCCAGGGTCGCTTCCTTTCGGACCTCGGGATCGCGCGACGCCTGGAACAACTCATCGCCCGCAATCCCGAACAACGCGATGCGCTGGCGTCACAGGTGAACCGCCTCGTCGATCCCGCGCAGATGGGCGCGTTGTTCAAGGCGCTCGCCATCCTTCCGCCGACAGCCCCGAAACCTCCCGGATTCTAGCCATGCAGGTCCATCGCGCCACCAACCTCGATCATTGCGACGGCGTCGTGCATGGCTTTTTCGGGCGGCGCGGCGGCGTTTCGACCGGACTCTTCGCGTCGCTGAACTGCGGCCCCGGCTCGGGGGACGATCGCGCCAACGTGCTGGCGAATCGTGACCGCGCCGTCCAAGCATTGCTCCCCGGAGCGACGCTGCTGACGCTCTATCAGATTCACGGCGCCGACACGGCGATCGTTGACGGCGCTTGGGCGATCGGCGAAGCGCCGCGCGCCGATGCGATGGCGACAAAGACGAAGGGCTTCGCGCTCGGCGTCCTCACCGCCGATTGCGCGCCGGTCCTGTTCGCCGACGCAAGCGCGGGCGTCGTCGCCGCAGCGCATGCCGGGTGGAAGGGCGCCCTCGCCGGCGTCATCGAATCGGCGGTGTCGGCCATGGAGAAGCTTGGCGCAAGTCGGGCGAGAATCGCGGCCGCGATCGGACCATGCATCGGCCAGGAACACTACGAGGTCGGTCCCGAATTCCGCGAGCGCTTCGTCGAGGCGTCCCCCGACTATGCGCGGTTCTTTCTTCCCGCCGAAAGGTCCGGGCATTGCCGGTTCGATCTGGAAGGTTTTGTCGCCCTTCGTCTGGAGGGCGCCGGGGTCTTCGCGGTCGAGCGACTTCAGGCATGCACCTACGCGCGTGACCGCGACTTCTTCAGCTACCGCCGGTCCACGCACAGAGGCGAAAGGGACTATGGCCGGCAGCTTTCGGCCATTGCGCTCGCCTAAGCGCGACATCCGGCCCGCGGAAGGCTCGGCGAAGCCGGTTTACCGCCGCGCGCTTGCTTGCTAAAAGCCCGTCGCCGAACCGTCACATAGCTGGAGCGCGCCCATCCATGAGCGAAACGAACGGAGCGCGCGGCATGAAGCTCCTCGCCGGCAACTCCAATCGCCCGCTCGCCGACGCCATGGCGCAGTATCTCAAGCTGCCGCTGGTGAAGGCGGTGGTGCGCCGCTTCGCCGACATGGAAGTCTTCGTCGAGATCCAGGAAAACGTCCGAGGCGAGGACATTTTCGTCATCCAGTCCACGAGCTATCCGGCCAACGACAATCTGATGGAGCTCCTCATCGTCATCGATGCGCTGAAGCGGGCTTCCGCGCGGCGCATCACGGCGGTGATCCCCTATTTCGGCTACGCCCGTCAGGATCGAAAGGTGGGGCCGCGCACGCCGATCTCGGCAAAGCTGGTCGCCAACCTCATCACCGAGGCGGGAGCCAACCGCGTGCTGACGGTCGATCTCCACGCCGGCCAGATTCAGGGCTTCTTCGACATTCCGACCGACAATCTCTACGCCATGCCCGTGATGGTCAGGGACATCCAGGACTATCTCGGCCAGGACAATTTGATGGTCGTCTCTCCGGACGTGGGCGGGGTGGTGCGCGCCCGCGCGCTGGCCAAGCGCCTGGGCGGCGATCTCGCCATCGTCGACAAGCGCCGGGAGCGCGCCGGCGAGAGCGAAGTGATGAACATTATCGGCGACGTGGAGGGCCGGTCCTGCATCCTCATCGACGATATCGTCGATTCGGGCGGCACTATCTGCAATGCGGCGGACGCCTTGCTGCGGGAAGGCGCCAAGGATGTCTGCGCCTACGCCACCCATGGCGTGCTTTCCGGCGGAGCCGTCGCGCGCATCAAGGGCTCCAGGCTCAAATCGCTGGTGATCACCGATTCCATCGCCGCGACAGAGGAAGTGGCGAAGTGCTCCAACATTCGGCGCATTTCCATCGCGCCGCTGATTGGCGAGGCCATGCGCCGCATCAACAACGAAGAAAGCGTCTCGAGCCTGTTCGACTGAACGATGCCGATGCCGATTTCGCCTGCGTCCGAGATTCGCAAGATCGCGCTTTCCTTGGACGGCGTGCGCGAGATCGATCACTGGGGCCGGCCCGCCTTCCGCACATCGAAACGAATTTTCGCGGTGATCAGGCCGGACGGCCTCTATCTCAATCTGCCGGAGGAACGAAAGGAATTCCTGTTCGAGGCCGATCCGGCGGCCTTCGTGAAGTATATGTGGGGCAAGACCGCGAACGTGATCGCGCAGCCCGACCGGATCTCAAGGGCGGAGCTTGCCGCCCTGATCCGCGAGGCCTGGGAATTCAGCGGTCCGGCAGCCGCCCGCAAGGCGGGCCAGGCGCGTCCGCGGGCCACAGCCAGGCGGAATCGGCGGACTTGATCCGCCCCGTGGCTGGCGCGGAACGCGGCGGTCGGGCACAAACTGCGGCATGGAACGCGCTCCTCACCCGCCGGCGACCGGGACCATAGGCGATTTCGCGCGCCGCGTGCTCGCCGGCGCGATGATCGTCGCGGTGCTGCTCGCGCTCTGGCAGATCAGCCAGGTCCTGGTGCTGGGCTTCGGGGGCGTCGTCGTCGCGGTCGTGCTCCGCACAATGGCCGAGCCGGTGCAGCGTTACCTCAGGGTGTCCGATCACATCGCGCTTCTGATTGTGACCCTCGGACTACTGACTTTGGCGGTCGGGTTCTTCACCTTCTTTGGGGCGCTCGCCGTGGCGCAGTTCACGGCCTTGTTGCAAGAGATACCCGGCGCGGTGGTGAGCGCGCGCAAATGGCTTGAATCCTACGCCGAAGGTCGGTGGTTCCTGACGCTGCTGGGCAATTCCGGCGCGCCGTCCGGCGAAACGCTTCTGCAGGCCATCCCGCTTGCAGGCGGCGTCCTCGGAGGCCTGGGCGAAGCGCTGCTGATCGTGCTGATCGGCATCTACCTCGCCGCCGATCCCAACGCCTATGTGCGCGGGGTGGTGCGCCTGTTCCCGCCGCATCGCCGCGTGCGCGTCAACCATATCCTTCACGCCATGGCCGCGGCGCTGCAGAAATGGCTCACGGGCATGGCGCTGGACATGCTGTTCGTGGGAATCGTCACCGGTCTCGGCCTCTGGATCGTCGGCGTCCCGCTTTGGTTCGCGCTTGGGGTCCTGACGGGAGTCTCGGTCGCCGTCCCCTACATCGGGCCTACCATCGCAACCGTGCCAGGCGTCCTTCTGGCCCTTAGCGTCAGTCCGGTCCTGGCGTTCTATGCGGCGCTCGTTTACGCAGCGGCGCTGATGGTGGAAGGCAATGTCACCCAACCCCTTCTCCAGCGCTGGGCGGTGTCCCTGTCGCCGGTGGTCAATCTTCTCGCCATCGTGGCGTTCGGCATCATTTTCGGCCTCTGGGGCGCGGTTCTGGCGACCCCCCTGGCCGTGGCCCTCAGCGTCCTCATCCGCATGGCCTATATCGAGGACGTCCTCGAAGCCGGTCATGGGGCGCAGGGCTGACCGTCCCCGGTTGCGCCGGCCTGTCCGTTCCGCTAAAAGCCCCGCTTTCCTGGCCGCGCGATGAAAAAGGCCGGAAATCCGAGGAATTCCCATGCGACAGATGCAGGATTTGAACGCCGAACCGCGCGATAGCACTGGCAAGGGCGCAGCCTATCGGGCGCGCCGCGCCGGCAAGATTCCGGCGGTCGTCTATGGCGGAGGCGAGGCGCCCGAAAACGTCGCAGTGGACGCCCATAGGCTCAATCTCGAGGTCGGCTCCGGAGCCTTCCTGACCCGTCTGTTCATGCTCGACGTGGCCGGCAAGAAGCAGCGCGTCATTCCGCGCCAGGTCCAGTTCGATCCGGTGAGCGACAGGCCCGTGCATGTCGATTTCCTGCGCCTTCAGCCCGGCGCAAAGGTCAAACTCGCAATTCCTGTCCGCTTTCGCGGCCAGGGCGACTCGCCAGGCCTCAAGCGTGGCGGCGTGCTCAACATCGTCCGGCACGAAGTGGAGCTGCTGTGCCCCGCCGACAACATCCCCGACTACCTCGAGGGCGATCTGGCGGGCCTCGATATTCACGGCACGCTTCACATCGGCGATTTCAAACTGCCCGAAGGGGTGACCCCGACCATCCGCGAAGAGAACTTCACCGTGGCCTCGATCGTCGCGCCGACCAGCGTGATCGAAGAGCAGCGGGCCGCGGCGGCCGCAGCCGCCGCCGCAGCCGCTGCGCCCGCGGTCGAGGAAGGCGCAGCGCCGACCGAAGGCGCCGCAGCTCCCGCCGCGGCGCCCGGAGCGGCCCCGGCCGCCGGCGGCGCTCCCGCAGCGGCCGCGAAGGCGCCCGAGAAGAAATAGGAACGGGCCTGCGCCTTCGCCCTTGGATCGGGCGAGGGAATCGGCTTTGCGCGCCTGCGCGGCTCGACCTGCGTCGCTTCGCCCGCGCGGACGGGCATATAAGTCTCGCCCGCCGCCGCGCAAACGCCGGCGGGCCGAAGCATGAAGGCGACCTGCGCCATGTCCGACACGCCGCTCCTCATCGCAGGACTCGGAAATCCGGGCGCGGAATATGCGCGCAACCGCCACAACGCAGGCTTCATGGCGGTGGACACGATCCACGAGAGTTATCGCTTCGGGCCTTGGCGCTCCCGCTTCCAGGGCCTGGTCAGCGAAGGACGTCTCGGCGGCCGCAAGGTCCATCTGCTCAAGCCGATGACCTTCATGAATGAGAGCGGGCAATCGGTCGGCGCCGCGGCGCGATTCTTCAAGCTTCCGCTATCTGCGATCGTCGTCATCCACGATGAGATAGACCTCGCCGCGGGCAAGCTGAGGGTCAAGACCGGCGGCGGCGACGCCGGCAACAATGGCGCTCGCTCCATCACCGCGGCGATCGGTTCGGACTATCGCCGGGTGCGGATCGGAATCGGCCATCCCGGCGAAAAGCATCGCGTCCACGGCCATGTTCTGGGCAATTTCACCAAAGCCGACGAGGAGTGGCTCGTTCCGATGCTGTCGGCGATCGCAGAGGCCGCGCCTCTGCTTGCAAGCGACGACGATGTCGGCTTCATGAACAAGGCGGCGGTCCTTCTCAATCCGCCCGCCAAAAAAGAAAAGCCCCAGGAGAAAGATCGCTAGATGGGATTCAGGTGTGGCATCGTGGGGCTTCCAAATGTCGGCAAGTCCACGCTCTTCAATGCGCTGACGCAGACGGCGGCGGCGCAGGCCGCGAACTATCCCTTCTGCACGATCGAGCCCAATGTCGGCGATGTCGCCGTGCCAGATCCGCGGCTCGACAAGCTGGCCGCGATCGCAAAGTCCGCGCAGATCGTTCCGACCCGCATCACCTTCGTGGACATCGCAGGGCTCGTGCGCGGCGCGTCCAAAGGCGAAGGCCTGGGCAACCAGTTTCTCGCCAACATCCGCGAGGTGGACGCCATAGCCCATGTGCTGCGCTGCTTCGAGGACGGCGAGGTGACCCATGTCGAGGGCCGCATCGACCCGGTCGGCGACGCCGAGACGGTCGAGACCGAATTGATGCTCGCCGATCTCGATAGCCTCGAACGCCGCGCGCAGCCCATCGAAAAGAAAGCCAAGTCGGGCGAAAAAGAAGCCAAGGAGCAGCTCTCGCTGATGATGAAGGCGCTCGCGCTCCTGCGCGAGGGCAAACCGGCGCGGCTCGCGGAGCTTTCGCCGGAGGAGCGCGAGCCGTTCCGACAGCTTGGCCTGATGACGGCCAAGCCCGTGCTCTATGTCTGCAATGTCGACGAAGCCTCGGCCGCGCACGGAAACGAATTTTCTCGCGCCGTGGCGGAGAAGGCGCGCCGCGAGGGCGCGGGCTGCGTCGTCATATCGGCGAAGATCGAGGAAGAGGTGGCGCAGCTTCCCGACGCCGAACGCGCCGAGTTCCTGGCGAGCCTCGGACTAGAAGAGCCCGGCCTCAATCGCCTGATCCGCGCCGGTTATGACCTGCTCGGCCTCATCACCTTCTTCACGGCCGGGCCCAAGGAGGCTCGCGCATGGACCATAACAAGGGGCTCGCGCGCGCCTGAAGCGGCCGGCGTCATCCATACCGATTTCGAGCGCGGCTTCATCCGCGCCGAGACCATCGCCTACGACGACTATGTCGCCAACAGCGGCGAGGCTGGCGCGCGCGACGCCGGCAAGTTCCGGCTCGAGGGCAAGGACTATGTCGTCGCCGACGGCGACGTGATGCATTTCCGGTTCGCGCCATGAGCGCGCGACTCCATTTTGAGGATTTCGCGATCGGTCGGAAATTCGATTGCGGGCCCTATTGCGTCACCAGGGAAGAAATCCTCGAATTCGCGCGGGAATTCGATCCGCAGCCCCATCATCTCGACGAGGAGGCGGCTAAGCGATCGATGCTCGGCGGGCTTGCCGCGTCCGGCTGGCACGTCTGCGCGATGACGATGCGCATGTTCGCGGACTCTCTGCTGCCCCTGGCGGAGGCGCGCGGCGGGATCGGAGCGCCCGAGGCGCGCTGGATCAAGCCCGTCAGGCCCGGCGACGTGCTGCGCGTCGAAGCCGAAGTGGTTTCGCTCAAGCCTTCGAGGACGAAGCCGATCGGATTCGTGACTTTCTCCTGCAAGGTGCTCAACCAGCGCGAACAGGCGGCGCTCATCGTCATGACGCCGATCATCGCGAGGCGGGAGGCGCCATGAGCCCGCAATATTGGGAAGACGTGAAAATCGGGGCGCGCCGCGAGCTCGGCGACTATGTCTTCACCGAGGAAGAAATAATCCGCTTCGGGCGGAAATACGATCCTCAACCTTTTCATATCGATCCCAAGGCGGCGAAGGACTCGCTTTTCGGCGGGTTGATCGCCAGCGGCTGGCACACCGCGGCCGTCTGGATGAAGCTCGTCGTCGCCGACCGCGCGCGGGGCGACGGGGAACCTCAAGAGCTGAGAGCCGGCGTTTCGCCGGGCTTCGAAGACATGCAGTGGCTGAAGCCCGTCAGGCCCGGCGTGCGGCTTTTCTTTTCCACGGAAGTGACCGCCAAGAGGGAGCTGGGCTCGCGTCCGGAATTTGGGCTTGTCTACACGCGCAACGAGGCCAGGCTCCAAAGCGGCGAGGTCGTGTTCCGCTTTACGGGAAAGGGTTTCGTGCAGCGCCGGCCGAAGAGCTGACCCTTCACAACTGCGAGCCGGATCCGCTCTACTGGCGCGCAAACAATCCGGAGAAACGTCATGAGCCCGCGCGGAACGATGACCCGAATGAAGATGAGCGACGGCGCCGAGATCGGCGTCTATCACGTGGGCCCCAGGGGCGCGCGGCGCGGCGGACTGGTGCTGATACAGGAAATCTTCGGCGTAACCGACCACATCAAGGAATGCTGCGATTCCTATGCCGACGAGGGTTATGAAGTGCTTGGCCCCTCGCTTTACGACCGCGAGTCGCCGGGTTTTCAGGCGAGCTACAGCCCCGAAGACATCCAGAAAGCGATGCGGATTGCGCGCGGCGAGCATCCCTTCGACCTATCGATCAAGGACGCGCAGGTCTGCATCGACGCGCTCAAAAACAAGGGCAAAGTGTTCATCACCGGCTATTGCTATGGCGGCACGGTGACCTGGGCGGCGGCGGCCAAATGCGACGGCCTTGCCGCTGCGAGCGGCTATTATGGCGGTCAGATCGCGCAGATGAACGATCTCAAGCCCAATTGCCCGACGATCCTACATTTCGGCCGCGAGGATCACGGAATCCCAATGGAAGCTGTCGACAAGATCAGGGCCGCGCATCCCGATGTCACGGTATATGTCTATGACGGCGTCGGCCATGGTTTCAATTCCGACCGCCGCAGCGACTACAACGAAGAAGCGGCCAAGCTCGCAAAACGGCGGACCCTGGAATTGTTCCGGGCGCATGGAGGATAAGTATTTAGAACCTTTTTATCGCTTAGCTGCTCTCACTGACGCCCTCCAGGCGCGAATGCAAACAATACTTGGGCATTAGCGCAGCGCCGCTTCGATATTGCCGCCATCGACGGTGACGACCGCCGCAGTGGTCTTCTCAGCCGCGGCGAGGAACACGAAGGCCTGCGCCACGTCCTGGGCCGTCACCTCGCGGCCGAGCAGATTGCCGCTCATATAATCCTTCTCCGACACGCCGCGCGCCTTTGCCCGCGCCGTCACCATCTCGTCGGTGAGCAGGCCCGAGCGCACGCGGTCGGCGTTGACGGCATTGGCGCGGATGCCGTCGCGTCCGTGATCGAGCGCGTATTGGCGCACCAGGAACAGCGTTGCGGCCTTGGGCAGGCCGTAGGGCCCGAAATCCTTGCCCGGATTGACCGCCTGTTTGGAGGTGTTGAACAGAAGGCACCCGCCTGTTCCCTGCGCGCGCATGATCCGGACTGCGTTCTGGGCCACGGTCTGATGCGCAAAGAAGTTCAGTTCGAAGCTCTTGCGCAGCGCCGCATCGTCGACCTCGCCGATGCGCCCCTGCCAGGCCGCGCCGGCATTGGAGACGACGATGTCGATCCCGCCGAACGCTTCCACCACCTTGTCAAACGCGGCGCGGACCTCGGCGGGGTCTGTCACGTCGCAGGCGATGGCGAGCGCGTGTTTGTGCACGGCTTTCGCGGCCTTCACGGCTAGGTCGTGGTCGCGGTCGAGGATGGCGATCTCCGCGCCCTCCGCGGCCATCGCCTTCGCCGTCGCCGCGCCGATGCCCGAGCCGCCGCCGGTGACGACGCACACCTGTCGCGCGAGCGCCTTCTCGTTCGACTGGCCGAGCTTGGCCTGTTCCAGCGACCAGTATTCCACGTCGAACATGTCGTTCTCGGAGATGCAGCGATATTCGCCGATAGCCTCCGCGTCGGCGATTACCTCGACCGTGTTCTCGGCGATGTCGGCGGCGATAGCGGCGTCCTTGGCCGTGGCGCCGAGGCCGAAAAGCCCAATCCCCGGCACCAGGATGACCCGCGGCAGCGGATCGAGCGCCGTCTTCTTCGGCTCTGCACGCGCATTGTTGCGCGCGAAATACTCGTCATAGCGAGCGACAAAATTCTCGACCGCCGCAGCCACTTCCCTCTTCCAGTGCTCGAGCTCATGGGCCTCGGGCGCGGGAACGATAAGCGGCCAGTTCTTGGTGCGGATGGTGTGATCGGGCGTCACCACGCCCTGCTGCGAGTAGCGCGCAAGCTCCGCGCCGTTGACATAGGAAAGGATCGCAGGCGAAGACCGGAAACAGAGAATTTGGCGCTTGACCGTGCCGGCGCGCTCGTCGCGCCATATCGCGGCGGCGCCGCGAAGGATCGGCGCGATCTCGGCGACCGATGCGATATGCCGGGGCGGCTTTGTCTGCCTGAGCGGCTTGCGATCTTTCTTCAGACGATCTTCGGCCATGGTCACGAATTCGATCATCCGCTCATAGGCCTGGCGCGCCGTATCGCCCACAGTGAAGATGCCGTGCTGCAGGAGCACGAGGCCCTCGACCTTCGGGTTGGCGTCAAAGATGTCCGCGACCGATTTGGCGAGCGCAAAGCCCGGAATCGTATAGGGCACATAGGCCAGACGCTCGCCATAGACCGCGCGCGCGACCGCCTCGCCATCCGGCTGATCGGTCAGCGCCAGAACTGCGGTGGAGTGCGTGTGATCGATATACTTGTGCGGCAGGAAGGCGTGCAGCAAGGTTTCCACGCTCGGGTTTGGAGCGGTCGAATCCAGCAGGTTGATGCGCTGAAAATTGACCATGTCCTCGTCGCTCAGGCGGTTGAGCCGGCGCAGACGCCGCAGCTCATGCAGCCGCACCGCGGGCAGTCCTTGAGGTTCGATATGGCCCATGTCCCAGCCCGAGCCCTTGACGCAAAGCGCCTCAACGTCTTCGCCAAGCCGATCCTTCATCACCGTCTTGACGGAGGTGTTGCCGCCGCCATGAAGGACAAGCTTCGGATCGGAACCGAGCAGCCGCGTCGTATAGGTGCGCAGCGCGACGTCTTCGCTGACCCCTTGCGCCGCATAGCGCGCAGCGAATTCTTTGGCTTCGGTGTCGGACCAGCGGGACTTCATCTTCTCAGACAACTCCAATTGTCATCCCCGACCGCGCCAAGCGAAAGGAAGGGGACCCAGGCGCCTCCCCAATCCGGGTGATGAAAGTGCTGGTTCAATATCATTTTTCCTTCAGAAAGCGAGGCGCTTTCACGACTTGGGTCCCCTCCCCTCGCATCGCCGCATGCGCGTCGATACTCGCCCGGGATGACAACCCTATTTCGGAAACAAACTCCGCAACCCCTGCTCGCTCGACCCGCAAACGCCGCGCTCGGTGATGAAGGCGGTAACGAGCCGCGCCGGCGTCACGTCGAAGCCCGGATTGGCCGCCGGACTTCCGGGCGCCGCGATCTCGACCGTCGCGATGCTGCCCGATGGCGTGCGCCCGGTCATTTTCAGAAGTTCGGAAGCGTCGCGCTCCTCAATCGGGATGTCGCGGCCGGAGGCGAGCGTCCAGTCGATGGTCGATGACGGCAGGGCGACATAGAAAGGAACGCCATTATCCTTGGCCGCGAGCGCCTTCAGATAGGTTCCGATCTTGTTGGCGACGTCGCCATTGGCGCTGACCCGGTCGGTCCCGACAATACAGAGATCGACCGCGCCTTGCTGCATGTAGTGGCCCCCGGCGTTGTCGGCGATGATGGTGTGCGAGACGCCGTGGCTGCCAAGCTCGTAGGCCGTGAGCGAGGCGCCCTGGTTGCGCGGCCGAGTTTCATCCACCCAGACATGGATCGGTAGGCCCGCGTCATGCGCCATATAGACCGGCGCGAGCGCGGTTCCCCAATCGACGCAGGCGAGCCAGCCGGCGTTGCAATGGGTGAGCACGTTCAGCGGCTCGCCATTCTTCTTTTCCGCCGCCTCGCGAAGGATTTTCAGGCCGCGCTCGCCGATGGCGCGGCAGACCTCCACATCTTCGTCGGCGATGGCGGCCGCCTCCTTCCAGGCCAAAGCGGCGCGATCTTCGCGCGGCCAGTTGCGCAACGCGGCGGCCATGCGCTCCAGCGCCCAGCGCAGATTGACCGCGGTCGGCCGCGTTTCGAGCAGCAGCTCGCAGGCGCGCTCGAGCGCGGCGTCACCCGGATCGTCGCGCATGGCTAGCGCCACCCCATAGGCCGCCGTGACGCCGATCAAGGGTGCGCCGCGCACCACCATGGTCTTGATGGCATGGGCGCAGTCGGCGGCGCTTTTCAGGGTGCGCGTGCGGAACTCGTGGGGGAGCTTGGTCTGATCGATGATGTCGACCGCGCTTTCGCCCGCCGGCCAGATGGTTCGATAGGGCTTTCCGTTGATCTTCATTTTACTCTTTTACCCTCAAGCGGAGGGTTGAAAAACTCAATGCCCTTCGAAACTCACCAGCGCCGTGACCTCCTTGCCGAGCGCGCGGATCTTGTCGGCGCCGCCGAGTTCTGGAAGGTCGATGACGAAGGCGCAGCCAACCACATGCGCGCCCGCGCGCTCGAGCAGCTTGATGGCGGCGAAGGCCGTGCCGCCAGTGGCGATGAGGTCGTCCACCACGACGACATGGTCGCCCCGGTTTACGGCGTCGATGTGAATCTCCACCCGGTCCTTGCCGTATTCGAGATCGTATTCCTCGCCATAGACTTTGTGCGGCAGCTTGCCCTTCTTTCGCACCGGAATGAAGCCGCGCGAAAGCTGATGGGCGACCGCGCCGCCGAGGATGAACCCGCGCGCCTCGATGCCGGCGACCTTGTCGATCTTCACTCCCGCATAGGGCTGCACAAGCGCATCTACGGCGGCGCGAAAGGCGCGCGCGTGTCCCAGAAGCGTGGTGATGTCGCGGAACATGATCCCGGGCTTGGGATAGTCCGGGATGGTGCGAATGGCGGATTTGAAGTCCATTTTCAACTCCAATATTGCGTCACCCAGCGGCGCCGCGCGCATGCTTAGAGGCTGTCTCGGCTCAAAGCCGGGGTCGCGCCACCGCATGACGCGCGCGCCCTGAGGGCGGCGCTCATTTCTTCAACACCCGTCCGGCCACGGCGTCCAGCCGGGCGAACAGCGCCGGGTCGCGCTTTTCCGGGGCCGTGATAAAGGCGGTGTCGAGCACGTTGTCTATGCCCGGCGACGGTCGCCGCTCCGGTCCCAGTTTCGGCGCGACCGCCATCACGAGCCGGCGCGCATTCTCGGCATTGGCGGTGAGCACTTTGATCACCTGCTCGACCGTCACATGATCGTGGTCGGGATGCCAGCAGTCGTAATCGGTGACCATGGCGACGATCGCGTAAGGAAGCTCCGCCTCGCGCGCGAGCTTGGCTTCGGGCATCGCGGTCATGCCGATCACTGAGCAGCCCCAGGAGCGGTAGAGATTGCTCTCAGCGAGCGAGGAGAATTGCGGGCCCTCCATCGCCAGATAGGTTCCGCCGACGGCGTGGCTGACGCCAATTTCCCGCGCGGCCTCGGCCAGCGCCGCCGCCAGCTTGGAGCACACCGGGTGAGCCATTGAGACGTGGGCGACAAAGCCCGGCCCGAAGAAGCTCTTCTCGCGGCTATGGGTGCGGTCGATGAATTGCTCGGCGATCACAAAGGTTCCGGGCGGCAGGTCCTCCTTGAGCGAGCCGCAGGCCGAGACCGAGATCACGTCGGTGACGCCTGCGCGCTTCAGCGCGTCGATATTGGCGCGGTAGTTGATCGAGGTGGGCGACTGAATGTGCCCGCGGCCGTGACGCGGCAGGAAGACGAGATCGACGCCCTTGTACGTTCCGAAGAGAAGTTCGTCCGACGGCTCGCCCCAGGGGCTTTCCACGCGCCGCCAATGCGCGTTTTCGAGGCCCTTGATGTCATAGACCCCGCTGCCGCCGATGATGCCGAGAACGGTGCTTGTCATGGCCGCGCTTCTAGCATGCGCGCGCTCCTGGTTCGAGGCTCGCCGCGAACGCCATGACGCCCGTCACGCGGAGCCGCCTGCGAAGCGGTCTGCGCCGAGCGCGCGTCAGTGCTCGTCGCGCCAGACCCTGCGATAAGAAAGGAAAAGAAGACCGGACAGCAGCACCATGAACGCCATCACGCCGAGGCCGAGACGCTTGCGGTTCTCGAGCTTGGGTTCGGCCGCCCAGGCGAGGAAGGCGGTCACGTCCTTCGCTTCCTGGTCCACCGTGGCCTTCGTGCCGTCAGCGTAGGTCACCTGGTCGGCGGTCAGCGGCGGCGGCATTGATATGTTCCGGCCTGCGAAATAGGGGTCGTAATACTTGCCTTCGATCACCTTGAAACCGTGCGGCGCCTTCTGACCGTCGCCGACGATGATGGAATAGACGTAGTCCGCGCCGCCCTCGCGCGCCTTGACGAGCAGCGACTGGTCGGGCGGCAGCGCTCCACCATTGGCCGCGCGCGCCGCTTCCTCATTGGCGAAGGGCGGAGGGAAATGATCGGCCGGAATGCCCGGACGCGTGAGCGGATTGCCGCTTGAATCGGTCGTCTCGCCCTTGTCGTTGGGGCCGGCGGGGACCTTGTAGCTCGCCGCGATCGCCTTGACCTGGGCGTCGCTGAACATGCCCGTGCCGCCATTCTCGTAGGACAGATCGTGGAACGAGACGTATTTGAGGCTGTGGCAGGCCGAACAAACTTCCTTGTAGACCTGAAAACCGCGCTGAAGCTGCTCGCGGTCGTACATGCCGAAGGGGCCGTCCCACGACCAGCTCTGCTTGACCGGAGGCGCCGGCTCGGAAAGATCGGCCGATTGCGCGACGGCCGCGGTGGAAAGAGCGGTAAGGCCTGCGAGAGCGAGGGAAAGCGCCTTCATGGATTTCGTCCTCACTCGGCCGGATTGAGAACCGGCTGCGCAATGCTCGCCGGAAGGGGCTTCGGCGTCTCGAACAGCGGAACGAGCCACATCAGCACCCAGAAGAAAATAAAGTAATAGGCCGTGCAGATGCGCGCGACCCAGACGAGCGGGATCGAAGTCGACAGCAGCATCGCGTCCGCGCTCTGCGAGCCGCAATAGCCGAGGATCAGGCAGTCGACGACGAAGATCCAGAAGAACTGCTTCATCACCGGCCGGAAGCGCAGCGAGCGCACTTTCGAGCCGTCGAGCCAGGGAATAAAGAGCAGGGTGATGAGCGAACCGGCCATCACCAGAACGCCGATCAGCTTCTGCGGCACCGACCGCAACATCGCGTAGTAGGGCAGAAGATACCATTCGGGAACAATGTCGGGCGGCGTCACCACCGGATTGGCCGGCGTGTAGTTGTCCGGATTGCCGAAGAAATTCGGGTCGTAGAAGACGAAGCCGAAATAGACGAGCAGGAAGAGCGCCACAAAGAAGGCGTCCTTCACCGTGTAATAGGGGTGGAAGGCAACCGTGTCCTGCGGACCTTTCACTTCGATGCCGAGCGGATTGTTGTTGCCCGGAACGTGCAGCGCCCAGATATGAAGGCCGACGACGCCGGCGATCACGAAGGGCAACAGGTAGTGCAGCGAGAAAAAGCGGTTCAGCGTTGGGTCGCCGACGGCATAGCCGCCCCACAGCCAGGTAGCGATCGCCGTGCCCCAATGGGGCGTGATCTGGTCGAGCGCAGAGAAGAAATTGGTGATGACGGTGGCGCCCCAGAACGACATCTGGCCCCACGGCAGCACATAGCCGAAGAAGGCCGTCGCCATCATCAACAGATAGAGAACGACGCCCAGGATCCACAGCACCTCGCGCGGCGCCTTGTAGGAGCCGTAGTAGATGCCGCGGAACATGTGAATGTAGACGGCGAGGAAGAAGAACGAAGCGCCGTTGGCGTGCAGATAGCGCAACAACCAGCCGTAATTGATGTCGCGCATGATGTTCTCGACCGAGTCGAACGCCATGTCGGCGTTCGGCACATAATGCATCGCCAGCACGATGCCGGTGACAATCTGGATCGCGAGCATCGTGGTCAGGATTGCGCCGAAGGCGTACCAGATGTTCAGGTTCCTAGGCGTCGGATAGGTGATGATCGTGTCGTGCGCGAAGCGCGCCAGCGGGAGCCGCGCATCCATCCAGCGCGCGAAGCTCGATTTCGGAACGTAGGTCGAGGGACCGGACATGAGGGCGCTCCGTTAGCCGACTTTGATGCGCGTGGGCGAGAGAAACTGATAAGGCGGCACCAGCAGGTTCTGCGGCGCCGGGCCTTTGCGGATGCGGCCGGCGGTATCGTATTGCGAGCCGTGGCAGTGGCAGAGCCAGCCGCCATATTCGCCCTGCGGCGCCTGCGGCGTCGACACGGTCGGCGTGCAGCCCAGATGGGTGCAGACGCCCACCAGGATCAGCCATTGCGGATCCTTGGCGGCGCGGTCGGCGTCGGTGGCCGGCGCATCGTCGGGCAGATTGAGATTGCGCGCCAGCGGATCGGGAAGATCGGCGACGTTCACGGCCTTGGCCTCGGCGATCTCCTGCGGCGTGCGACGGCGCACGAAGAGCGGATGGCCGCGATATTTGAAGACGACCTGCTGGCCGACAGCGATGGAGCTGAGATCGGCCTCGATCGAGGCCAGCGCGAGCACCGAGGAGCTCGGGTTCATCTGGTCGATGAGAGGCCAGGCCGCAAACGCCGCGCCGACGGCGCCGACGGCCCCTGTCGCGATGTAGATGAAGTCGCGTCGCGTCGGTTCGTCCGCTGTCGTGCTAACCACCTAGGTCACCTATCGGTTCTGGCGCTCGGGGAGGCAGGACTCGATAAAGCGCGCCATCCCCAAGCCGCCGGCGCGCCCAATGCGCGGGCTAAAATAGAGAGTCGGTTTTTAAGGGTCTTGCGGCACGATGCCGCATAAAACCGAGCGATTTCGCGGTCTTGCGCCCTCCCCTCACTGCGCTGTCCCTCCGGCGTCGGTTTTGTACACCGTACCGGCCTTCATCACGAATCGGACCCGCTCGAGTTCCGTCACATCCTTCAGTGGATCTCCTGAAACCGCCACGATGTCCGCGTAGCGGCCGGGCTGGATCGAGCCGATGTCCTTCGAATCGCCGATAAGGTCCGCGGCGTTGTGGGTGGCCGCCCAGATGGCGTCGATCGGGCTCATGCCCGCGCCCACCATCAGCGCGAATTCCTTGGCGTTGGTCCCGTGCGGCGCAAGGCCCTGATCGGTTCCGAATGCGATCTTCACGCCGGCGCGGTAAGCCGCGCCGAGGTTGTCCCGGATGCGCGGGGCGACCGCGAGCGCCTTCGCCGCCGAAGACGGATTCAGCTGCTCTGGGTGCGTCTTTGCGATATCCACCACCGTCTGCGCGATCAGCATGGTGGGCACGAGATACGTCCCGTGCTTCTTCATCAGCGCATAGGAGTCCTTGTCGGCGAAAGAGCCGTGCTCGATCGAATCGACGCCGATCTCGACGGCGCGGTCGATCGCCAGCTTGCCGTGAGCATGGGCGGCGACCTTCATTCCGAGCGAATGGGCGGTGTCGACCACGGCCTTGATCTCATCGTCGGCCATCAGTTGCCGGTTGGGGTCGTCCGCGATGGAAAGCACCCCGCCGCTCGGCATGATCTTGATGAGGTCTGCGCCCATCTGATGCAACTTGCGCACGATGCGCCGGCCGGCCTCGGGACTGTCCACGATCCAGTCGGCCCAGCCCGCATGGCTGAGCTCGGGATCGAAGCCGTTGGAAGGATCGCTGTGCCCGCCTGTGGGGCCGAGCGGCGGACCGGCGACGAACATTCTGGGGCCCTCGATCTCACCTTGGGCCACCGCCTTCTTGAGCGCGATCACCACGCCTGGGTCGGCGCCGACGTCGCGGATCGTGGTGAAGCCGGCGAGCAGCGTCGACCTGGCGTTGCCCACGGAGTGGAACGCCTCGTCATAGCTCGTGCGCGTCACCGCCTCGGCGATGGGGTTGCCGCCGTCGAAATAAGAGGTGATGTGGTCGTGGCAGTCGATCAGCCCGGGCAGCACCGTTTCGTTCGAAAGGTCGATCGTCTCGGCGCCGTCCTTCGCCACAAAGCCGGGCTCCACCGAGACGATCCGGTCGTCATGGATGAGGATCGAGACCTGAGCGCGCTCGGCCTTCGTCACGCCGTCGATCAGCCGTCCGGCGTGGATGACGATGTCTTTTGCCGGCGCCGACTGCGCGGCCAGAAGCGCGGCCGCCGCCGCGGCCGATAACAAACCCAATTTCAAGAACCCCTCCCGTTTTGACAGCGCAAACCCTATCGCGCCCGACTCAACATTCCAAAATTCGACGGACGGCCCTTGCGGCCATCGCCCAGCCCGGCGCTCCGCGCCCCCCTTTCGGGCCTTCGCTGCGCCGAAAGCGACGACGTGAAGCGGCCTTTTTCGCCAGCGACCCGACCCGTTAAAGGGATTTTCCTATAAAAGACAATGTGGAGATGCGAATAGGCCTTTTTCAGCCGGACATAGCCCAGAATGCCGCCGCCCTGATTCGGCTCGGCGCCTGCCTGGGGGCGCCGATCGACATCATCGAGCCATGCGGCTTCCTCTTCAGCGAGGCCGGGTTCCGCCGCGCGGGATTGGACTATTTGGAGCTTGCGTCCGTCACTCGGCACGCTTCATGGGAGGCCTTCCTGCGCGAGCGGACTGGCCGGCTGGTCCTTATGACGACAAAGGCCGCCCTCGCCTATACGGCGTTCGCCTTCGACGCGGCCGACACCATCCTTCTCGGCCGGGAGAGCGCGGGCGCGCCCGAGAATGTGCACGCAAGAGCGCATGCGCGACTTCGCATCCCTTTGCGGGACGGACTGCGTTCGATCAATGTCGCCCAGGCGGGGGCGATGGCATTGGGCGAGGCGTTGAGACAGACGAACGGATTTCCAGCGTGACCGGGTCGGCCGAGGAGCGAAAGGCGCGCGCCAGCGCCTGGTTCGAGGAGCTACGCGATCGCATCTGCGCCGCGTTCGAGGCCATCGAAGACGAGCAGACCGGACCGCTCGCCGATCGTCCGGCCGGACGCTTCGTTCGCACCGCCTGGAAGCGCCCTGGCGAGGCCGGCGAGGACGCCGGCGGCGGCGTCATGGCGCTGATGAAGGGCCGCGTCTTCGAGAAGGTCGGCGTCAACGTCTCGACCGTGCATGGCCGCTTCGCTCCCGAATTCGCCAAAAGCATTCCCGGCGCCGAAGACGATCCGCATTTCTGGGCGAGCGGCGTCTCGCTCGTGGCCCATATGCAGAGTCCGCATGTGCCCGCAGTACATATGAATACCCGCCACATCGTGACCAGTTTCGGCTGGTTCGGCGGCGGGGCGGACCTCACGCCCATGTTCCCATCGGAACAGGACGCGCGCGATTTCCATGCGGCGCTCAAGCGGGCCTGCGACCGGCACGACCCGGCCTACTATCCGAAATTCAAGGCCTGGTGCGACGAATATTTCTTTCTTCCCCACCGCGCCGAGCCCAGAGGCGCTGGCGGCATCTTCTTCGACCGCCTCGCCGGTAAGGATTGGGAAAGCGATTTCGCCTTCACGCGCGAGGTGGGGCTGGCATTCCTCGAGGTCTATCCCCAAATCGTTCGCAGGCGGATGGGCCAGAGCTGGACATCGGCCGAGCGGGACCACCAGCTTGTGAAGCGGGGCCGCTACGTGGAATTCAACCTTCTGTACGACCGCGGCACGCAGTTTGGCCTCAAAACCGGCGGTAATGTCGAGGCCGTCCTGATGTCCATGCCGCCCGAAGCCCGCTGGCCCTGAAGGAGCCGCCTTGCCCGATATCGCCCAGCAGGTCCTGGCCGATTTGAGCGCGCACAGCGCGCTTTTCGCGCTGCTTCAAGTGATCCTGATCGACCTTGTGATGGCGGGCGACAATGCGGTTGTGATCGGCATGGCGGCCGCGCGGCTGTCGCGCGAGGTGCGCCACAAGGTCATTTTCTGGGGACTGGCGGCGGCGGTCGTTCTGCGCGTGTTCCTGGCGACCGTGACGGTGGAGCTCTTCGCCTTCATTCCGCTGCGCGTCGTCGGTGGCATCCTGCTTCTGTGGGTGGCCTGGCGGCTCTATCGCGACGTCGCCCACTCGAATGCGTCTTCGGGCGCCGAACGCGGCTCGGCGCGTCTGACCGACAGCGAGGGTCGCATCATCATGCGCCGGGCTGTGGCGCAGATCGCCATCGCCGACATCTCCATGTCGCTCGACAATGTGCTCGCGGTCGCCGGCGTCGCCATCCATCACGTCTGGGTGCTGGCGGTCGGCCTCGTCTTGTCGATCGGTATGATGGGCGTCGCCGCCAACCTCGTCGCCAAGCTGCTCAACCGTCACCCCTGGATCAGCTACGCGGGCGTTTTCATCATTCTCTATGTGGCGATCGACATGATTTGGCGCGGCGGGATGATGATCGTCTATCAGCCTTGAAGGCGCAGCAGCAGCGCGGTGGCGTCGTCGCACTTTTTGAAGCGCGGAAATCGAACTCCCTCCGGATCGGCCGCCTCGGCCGCGCGCAATTCGCCCGCGAGCGATTCGAGGCCCTTGGCCTCTGCGGCCCGGACCAGCGTTTCTGCATCGTAGAGCCTGTAGTCGCTCGCCAGCGCCAGAAACCCGTCACTGACGAGAAGCAGCAGCGATCCGGTCGGCGCGGCAAGTCGCCCGCCGCGCGCGCGCTCGGCGGCCGCCGGATCGGGGCCGAACAGCCAACCGCCCTTTTCCGTGTTCACGGTGTTGCGCGCAAGCCTTAGCGCGGAGAGAAATTCCGGGCGGCTCTGCGCCGCCGCGGGCGCAAGACCCTTGGCCTTTGCGAGCATGGCGACGCGCCTTGCCTCCGCCGCACGCTTGTCGAAGGCCTCGCCCACAATCTCGGCCGCGGCGCCCGGACGCTTGAGGAGCACCGCGCAGTCGCCGAACCATAGCGCTTCGAACCCTTCCTCATTCGCGGTGACGAACATCATCGACGCGTAGGGCGTTTCGCAATTTTCCCTGGGCGGACGCCGCCTGAGGCCGACGAAAGACGTCTCCGCTTCGCCAAGCGCGCGGCGCAGCGCCTCGCGCGGGGCGGCGCCGTCGCAGGCATGCGCCATCAGCCTTCGCGCGGCGAAGCGCGCGATCCAGGCTGCGTCGCTCTCGCCCGGAAGCAGCGGCTCGCCGAGATTGGTTGCGCCGTCGAGGACCACAGCCGCTTCCGGCGTCTGGCCCCAGGCGTCGTCATTGGGCTTGGCCGGATCGCCGGGAATCGACAGCGCGTCGAGAAAGACGAACTCCATCTCAATAGGCCATCGCCTGCACCACCGCCTTGAGGCGTTCGGCGAGCGAGAACGGATCGTCTGGAAAGTCGCTGTCGACCCACCACGCCTCGACCTCGGCGAGAATGCGACCGACAAGCGGGCCCTGCGGCACGCCGGCCGCGATCACGTTCTCGCCGGTGAGCGGAAAGCGCGGTCGCTCCCATCCATCCGCAAGGGCGACCAGGGCGCGCCATTGCACGGCGTTGGCGGGCCTGGCGTCCTCGGCCCATTTTAGAAGCACGCGATCGCGGAAGCGTTGCGGGCCCATGCGATACAGAAGCTTGCGCACCTCGCGGATCGACAGATAGGAGACGATCTTCTCGCCCGCTTCGAGCGCGCCCGCCAATCGCTCGCCCTGCGCGTTGGAAAGGCGCAGGCGCTCCGCGATCGCTCTTGCGGCTTCGACGTCTGAAAGCAGCGCCGCAAGCCGCAGAACCGGATCGGGCGCAAAGAAATTATCCGAATCGATGCGCCCGAGTCGCTCCAGCCGCGCGAGGCTTGAGACGCCCGGCAGCGTCTCGGCGAGGACGCCGCTCGCCGCCATCGCCCTCAGCGCCGGCATAGGATCGGGCGCGGCCAGCAGACGCAGCAGTTCCTTTTGCACGCGCTCGGCCGAGAGCCCGCGAAGCTCCGCCTTTTCCGCCGCGGCGGCGGCGAGCGCGCGGCCATCGATTTCGCCCCTGCCATACCAGGCATGGAAGCGAAAGAGCCGCAGGATCCTAAGATAATCCTCGCGAATGCGCGTCGCGGGATCGCCGACGAAACGCACGCGTCCGGCGCGCGCGTCTTCGACGCCGCCCACATCGTCGAAGACCTCGCCGGTCAGAGAGGCGTAGAGCGCGTTCATGGTGAAGTCGCGGCGGCGCGCATCCTCCGCCCAGTCCGCGCCGAAGGCCACCACGGCGTGACGGCCGTCGGTCTTAACGTCGCGACGGAGCGTCGTAATTTCGAACAGCCGATCGCCGGAGATTGCGGTCACGGTCCCGTGCTCGATCCCGGTCGCCAGCGCCTTGATGTTTGCGCGCTGAAGCCGCTCCATGACCGTCTCAGGCCTCAGCCGCGTCGCAATATCGATGTCGGCGACGTCAAGTCCGAGCACCGCGTTGCGCACCGCGCCGCCGACGAATCGCGCGTCGTGTTCGCCGAGCGCCTGCATAACGGCGCGCGTCTGGGGCGCCGAGAGCCAAGCGTTATTCTTGGGATCGAGTTTCATGATCTCGGCCCCGACAGCCTTTCGCCAAAATCGACCAGCATCGCGGCCGTCGCCCCCCAGATGTAATGCCCATTGTAGCGGAAGGCGTAATATCTGCGCAGCCGTCCTCGCCACTCCATCTGCTCGGTGCGGCGATTGGCCGGATCGAGCAGGTAGGAGAGCGGCGCCTCGAACACCTCCGTGACCTCGCTGGTGTCGGGCGCGAGCGCGAAGCCTTCCTTGAGAAGGCCCACGACCGGCAGGATGGCGTAGCCCGTGCCGGTCTCGTAGGCGTCGAGGAATCCGGCGACAGTGACAAATTCCTGCGCGATGCCGGTCTCTTCACGCGTCTCGCGCAGCGCGGTGTCGACCAGCGTCCGATCGCCCGCGCTGACCTGGCCGCCGGGAAAGCTCACCTGGCCGGCGTGGCGCGCCAAGTTGGGGCTGCGCTCGGTGAAAAGAACCGTGGGTTCGCTTCGCAGCACGATGGGGACAAGCACGGCCGCCGGCTGGAGCTTGGGAGGCCGAGGCGGCCGGTTCTCGGGATCGAAATCGTAGTCGCCGCGAGTCGGCGCGAGCGGCAGGACCGGCGGATCGGCGAGGAGGCGCGCCCGCAGCGTTTCTAGCGAAAGGCTCACGGCGAAGGCCCGATTGGATGGAAGACGCCGCCGCTCCAGACGCCGAGCGAGCCCGACAGCGCGCCCTCGCCCGGAACCGCAAGATCGACCATTTGATAAAACGGCGCGCGCGCGATGCGCGCTTCGAGTCCCCGCCGCACATGCACGTAAGGCGAGGGCTCGCCGCTTTCGGGATCGATTTCGACGCGGATCGGGTTGTTGGCGCCGGCCTCGGCGAGATCGCCGACATTGGTGGTGAAGATCAGCCGCTGCGCGCGTCCTTCGCCTTGGACCTCGAGCAACGCGGCCACGAAGGGGGCGTCGTCGACTCGGATGCGAAGTTTCTCGGCCGGGGTGACAAGCACGTAATCGGCCCCGTCCTTGCGCAGGATGGTGGAGAACAGGCGCACCAGCTCCTTCCGCCCGATCGGCGCGCCCTGATGCAACCAGGTTCCGTCGCGCGCGATGCGGATATCGATCTCGCCGCAATGGACAGGGTTCCAGCGCTCGACGGGCGGCAGGGCGCGTCCGCTCGCCGCTTCCCGCTGCAGATCCGCTAACCCTAACGGAAGCAAGCCGCTCATCGCCTTGCCGATTTGCGCGCGGTTCTCACGGCGTTGTGAGAGGCCGGCGGGCTTCGCCTTGTTGCGCCTCGCCGGGCAGGCTACATACAGCTTTCCCGCGACGCTTCCGCAAGATACGCGGCGTTTCGCCGAGCCTGCAACCGGACCCGTTGATGAACGACGCCACAGCCGTCGCCGACCAGAGAGCCAGCCAAGCCGTCGCGATGGCCGAACGGGCCGCCCATGCGATGGGACGGGTGCGCGAGAGCGTCGGCAAGATCATATTCGGGCAGGACGAAGTCATCGAACAGACGCTGGTGACGCTGCTCGCTGGCGGACACGGACTTCTCATCGGCGTGCCTGGACTGGCCAAAACTCGCCTGGTCGAAACGCTGGGCGTCGTGCTCGGGCTCGACTGGAAGCGGATCCAGTTCACGCCCGATCTCATGCCGACCGACATCGTGGGCTCGGAGGTGATGGAGGAAGCCGGCGGCAAGCGCTCGTTCCGTTTCCTGAAAGGCCCCGTGTTCACGCAACTGCTTATGGCCGACGAGATCAATCGCGCCAGTCCGCGCACCCAATCGGCGCTGCTGCAGTCGATGCAGGAACGCCAGGTGACGGTGGCCGGCCAACGTTACGATCTGCCGCGGCCGTTCCATGTGCTGGCGACGCAGAACCCACTCGAGCAGGAAGGCACCTATCCGTTGCCGGAGGCCCAGCTCGACCGCTTTCTCCTGCAGATCGACATCGGCTATCCCGACAAGGACGCCGAAAAACGCATGCTGCTCGCCACGACCTTCGGCGAAGAGACCCCGCCGGAGCGTGTCTCCACGCCGGCAGAACTGGCGGAGGCCCAACAGATCGTTCGGCACATTCCCGTCGGCGAGAAGGTGGTCGAAGCCATACTCAGACTGGTGCGCGCCGCCCGTCCCGACGATGGCGCCGCCAAGGAAGTTCGCGACGCGATCTCCTGGGGACCGGGGCCGCGCGCGAGCCAGGCTTTCATGCTGGCGGTGCGCGCGCGGGCGTTGATCGAGGGACGGCTAGCGCCGTCGACCGACGACGTTCAGGCGCTCGCCCGGCCCGTGCTTCGCCACCGCATGGCGCTCAGCTTTTCGGCGCGCGCCGAAGGCATGACGCTTGCGGGCGTCATCGACCGGCTCTGCCGGGAGCATCTTTGAGCGAACGCGGATTTCGCGCCGGCGGAGCCTCGCTCGAGGAAGAGGCCGAAGCCCTATCCGCCGCACTGCCGCCGCTGCTGGTCGAAGCCGAACGCCTCGCCTCCGCCGTCAGTCTGGGAATCCACGGACGGCGCAAGGCAGGAATGGGCGAGAGCTTCTGGCAGTTCCGCCGCTTCCGTCCGGAAGATTCCGCGGCCTTCATCGACTGGCGTCAGTCGGCCAAGTCGCAGCACCTCTTCGTGCGCGAACGCGAGTGGGAGGTTGCGCAATCGGTTTGGTTCTGGCGCGACGGCTCGATGGGCATGCGCTTCAGGTCCGGCGATATCACCAAGCGCGACCGCGCGAGCGTTCTGGCGCTGGCGCTCGCCTCGGCGCTGGTGCGGGGCGGCGAGCGCGTGGCGCTGTTCGGCGAGGGCCACGCGCCGGCGAGCTCCCGGTTGGCGCTGCGCCGCATGGCTTTCGCGCTCAGCGAGGACCGTCAGACCCATGAAGCGCTGCCACCCGACGCTCCGCTCTCGCGCAACGCCCGCTTCGTCTGGCTGAGCGATTTTCTGGCGCCAATGGCCAGGATCGAAGCGGCTCTGCGCCGCATGACGGAGTCCGGCCTGCGCGGACATCTTGTCCACATCGTCGATCCGGCCGAAGAAGACTTTCCCTATGAGGGCCGCACGCGGTTCGAGGCGCCGAGCGAAGATCTGCGCGAGACGCTGGGGCGCGCCGAGACCGTGGCCGGGGCTTATCGCGCGCGCTTCAAGGCGCATGCGCAAGCGCTGGCCGAGCTCGCCGGCAAGCTGTCCTGGCGCTATCTCGCCCATCGCACGGACCGGCCCGCGCAAACCGCGCTCGTGGCGCTCTACGCGGACCTGAGCGGGGCGCGTCGCTCGCGAATTTGATCCCGATGAGGCGTCCTGTCTCCAAATTCATCGTCTCCGGGCCGGGCTGCGGCCCGCGGACGTGGTAGACAGCCGCAATGGACCTGTTGAGCCAACTGAGTTTCGGCGCGCCGTGGATTCTGGCGGCGCTCGCGCTGTTGCCGGCGATCTGGTTTCTCCTGCGCGTGACCCCGCCCTCGCCGCGGCGAATCGTCTTTCCGCCGCTTCGCCTGCTGCTCGGCCTCAAGGGCGCGGAGGAAACTCCCGCGCGAACGCCGCTCTGGCTGCTGCTGCTACGCATGCTGGCGGCGGCGCTCGTCATTGTTGCGCTCGCCGAGCCGATGCTCGGCCGGCCGGAGCCCATCGCAGGCGCGGGCCCTGTCGTGCTCTTCGTCGATAATGGCTGGACCGCGGCGCATGGCTGGGAGGCTCGAAAGGCGTTCATCGCGGCCGCTTTGCGCAGCGCGGCGCGCCAGAACCGTCCGGTGGCGCTCATCGCAACCGCAGACCGACCTGACGTCTCGCTGCTCGACGCGGGCGAGGCCTTGCGCCGCGCCGAAGCGGTGGTTCCCGAGCCCTGGCCCGGAGATCGCGCGCGCGCCGCCGCCGCTCTCGCCGCGGCCCATCTCCCGGCGACGCCGCAAATCCTCTGGCTTAGCGACGGCATCGAGGACGGCCATGCGCGCGAAATCGCCGAGGCGCTCTCCAAGCGCGGGGAGCTTTCGGTATTCGCCGACGCAAACGGACCTCTCGCGCTGGCGCCGCCGCAGAGCGCGGCCAACGGCATCGAGGTCACTGTGACGCGCGCCAGAGAGGAGGGAACGCGAAGCGGTCAGGTCGAGGCGATCGGACCGCGGGGCGAAATCCTTGCGACGCAGACCTTTCGCATCGCCGACGGACAATCAGACGTCCCGGTCAAACTCACGCTGCCGCTCGAGTTGCGCAACGAGGCGGCGCGGCTCCAGATCGCCGGCGAGGATTCGGCGGGCGCCGTCCAGCTCTTCGACACCGGCGCGCCGCGACGCTCGGTGGGGCTGGTTTCGGCGAGCAACTTGCAAAGCGAGCAGCCCCTGCTTTCCGATCTGTACTATCTCGAGCGCGCCCTCTCGCCCTTCGCCGAACTGCACAAGGGTTCGATTCCCCGCCTCCTGGACGAGCATGTCGGAGTTTTGGCGCTGGCCGACATCGGCCGCATCGCCGGCGCCGACCACGACCGCGTCGCAAAGTTCGTCAGCGATGGCGGTTTGCTGATCCGCTTCGCCGGCGAACGCATGACCGGGGAAGTGGACGATCTCGTGCCCGTCAAGTTGCGCGTGGGCGGACGCTATCTCGGCGGCGCGCTCGCCTGGGCCAAGCCGCAGCATCTGGCTCCCTTCTCCGACAACAGCCCTTTCCGCGGACTGTCCATCCCGGCTGACGTAACCGTGTCGCGGCAGATTCTGGCTGAGCCGTCCGTGCGGTTGTCCGAACGCACTTGGGCGCGGCTCGCCGACGGCACGCCGCTTGTCACCGCCGCGCGGCGCGGCAAAGGCTGGGTCGTGCTCTTTCACATCAGCGCCAATCCGGACTGGTCGTCGCTGCCGCTTTCCGGACTTTATGTAGAGATGCTCCGCCGGCTGCTCATGCTGGCGAACGGCGCCAATCCCGGCGATCTGGCCGGCGCTTCGAGCCTTCCCGCGCTTGAAACGCTAGACGGCTTCGGGCGCCTCGGAAAACCCGCTGGCGACATTCTTCCGCTCGCGGCCTCCAGACTTGCGCGAACCAACGCCTCGCCGGCGCATCCGCCCGGGCTCTATGGCGCGCCCGACGCGGCCTTCGCCCTCAACCTCGTCAAGGCGACGACGACGCTGACGCCGATGGGCGATCTCGGCGTTGCCGTCCGCCCCTATGCGCGCAATCAGGCGGCTGCGCTCGGCCCGACGCTTCTCGGCCTCGCCCTTTTGCTCGTTCTCGTCGACGCGGCGATCTCGCTCGGCCTGCGCGGGCTTCTGCCGGTCGTCTGCGCCGCGGCCGGCGTGCTTGCGGTCGTGACTCTGGCGCCCGGACAGGCGCGGGCCGATGACGCCTTCGACCTCAAGGCGGCGCTGGACACGCGCCTTGCCTATGTCGTGACAGGCCTTCCCGATGTGGACGCGATGAGCCGAGCGGGCCTTGAAGGTCTCGGCGCCGCGCTGCGCCAGCGCACGTCCTACACTCCGGAAGAGCCGGTGGGCGTCGATCCGGCGAAGGACGACCTCAGCTTCTTTCCATTGATCTATTGGCCGATGGATCCGCGCGAGAAAGATCTTTCGCCGGAGGCCATCTCGCGCATCAGCGACTATATGCGCAATGGCGGCACTATCTTTTTCGACACGCGCGATCTGACATTGGGCGCGGTGCGCGGACCGAACTCGCCGGGGGAACAGACTCTGCGCCGGCTGGCCGCCAAGCTCGATCTGCCTCCTCTCGAGCCCGTGCCCGCCGATCACGTCCTGACCAAGGCGTTTTATCTCTTGCGCGAATTTCCGGGCCGCTGGGACGGCGGAAAGCTGTGGGTCGAGGCGTTGCCGCCCGCCGATCCTGGCGCAGCGGCGGCGCCGGCGCGGGGCGGCGACGGAGTCTCGCCGGTGATCATCGGCGGAAATGACTGGGCCGCCGCGTGGGCGACCGACGCGCAGGGCCGCCCGCTGGTCGATGTCGCCCCCGGCGGCGGTCGCCAGCGTGAATTGGCGATCCGCTTCGGCATCAATCTCGTGATGTACACGCTCACCGGCAACTACAAGGCGGATCAGGTGCACGTGCCTGCGCTGCTCGAGCGGCTGGGGCATTGATGGTCACCTCGATCGACTTCGCGCCTCAGCTGCCGGCGGCCCTTTTGTGGGCGGCGATCGCCGTTGGCGCTGCGCTTACGCTGTACGGCTTCATCGCACGCGCGCGCGGCGCGTGGGCCCGCGGCCTGGCCTTCGCCGCGCTGGTTCTGGCTCTCTTCAATCCCATGATCGTGCGCGAGACACGCGCGCCGCTGCCGGACGTCGCGGCCGTCATCGTCGACCGCTCTCAGAGCATGGGCATCAAGGATCGCTCCGCGATCGCGACCAAGGCCCTCTCCGAGGTGAAGCGCGCGCTCGCAAAGGACAAGTCGCTCGAATTGCGCGTGGCGGAGGCGCGCACGCAGACGACCGGCGAGGACAACGGAACGCAGCTCTTCGCGGCGCTGAATGCGGCGCTCGCCGACACGCCGCCAGAACGCGTGGCGGGCGCGATCCTGATCACCGACGGCGAAGTCCACGATGCGCCGAAGAAAGCCGCGACCGGCGCGCCGCTTCAGGCCCTGATCGTGGGCGAGCGCAACGAGCGCGACCGTAAACTCACCATCGTCGACGCGGCGCGCTTCGCCATCGTCGGGGAGGATGCCCAGATTGTTCTGAGGGTCGACGATTTCGGGGCGGCGCCCGGCGGATCGGCGAAGATCGACATCCATATCGACGGGCGCGACGCCGGCGTGCGCACCGTACCGGTGGGAAAGACCGCGACCATCCATGTGCCTGTCGCCCACGGCGGCGAGAACGTGGTCGAGGTGGAGGCCGAGCCGGGTCCGTCCGAGCTGACCTTGCAGAACAACCGCGCGGTGGCGACGGTCAGCGGAGTTCGCGACAGGCTGCGCGTGCTGCTCGTTTCGGGCGAGCCGCATGCGGGAGAGCGCGTCTGGCGCAGCCTGCTCAAAGCCGATCCTTCCGTCGACCTCGTGCACTTCACCATTCTGCGCCCGCCGGACAAGCAGGACTTCACCCCGATCGACGAGTTGTCGCTGATCGCGTTTCCGACGCGCGAACTGTTCGTCGAGAAGCTCAGTCAGTTCGACCTCGTTATTTTCGACCGTTATCGCGAGCGCGGAATCCTGCCGCTCGCCTATTTCGAAAACATCGCCTCCTATGTCGAGAATGGCGGCGCGCTTCTGGTGTCGGCCGGTCCAGAGTTTTCCGAGCCGAGCAGCATCTACCGCACGCCGCTGGCCTCGGTGCTTCCCGCAGCGCCCACCGGCGACATCCTCGCGCAGGGATTCAGGCCCGTCGTCACCGAGGCGGGAAAGGCCCATCCCGTGACGCGCGACCTTCCCGGCGCGAACGCGAATGGAAAGCCGCCGAGCTGGGGACGCTGGTTCCGGCTTATCGGCGCCAACAAAGTGTCGGGCGAGACGGTAATGTCGGGGCCCGGAGACAAGCCGCTGTTGGTGCTCGACCGCGTCGGCCAGGGACGCGTCGCCGAGATGCTTTCCGATCAGGGCTGGCTGTGGGCGCGCGGATTCGAAGGCGGCGGGCCGGAGGCCGAATTGCTGCGCAGGCTCGCCCATTGGCTGATGAAGGAGCCCGAGCTCGAGGAAGAGCGGCTCTCCGCGATCGTGACCGGCGGGCGCATCCAGATCGAGCGGCGCACCATGGCCGACGCCGCGGCGTCCGTCGCAGTCACCTCGCCCTCAGGAAAAAAGTCGACGGCGACGCTCGAAAAGGCCGCTCCCGGCCTCTGGCGCGCGAGCGTGAAGGCCGACGAGCTTGGGCTCTATCGTCTCAGCGACGGAAAGCTCTCAACGGTCGCGGCGTCAGGCCCGCTGAATCCCAAAGAGGTGGCCGACATGCGCGCCACTGACGCCATCCTGAGGCCGGTCGTCGAGGCGAGCGGCGGGACCGTGCATTGGCTCGCCGACGGCATGCCCCTGATCCGCAGGGTCGATCAGGGCGCCGCGTCGGGCGGCGAAAACTGGATCGGACTCAAGCGCAACGGCGCCTATCGCGTGACCGCGGTCGAGCAGCAGGCGCTGCTTCCGCCCTGGGCTGCGCTCATCCTTCTGCTGGGGACCCTGCTCTTCGCCTGGCGGATGGAAGGGCGTTAGCGCAGTACGAGCGAGCGGATGAGGTGGACGACGGCGATGCCCACGGCGAAGGTCACGCCATAGGCCAGAAGCGTCAGCGCGTTGAGCGCCGTGAAATTGTGCCAGTCGGCCACAGCATATTCGGACGCCTTCTGTCCGCCGATCGTCACCGCGCGCAAAAATCCCGCAAGCCCGAATGCCGCCATCGCGATGACGGTGGTGGTGATGATCGAATCCAGCCCCTGCATGAAGAAACCGGCGACCAGAAGAATGACCGCGCCGATCGCCAGCGTGATCATGTCCGCCTGAGTCACGATCCCGTGGATCGCGTTCCAGATATCCCAAATCTCCGACATGGCACCCCCTTGTACGTCCCATAAACGCAAAGCCATCCGCTGCGGCCTCGCAGGGCCGCATGACGGCGCCGATTAAGAATTTATACACCATTTCAGGGTTGCGGACCACCAAGCGGCGCGCGCCGCGATAGGGGAAAATTAAGGTTAACGTTTCGTCGACGCGGGAAAACGTCAGACCTGGCCAAGCGTGCGCAGCCGCACCGAGGGATGGATTTCATTTTGCGACATCACCACAGTCGCAGGACGGAAGCGCTCGATGATCGAGCGCACGAAAGGCCTGATCTGCGGGCTGGTCAGAAGCACCGGCAACTCGCCGCGCCCGTTGGCCTCATCGAAACGTTCGCGCACCGTCTGGATGAACTGCTGAAGCAGAGACGGGGCCATGGCGAGCTGGCGTTCTTCGCCCTGCCCGACGATCGACTCGAGGAAGGACTGCTCCCAGGCAGGCGACAGCGCGATCAATGGCAAATATCCGCCGGGGGCGAGATTGGCGTTGCAGAGCTGGCGAGACAGCCGCCCGCGCACATGCTCGGCGATATAGAGCGCGTTTTTGGTATGGCCGACGGCTTCGGCGATGCCTTCCAGGATCGCGGACAGATCGCGGATCGATACGCGCTCGGCGAGCAGCGTCTGCAACACGCGCTGAACGCCGGTGACCGGAATTTGCGAGGGGATCAGTTCGTCCACCAGCTTCTTGTGCTCCGGCGGCAGATCGTCGAGCAGCTTCTTGGTCTCCGCGTAGGAGAGTAGCTCGGGCATGTGCGATTTCAGCACCTCGGTCAGGTGCGTCGTGAGCACGGTTCCCGGATCGACGACCGTGAACCCGCGGAATGAGGCCTCATCGCGCAGGCTGGCGCTGATCCAGGTGGCCGGAAGGCCGAAGGCGGGCTCGGTCGTGTGTGTGCCCGGAAGATCGATGGGCAGGCCCTTGGGATCCATGGTCAACAGATTGCCGGGGAACAGCTCGCCACGGCCGGCATCCACCTCCTTGACTCGGATGCGGTACTCGTTGGCGCCGAGCTGCATGTTGTCGAGGATGCGCACCGCCGGCATGACGAAACCCATCTCCTGAGCCAGCTGGCGGCGCAGCGCCTTGATCTGATCGGTGATGCGGTGGCCCTTCACGTCGTTGATCAGCGGCAAGAGGCCGTAGCCGAGCTCGACGCGCAACAGATCCAGCGCCAGTGCGGTCGAGATCGGCTCTTCCTTCTGCGCGCTGTCGGCCTTGGCCTTTTCTTCCGCGTTTCGGGTATCGGCCTCTGCGGCGTCCTTGCGCTTATAGGAGATCCATGCGAGCGCGCCGATGGCGGCGGAGAGGCCGGCGAAGGCGAGCGTGGGCATGCCGGGCAGAACTGCGACGATCCCCATCACCGCCGAGGCCATGCCGAGCGCCTGCGGATAGAAAGAGAGTTGGCCCATCAGCGCCTTGTCGGTCGAGCCTTCGACGCCCGCCTTCGACACCATGAGGCCGGCGGCGGTGGATACGATGAGCGCAGGCATCTGGCTGACGAGCCCGTCGCCCACTGTGAGCAGGGTGAATGTGTGGCTGGCGTCGGAAAAGCTCATGCCCTTCTGCGCAACCGCGATGACGATGCCGCCGATAATGTTGATGGCGACGATCATGAGTCCGGCGATAGCGTCGCCGCGCACGAATTTGCTGGCGCCATCCATGGCGCCGAAGAAGTTGGATTCGAGCTCGAGCGTCTTGCGGCGGGCGCGCGCTTCCTTCTCGTCGATCAGCCCCGAGGAAAGATCGGCGTCGATCGCCATCTGCTTGCCGGGCATCGCGTCGAGGGTGAAGCGCGCCGCCACTTCGGCGATGCGCCCCGAACCCTTGGTGATGACGACGAAATTGACGATCACCAGGATCGCGAAGACGATCAGGCCGATGACAAAATTTCCGCCCATGATCAGCTTGCCGAAGGCCTGGATGACATAGCCGGACGCCGCCGTGCCCTCGCTGCCGTGACCGAGGATCAGGCGCGTGGAGGCGAGATTGAAGGCGAGCCGCATCATCGTGGTGATGAGCAGCACGGTCGGGAATGACGAGAATTCCAGCGGCTTCTTCACGAACACCGCCGTCATCAGGATCAGGATCGACAGTGACAATGAGAAGGCGAGGCAGATGTCGAGCATCCAAGTCGGCAGCGGCAGGATCAGGACGACCAGAATCGCCATGATGCCGGCGGCGAGCGCCAGCTCGCTGCGCTTGAGGAAATCGACGATCGAGGAAAGGCTGAACCTGGCGCCGGGCGGAGCGGCGGCGGCGATGTCGGTCATGGCCTGCCGCTCGCGCGAGCGTCATTCCCGTCCGAGCGAACGAGGCGACGGTCCGGCTTCATCTATCCTGCCGCTCTCTGTTCGCCGGGCTGGGGAATTTTGAGTCCGGCTTGGCTGTACTCGCGCAGCTTGTTGCGCAACGTGCGGATGGAGATGCCGAGAATGTTGGCCGCGTGCGTGCGGTTGCCGAGGCAATGGCCGAGCGTGTCGAGTATGAGATCGCGTTCGACGTCGGCGACAGTGCGGCCGACTAGGCCGCGCGTGATCGCGGCCGCGGACTCCACCGCCGCCTTGACGTTGCCGCTCATCGCGACGGGCGCGGCGCCGACCTGGGTTCCATCGGGAAGTCGGATCGCCTCCGGCGCGATCTCGGGCCCCGTCGCCAGCAGCACGGCGCGATGGATCGTGTTTTCCAGCTCGCGCACATTGCCGCGCCAGGGATGTGAGGCGAGCAGCCTCTCCGTCGCCGGCGCGATCGGCCGGAACGGAACGCCGTTGGCGTCGGCGTATTTGTGAGCGAAGTGGCGCGCGAGCGCCTGGATGTCCTTTGGCCTTTCGCGCAGCGCCGGCAGCCGCAGATTGACGACGTTGAGGCGATAGAGAAGGTCCTCGCGAAAAGCGCCGCGCTGCGCCGCCTCGGCCAGATCGCGGTTGGAGGTTGCGATGATGCGAATGTCGACCCGGACCGGCTTGGTGCCTCCCACACGGTCGATCTCGCGCTCCTGGATGGCGCGCAGCAGCTTGGCCTGAAGATGAAAAGCCATTTCGCTCACTTCATCGAGAAGCAGCGTGCCGCCATTCGCCTCCTCGAACTTGCCGATGCGCCGCGCCACGGCGCCGGTAAAGGCGCCCTTCTCGTGGCCGAACAATTCGCTTTCGAGCAGATTCTCCGGGATAGCCGCGCAATTGACCGATATGAACGGCTTGTCGGCGCGCGCAGACTTGCGGTGAACGTAGCGCGCCAGCACTTCCTTGCCCGCGCCGGATTCGCCGGTGATGAGGATGGAGGCGTCGCTGGCGGCGACCTGGTCGGCCAGCGCGATGACGGCGCCCATCGCCTCGTCCTCGAAGACGAGCTGGTGGGATTCATCGGCGACGGCGGCGAGCACCGCGGCGATCAGCTCCGGATCGGGCGGCAGAGGCAGATATTCCTTCGCTCCGGCGCGGATGGCGTCCACCGCCCGACGCGCGTCGGTGCCGACGCCGCAGGCCACGACCGGCGTGCAGATGCGCTCGGCCGAAAGGCCCCGCACCAATTCGCCGATGTCGAGCGAGACGTCGCAGAAGACAAGGTCCGCGCCGCGTCCGCCGCGCAGGGTCGCCATGCCCTGCTCGATGTCGACGGCGTGGGTGACCTTGGCGCCGCGCTGCATCGCGATTTTGGTGGCCGCGCCGATCTGGCCCTGCAGGCTGCCGATGATGAGGAGACGCATGTCCGGTTCCTTCCTACGCCTGGCCGGCCTTGATGATTTCCGTCATGGTGACGCCGAGACGATCTTCGACCAGAACCACCTCGCCGCGCGCCACCAGCCGGTCATTGACATAGATGTCGATCGCCTCTCCGACCTTGCGGTCGAGCTCGACGACGGCGCCCCTTGCGAGTTTGAGAAGCTGGCTGACCTCCATCGCGGATTTGCCGAGCACGGCCGAGACCGTGACCGGCACGTCGAACACCGCTTCTAGATCCTGCGCGCTCCGCTTGGCGTCGGCTTCGGCCGGACCTTCGTTGGTCAACAGCGCGGGCTGGGCGCCGCGCGGCGCGTCTTCCTCCAAATCGGGCAGATCGACTTCGTCGGAACCCGCCATGTCAGTCCTCCGTATGCGAATTGTTCGGGCGCGAGAAGCGTCGCGCGATCAGCTCGGCGAGCGCCTGCTCCATGGCCGCCTGGCTGCGCTCGGCTCCGCCGCCGCGCCACTCGATGCGGCAATCGGCGCCGGTGAGATTGGGATCGGCCGCCACGACGATGCGGCCTTCGAAGCCTTCGTCATGACCGATTTCGGCGATCTTTCCGTCGAGCGCTTCGACGACGCGCGCCGAAGCGCGAAGCAGGATGCGCGGCTCTCCGATCGCCTGGTGGATGGCCGCGCGCAGCACCCGCTCGACATCGGCGGCAGGGAGCGCCTCGACCGCAGCCGGCGCGAGCTTGCGGGCCATGGCGAGGGCGAGAAGCGCCGCCTCCTCGCGCACGCCTTCGATCTCCTCGCGCGCTCGGCCGAGCGCCTGACGCACGGCGCCGGCGGCGTCCCTTGTCCCGGCCGCGATGGCTTCCAGCGCGCGCGCTTCGCCCGCCTTCATCCCTTCGGCGCGCGCCTTGGCGCACATCTGGTCGATCTCGTCCTGGGTGAGCGTGCGTTTGGTCCGTCCGCGCGCCGCGATGGATACGCGCTCGCCGCGGTCGCTGAACTCGGTGTCGAACTTGAACTTGGCGGGGGTCATCAATACACCAGCTCGTCTTCGCCCTGTTTGTTGGCGATCATGATCTCGCCCTTGTTGGCGAGGTCCTTTGCGACATTGACCATGCGCATCTGCGCCTCATCGACATCCTTGAGGCGGACGGGGCCCATAGCCTCCATGTCCTCGCGCAGAATCTTTCCTGCGCGCTCGCTCATGTTGGAAAAGAAGATGTCGCGCAGGGAATCGGTGGCGCCCTTGAGCGCCAGCGCCAGCTTGTCCTTCTCGACGTGGCGCAGCAGGGTCTGGATCGAGCCGGGGTCGAGCTTGCCGAGGTCCTCGAAGGTGAACATCAGCGCCTTGATGCGCTCGGCGGAATCGCGCGAGCGCTCCTCGAGCGCAGTCATGAAGCGGCTTTCGGTCTGGCGATCGAAATTGTTGAAGATTTCGGCCATGTGTTCATGGCTGTCGCGTTTGGCGGTGCGGGCGAGGTTCGACATGAACTCGACGCGCAGCGTTTTCTCCACCTTGTCTAGAATGTCCTTCTGCACGCTTTCCATGCGCAGCATGCGCTGGACGACTTCGAGCGCGAATTCCTCCGGCAGGGCGCCCAGCACGCGCGCCGCGTGTTCGGGCTTGATCTTGGACAGCACCACCGAGACGGTCTGCGGATATTCGTTCTTGAGGTAGTTCGCGAGCACCTGCTCGTTCACGTTGGCGAGTTTGTCCCACATGGTGCGGCCCGCGGGACCGCGGATTTCCTCCATCACCTGGGCGACCTTCTCCGGCGCCATGAAGCGCGCGATCAGCCGCTCGGTCGATTCGTAGGAGCCCATCAGCGAGCCGGTGCCGGACATCTGCGAGACGAACTCGACGAGCAGTTTCTCGACCACGCCAGAGGACACCGAGCCGAGATTGGACATGATCTGGGAGACTTCCTTGACCTCCTCCTCGTCCATCATCTGCCAGAGCCTGGCCGAATGCTCCTCGCCGAGCGCAAGCAGAAGCACGGCCGAGCGTTCGGCCCCGCTCAGCTGGCGCACATCCTCTCGGATCGTGGGTTTGACGGCGCGGGACATGGCTGTTTCCGCCTAGACCGGTTGGTGGAGCCAGCTGCGCAGGATCGCGAGCGCTTCTTCCGGATGCGCCTGGACTACCTCGCCGACTTTCTTGACGGAGGATTCGCGCACCTGACCCTCGATGCGCGAGATATCGATCATGCTTTCGCGCGGCGGCGGAATGGCCGCGGGCTGCTGCGGCTGCTGGAGCGCGGCATCGCTTGGAGCCGCGGGCGCCGCCTGCTGGGCGATTTGGCCGGCGACGGGCGAGCCCTGCGCGAGCTGCGGCTGGGCGTAGCTCACGGGCGCGAACATGCGCGCGATTAGCGGGCGAAGGACGAAGAGGCCGATGAGCAGCGCGGTGATGCTAAGAATCGCCGCCTCGATGATCTTGAACCAGTAGGCGCCGTCGAGGCCCAGGAGCGGGGCGGGCGCCGCGGTCGCAGCCTCGGTGTCGATCTTGGCGAAGGCCATGGAGGTGACCTGGAGCTGATCGCCGCGCGCCTGATCGAAGCCCATGGCCGATTTCACAAGCCCTTCGATCTGCGCCATCTCCTTTGGCGTGCGCGGGCGGTAATCGGCCGCTCCCTTGGCGCCGTCGACGACGACCGCCACGGAGAGCCGCTTCACAGTGCCGCCGTCGACGGTGCTGGTCTTGGTGGTCTTGGAGATTTCGTAGTTGGTGGTCTCTTCGGTGCGGCCAGAGGTAGATTTGGCGGTGTTGTCGGCGACCTGGTTCTGCTGGTTGGGAAGGGCGTTGGCGACGCTGACGGCGTTGGTGTTGCCGGAATTGGTGTCAGAGGAGTTCTGCTCGACGGTTTGCGTCGAGCGGACAACCTTGCTGTCGGGATCGAACGTCTCGCTCGTCTCGCTCATGTGGTTGTAGTTCATGTCGGCGGTCACCTGGACGCGGACATGGCTCGAGCCGACCACGCTCGCCAGAATGGACTCGATGCGCTGGCGGAGCCGCTCCTCATATTCCGTGGTGTGCTGCTCCTCGCCCTCGGCGATGGCGTCGGGGCCAGAGCGGTCGTCGCCGCCGGCCAGCAGGCTGCCGCGGTCGTCGACGATGGCGACGCGGTCGGGGTTGAGTCCGGCGACCGCCGCCGCGACGAGATGCTGAATCGCCTGCACCTGGCCGCGCTCGAGCCGGGCGCGCGTCTTGAGCACGACCGAAGCGCTCGGCGCCTGCTCGTCGCGCGAAAAGATCTGCCGCTCCGGGATGACGAGGTGGACGCGCGCGCTTTCGATCCCCTCGATGGTCTGGATGGAGCGGGCGAGCTCGCCTTCCAGCGCGCGCAGGCGGTTGATGTTCTGCACGAACGCCGTGGCGCCGAAGGCGTCGGACTTGTCGAATATCTCGTAGCCGACGCCGGCTGAAGGAAGATTGTCCTGGGCCAGCGCCATCCTCAGCTTCGTCACCTGGTCCGCGGGAACCAGAATCGCTCCGCCGTCTTTGAGGTCGTAGGGCACGTTCATGGCGTCGAGCTTGGCGGTTACGGCGGCGGCGTCGCGCGCCTCCAGGCCGGAGAACAGGATGCTCTTGGGCGGCTCGGTGATGACGCCGGCGGTGTAGAGGAAGAACGCGGTCAGCGCGGCGGCGACGCCCGCCATGACACCGAAGCGCGCCGCTCCGATCGCTTTGACGAATTCCGGCAATGAAAACTCCCAGCGCCCTGATCGCTAGGCAAAGCTTGCCGGTGTTTCGGTAAATTCGCGCTTAATGAAACCGCGAATGCGAAGTCAGGAGCCGGAAATCGAACTTAACGGAGGGTTTCGCAATTCGCCGGCGCGTCAGTTGCGATATTGCTGCACGCGGGTGGCGCGCAGGCCGGCCAGGCCGTGGCGGTCGATGGCGCGCTGCCAGGCGAGGAACTCCTCGACCGTGAGCGTATAGCGCTTGCAGGCCTCATCAAGACTCAAAAGGCCGCCGCGCACCGCGGCGACCACTTCGGCCTTCCGGCGGATCACCCAGCGTTTGGTGTTGGGCGGCGGAAGGTCGGCAAGCGTCAACGGGCTGCCGTCCGGCCCGATGACGTAGCTCACGCGCCCCCTGCGGTCGTCGCCCATCATTCCGTTGCTCCTGACTCCATCACCCGACGCGAAATTATCCCTTCGCCCTTTAAGAAAAGGCCAAGAACGAGGGTAAACGGACTCATAAGCAAACCTCTGAACTTCTATTCGATATTGGAACGCCGGCGCCGCTTAACCACGGCGGCGCCGGCGCCATTTGCTAACGCGATATCTGGATCAGATCGTCGAGCATCTGAGACGCCGTCGTCACCACGCGCGCCGAGGCCGAATAGGCGCGCTGAGTCGTGATCATGTTGGTGAATTCGGTGGCCAGATCGACGGTGGAACCTTCGAGCGAATTGGCCGAAAGCGTTCCAAGACCCGCCGTCCCCGCCTGATTGATCACAGCATCGCCCGAATCGGCGGTCTGCGCGAAGGCGTTGCCGCTGACCTGCGCCAGACCGTCGGCGTTCGGGAAGTCCGCCAGCGGCAGCTCGAAGGCCGCGGCGCTGAGCCCGTTGGAATAGTTCGCATAGACCATTCCGTCCGGCTTCACCGTCACGCCGGTGACGCTGCCATAGACTGCGCCGTCGACGTTGGCCGCGGTCAGAACGGAATCGGAATCGAATTGGCTTGTGCCGCTCGAGGTTCCGATCGTTCCGAAATCGAGGCTGATCGTCTGAGGATTGAGGCCCGAAGAGCTGTTGAACGGAACTGTGACGTCGACCGATCCGGACGATGCGCTGCCGTTCACCTGGGCGAGATTGCCGTTGGCGTCGAAGGTCAGCGTCCCGGTCGCGATGGGATTGGGATCGCCCCCCTGATCGACCTTGGCCTCGTCGCCGGCATAGACCACTTCATAGGCCCACTGGTCGGGGCCCGTCTTGATGTAGGAAATCTGCAGCGGGTTGGTGCCGCCCTGGCTGTCGAAGAAATTGGTGGTGCGCTGGAACTCCGGGGTCGCGTTGCCGGCGTACATGTCGCCTGCGACGTAGCTGGCGTCCTCGGCGTCGCTGGCCTGCAGATTCTGCTGGAGCGACATCTTGGTTGTGGCGACGCCCTTGCCTTCGAGCGTGGTCAGGTTGATCGCCTGCAGATTGCCCGGATCGGCGGAGACCGTGCCGTCGGGATTGACCGGCCAGCCCATTACGTAGAGGCCCGCGGTGTTGCGCATGTTTCCGTCGGCGTCTGGCGTGAAGCTGCCGGCGCGGGTGTAGAGCTGCTGGCCGGAGCCGTCGGACTGCGTATTGACGACGAAAAAGCCCTGGCCGGAGATGGCCAGATCCGTGGGCGAGGACGTCGAGAAGATCAGGCCCTGCTGGACGATGTTCTGCTGGGCGTTGGCCATCACGCCTGCGGCAGAGGCGGCGTCGCCCGTGCCCGACGCGGCGAGCATGGTTGAGAACGCGCTCTGCGAAGACTTGTAGCCGACGGTGTTGACGTTGGCGATGTTGGACGAGGCGATGCTGAGCGCCCGGCTGTTGGCGTCGAGGCCCGCAACGCCGATGATCATTGCGTCATAGAGGCTCATTGTTTCTTCCTTGACCGGCGTTCGGCGCTTCGCTCCTCGGCCCGATTTCCAAGGCGGCCGCTTCTGCGCCGCCAGTTGCGTGAATTCAGCTCGATCCGACGAGCGAGACGTCGCTCAGAGGAATCTCCATCGATCCCAGAACCAGCAACGGCGCGGTTCCCGACATGTCGACTGCGGTGACGATCGCCTTGCTGGCGATCGTCGAGCCAATGGCGCTCCCGTCCGCGGCGGTCGCCGTCACCGACAGCGTGTATTGGCCGTCGGGCAGCTGGTTGCCGTTGAGGTCCTTGCCGTTCCAGGAGAAGTCGTTGTTGCCCTGCGCGTTGTCGCCGCTCGTCGTGTAAACGACCTGCCCGGCCGAGTTGGTCACAGTGAGCGTGGTGGCGGCCGAAGGCGCGCTGAGATTGTAGGTCCAGTCGACAGAGCCGCCGGTGAGCGATCCCTTGCCGTTGGTCATGACCACGGAATGGCCGATATAGTTGACCGCTGCCGAGGCCTGCTGGCTGAGGCTGAGCGAGATCAGCGACTTCAGATTGCTGTTGGCGTTGATCTGCTGCTCGACTCCGGCGAAGGCGACGAGCTGCTGGGTGAACTGCGTGGAGTCCATCGGGCTCAGCGGATCCTGGTTCTGAAGCTGGGTCGTCAGCAGCGACAGGAACGTGTCGAAATCCCCGGCGAGATCGGTGAGCTGGGTCTGCTGGGTGGCGCTTGTCGCGCCGCCTGCGCCGGTCGGGTCAACGGTTGTCATCGGTCCTTCTCCTTCAGACGCGGATGTCGAGCCGCGCATTCCCTTGCGCGCTTCCGACGCCGATTGCGGAGACGAGCGCGACGTCGCTTTTCGCGACCGTCGCGACCGGCAGGCTGCGCGCGCGCGCCGTGAAGCCGCCGCCGCCATCGCCCTGCCGTCCCTCGCCTTTAAGCGAAAAATTGAGGCTGTTGTTGGACAGTTGCAGCCCAGCATCCTTCAATGCGCGTTCAAGATGTTGTGAATCCCGCGCGAGCAGCGCGAGCGTGGCGGGATGATCTGCCGTGAGTTGCGCTCGGGCCTGTCCATCGTCGTCAACCGTCAGATGCACCTCGATCCGGCCGAGTTCCGGAGGATCGAGGCGAATTTCGAAGGTCTTGAGGCCGGCCAGCGCGCGCGCCGAGACGGCTGCGGCGATGGCGGGAACTTCGGCGCGGGTCTGCGGCTCGCCGCCGCCCGGGTGCGCCGCGGCGACCTGCGCCGGCGCGGGCGCGGACCCAGACGCCCCGTCGGCAGGAGCGGCTAGCGCCGCGATCTGGCTCTGCGCCTGGTGAATTGTCTGCGGCTGAGCGGCAGGATGCTGGACAGGCTGAACGGCCTGGCCTGCTGGCCCATCCTGCGGCGCCGGCGCGCCCGCCGAGTCGGTTCCGCCCTGCGGAGAGGCCAGGCCCGCGCTGCGAGCGTCGGCGTTGTTCGATAGAGTGTCGTTCTTGGTCTTTGCGTCCAGATCTGTCGTGGCCTGCGGCGCATCCGACCCGTACGCAAACGGATCGGACAGCTTTCCCGCGATGTTGGAGCCGCTTCTGCCTGCATCGCGGGGCGCTGTCTCGCCCGTGTTCGCCGCGGCGTCCGCCTGCGCCGGCGCGATCCGAAGCGCGATGCGGACATCTTGCGGCGCGACAGTCCTTTCCGCGGTCTGAGCGGGACCGATTGCGCCGCCGGGCCCTGTCGTCACATCACGCGCAGGCGCCTTCGCCGGCTCGATGGCGATGCGAATGGGAGCATAAATTGCGCGGCGACCGGCCGCAGCTCCGCCTGAGGCGACGGACGACGCCGATTGCGGCGCGGATTTCGCCGCAGCTTCCTGCGCGGGGGCGCTTGCTGCGACGGACCGGCCCAAGCGGGCCGGCTGCGCTTGCGCCGCGTCCGAGCGGCCGTTCGCCGATTTCGGAGCCGGTCCTGGAGCCGGCGGCGTCTGGACTGTCACGGCCGCGCGCGCGGCACTCGCCGCCTGCGCCGCATTGGATAATTTGGGCGCAATGGACGTCCGCCCATCGCCCGTCTGCGTAATGCGGAACGCCGGAGCTCGTCCGAGCGAGGTCTGTGTGGTCTGCTGCTGCGCCGCTGCCGGCGCCTGCGCCGGCTCGACCGGCGACATTGCCTCGACCGGCGCGCGCAATGTTTGCTCAGGATTGGCCGCAATCGACGGAGCGAAAGCGTCGGACGTAACGGCGGGGGCGGCAATGACCGCGGCGGAGGCGATCGGCCATGCCGTTCCGGCGACCGCAGTCGGAGGAGCCGACGCCGCCTGGGTGGCGCCCGTTGCAACCGATTGCTGCGCGCCTGGCGCTGCGGCATCGGCCGCCGGATTTCCCGTGGCCTGGAACCCTGCGATCGGAGCCGCCGCGATAGGCGCGGCCACAATAGGCGGCGGCTGAATCTGCGCCATGGACGTGAGCGGAGCGCCGTTCACGCCGCTTGGCGGAGACGCGCCCGCATTGGCGATCTCGCCGCCGGCGCGTTCGTCTCCGGACTTTGCGACTTCCTTTGGGCCCGCATCGTCGGATTTCTCCGCATCCGCGTTCCGCGAGCCGTCGTGCTTGCGTCCAGCGGCGTTCGCGGAGTTGGCGCGCTTGGTCTCGCCGCCCGCATCGGCGCCTTTGGCGTTGGCGGCTGGGCCGTCGTTGCTGGCGACGCGAGCAGGATTGGCGGGTGCGCGCGCGGCGCCTTCGCCGCCGGCCTTTGCGTCCTTCGCGACGCTTGCCTGCTTGTCGGGCGGAGCGTGCATGGACGCGACCTCAGCCAGCGCCACGCCAAAGCCTTCGGCGTCCTCAGCGGACGGGGGCTTGGCGCCTTGCGCGGCGGGCGCGGCGACAATGGCGGCGACAGCTGCCACGAAACGATCTCGCATAATTCCGCATGCGGACAAAGCAAGGGCCGGACCAGCGCGCTGGTCCGCATTTTCCTTGCAACGCCTGAGTTTTCGCGAAACCCGTCGAGCGCTTATGGCAAGGCACGAACTGCCCGAAGCGGCAAAGTCTGCCGTGCGGCGAGCGCCGGGTTGCGCCTCTACCCCTGAGGAATGCGGGCCAAATCCCGCCCACGCCATGGCATGAAGCTTGCGCATTCAGACGGCGGCAAATTGCGGGCGCGGAGCCGGACGTGAGTCTGAACGGGATCATGACAAGCGCGCTTTCGGCGCTTCAGACCAACATCGAAGCTCTCAGGGTCACCTCCAACAACATCGCCAACATGAACACGCAGGGTTATGCCCGACGCGTGGTCAATGAGGGCACGCTCTCCGTCGGCGGCCAGCTCGGCGGCGTCGACATCGAATTCGTGGAACGCGTGTTCAATCAGTATCTCGGTCGGGAGGCGCTCTCGGCCAGCGGCTCATCCGCCCGCTACGACGCGCAAACCTCGCTCTACAGCCAGCTCAACGGCGCGCTCGGCTCGCCCGGCGACGGAACGGCGCTGACGACGAGGCTCACGGACATCTCGACGGCGCTCGGCCAGGCGGTGCTCGCCCCGACCGATCCGCCGACGCAAATGGGCGTGCTCAACGCGTTCCAGAGCCTTGCGACTCAGATCTCCACGCTCTCGAACTCCATCGCCGGCCTTCGCACCCAGGCCGACCAGCAGATCGTCGGCGATGTCGGCCAGGTGAACGCGCTGCTCAAGCAGATATACGACCTCAATCAGCAGGCGCGGCAGGCCACCATCGCAGGCGACACGAGCTCGGCGGTCTTCGATCAGCGCGACATCGCCATACAGAACCTTTCGCAGCTCATCGGCGTGCGCACCCAGCCCATGTCCGACGGAAGCATTGCGGTCTCGACGCCTGACGGCGTCGGCCTGGTGGGCTCGGTCTATGCGCAGCTCACCTATGCTGGCGGCGCGACCAACGGAACCTACGGCCCGATCACCATCCAGAACGTCAATCCGGCGACGGGCGAGACCGTCGGCGGAGCGCAAATCCTCGATCCGGATCTCGGCTCGGGCCAGATCAAGGGCCTGATCGACATGCGCGATACGGGCCTTGCCCATGCCGCGGAGGAACTGGGAAATCTCGCGCGCCAGACTGCGCTCGCCTACAACTCCCAGCACAACGCAAATACGTCCTTTCCGCCGCCGCCGACGATGGACGGACGCAACACGGGGCTGCTTTCGACCGACAGCCTCAACTTCACCGGCAAGACCACCGTCGCGATCGCCGATCAGAGCGGAAACCTCGTCTCGCGCGTCGACGTCGATTTCGACGCCGGGACGATTTCGGTGGACGGCGGCGCGCCTTCGAGCTTCGGCGGCACAGTGGGCGGCTTCGTATCGGCGCTCAACACGGCGCTCGGCGCCAACGGACAGGCGAGCTTCAGCGAGGGCCGGCTTTCGATATCGGCCAATGGCGGCAATGGCGTCGTCATCAAGGACGACGCATCCAGCCCCGCAGACCGCGCCGGCTCCGGTTTTTCGCAATTTTTCGGTCTGAACGACCTATTTTCAACCTCGAAGCCCTCGATCCTGGCGACTGGAATTTCCTCAGGCGACGACAGCGGGCTTGCCGCGGGCGGCCAGATCACGCTTTCGGTGAAGGACCCCGACGGCGGGATCGTCAAGCAGGCGACCGTAACGGTCACGGCCGGCATGACGGTCGGAGACGTCGTCGGCGCCATGAACGCGGCGATGGCGGGCGCGGCCACTTTCACGCTCAACAGCGACGGCTCCATCAGCGAGGCTTTCGCGAATTCCGCAAACCATCTCGAAGTCTCTTCCGACACCACCCAGCGCGGCGCGACCGGGATGAGCTTCACCGAACTCTTCGGCATCGGCGACCAGGAGGCGGCGGCGTTCGGCTCCGGCTTCGCAGTCAATCCCGCGCTCGCCGCTTCGCCGCAATATCTCGCCTTCGCGCAGGCGCAGATCGATTCTGCGACCGTCGCCGGCGACGCCATTGTGGGCCACGGCGATTCGTCAGGCGCGCTGGCGCTTCAGAATGTCGGCGCGGCCACGCAGAGCTTCGCCGCCGCCGGAAATTTCAATGCCCGCAGCGCGACGCTAGGCGACTACGCGGGCTCCTTCTATCAGGACATCGCGCTATCGAGTCAGGCCGCCACCGCCAACCAGAGCGCCGAGACGGACCGCCTCCAGGAAGCCCAGTCGCGCATGTCCCAGAATTCCGGCGTCAGCCTCGACGAGGAACTGACCAACATGACGACTTACCAGCAGGCATATAGCGCCAGCGCGCGCGTGCTCACAGTCGTCGACCAGCTCTATCAAACGCTGCTGCAGATCCAGTAGGAGCCGCCCATGAGCGTAGAACGCGTCGCCACGAATTCGCAGGCCCAGTTCCTGCTCAACCAGATCATGCAGGCCGAGCAGCGACTCAACCTCTCCCAGCAGCAGGTGGCTTCTGGAAAGCTCTCCAGCGACTACGCCGGCGTCGGCGACAAGACGTCGGCGCTCGAGGCGGCGCGGGCGAGCGCGGCGCGCGCCGACGCCTATCACGCCAACACGCAGGCCGCGCTCAATCAGGTCGATCTCCAGGACAACCAGATTTCGCAGCTCGCAAGCGCGGCCGACCAGCTCAAACAGGCGATGATGACGGCGCTGGGCGACAACGACGCCACCGGCTTCATGAACGCGGTAAAGGGAATTTTCGACCAGGCCGCGCAGATCCTGAACGCAAAGGACGCCAACGGCGACTATCTGTTCGGCGGCGACAAGAACGATCAGCCGCCATTCAACGTGACCTCGCTGGCGCAGTTGGCGGGCCTGAGCGACGTCTCGCAGGCGTTCTCCAACGGGACCCTGAAGAAGACGGTGATGGTGGGCGACGGCCAGCCGGTCGAGATCGGCGTTCTGGCTTCCGACATCGGGACTCAGATCATGCAGACCCTGAAGGACATCGCGAGCTTCGACGCCGGACCCACCGGCGGATTTTCAGGCACGCTCACCGCAGCGCAATCGAATTTCCTGTCGCAGGAAATGCCGGTGGCGGACGACGCGGCCACAGGCCTCAATCTCTCCGCCGCGGCGAATGGCGATGTCTACAAGCGCCTCACCGAGGCCTCCGACCAGCAAACGGCGCTTTCCACTCTCTACAAGGGGTTCGTCTCCAACCTTGAAGACGCCGACATGCCGACGGCCGTCAGTCAGCTCAACCAGAACCAGACCGCGCTGCAGGCCGCCTTGCAGGTGACCTCTCAACTGGGCCAGCTTTCCCTGCTCAACTTCCTGCCAGTCAATCCGAACGGCTAGGCCGAGCTTGCGGCCGGGCCGGGCGGAGACTATAGGCCGCCCATGAGCGCCCATTCCCGCCGCATCGTCGCCGCCATGTCGGGCGGCGTCGATTCCTCCGTCGCCGCCGCGCTGCTCAAGCGCGCGGGCTACGACGTCGTCGGCGTGACGCTGCAGCTCTACGCGGATTCCGTCGCCAAGCGCATAGGCGCCTGTTGCGCGGGGCAGGACATCTATGATGCGCGCCGCGTCGCCGAGACGCTGGGCATTCCCCACTACGTGCTCGACTATGAGGATCGTTTTCGTGAGCGCGTGATCGCCGACTTCGCGGATGCCTATGCCCGCGGAGAAACGCCGATCCCCTGCGTGCGTTGCAATGAGCGCGTCAAGTTCGCGGATCTGCTTGCGACGGCGCGCGATCTTGGCGCGGAGGCGCTCGCCACCGGACATTACGCGCGACGCATCGAGGGGCCCGCCGGCGCTGAGCTGCATCGCGCCGCGGACGAAAGCCGCGACCAGAGCTATTTCCTTTTCGCCACGACGCAGGCGCAGCTCGAGTTTCTCCGCTTTCCGCTGGGCGCAATGCAGAAGAGCGAGGTCCGCGCCGTCGCCGCCGAACTCGGCCTTGGCGTCGCAGAGAAGCCGGACAGCCAAGACATCTGTTTCGCGCCGGACGGGCGATATTCGAAGGTGGTGGAACGCATGCGCCCCGGCGCCGCAAGACCGGGCGCCATTGTCGATCCCACCGGCAAGGTTTTGGGCCGTCACGACGGCGTCATCCACTTTACAGTCGGCCAGCGCAAAGGCCTTGGACTGGCCGGCAATGGCGAGCCCCTGTTCGTGCTGAAGCTCGATGCGGAGCGCGCCGAAGTCGTCGTTGGGCCGCGCAACATGCTGGCCTCCAGCGCGATCCTGCTGCGCGAGGTCAACTGGCTCGGCGGCGGCGGCGAAGGCCCGATCGAATGCGCGGTGAAGATCCGCTCGACGCGCCCTCCTGCGCGGGCGCGAGTCATGCTCGGCCCCGAAGGCTCTGCCGCGGTCGAACTGATCGAGCCGGAAGAAGCCGCCGCGCCGGGGCAGGCCTGCGTCTTCTACGAACGCGATGGCGCGCGCGTTCTGGGCGGCGGCTGGATCGTGAACGCCGAGCTTGCGGCGCGCGCGGCCTGAGGCGCGGTTCTAGCGTCGCCGCGTCTTGGTCTTCGCAGCCCTCTTGCGAACACGGGCCGCGCCCTTGCCGGCGGACCTGGCGGCCGGCGATTTGCGCGCGGCGACCTTTTTCTTCGCGGTCTTCGCCGGTTTGCCGCGCGGACGGGCGTGATGCGGCTGATAGACGCCCAGACGACCGCCGCCCGGAAGCGTGATCGAAGTGAGCGTGCCCCAGCCGCGATTGGCGGGCGGCGTGTAGGAAACGCCCGCTTCGCGCATCGCCTTCGCGAACGCGTCCATATCCTCGACCATGAGAAACAATTCGTGGCCGTCTCCGTTGGAAGAGTCGTGAACGGCGAATTCGCTCTCAGGCAGCGCGAAAATCAGGAAGCCTTCGCCGGCCTCGACATGGCCAAGCCCAAGCACATCCCGGAAGAACGCCCTGTCGGCCGCATCGTCCCTGCTCTGGATCATCACATGGCCGCCGATAATCATGAGTTCCTCCTCTTGCCCCTCATCCTAGGCCAGTATTGGCTCCTTGTGGCCGGTTCTTGACAGGGGGAAGAGCCGCCCCTTACATCCCGCGCCTCACACGGTTCTGGCAGCGTAGCTCAGTGGTAGAGCAGGGGAATCATAATCCCTTGGTCGGGGGTTCAAATCCCTCCGCTGCTACCAGCCCCGCGTCTCACCCTTCGACAGGCTCAGGGTGAGGATTTTATCCGGTTCCTCATGGTGAGTCGGTCGAACCATGAGCATTCAAAAGATGCAACGAGGCGATCATGAGCGCTCAAGCAAGGCCCGTCGCCCCCTACCCTACGCTCGACGACATCCGCGCCGCCGCGAAGAAGATCGAAGGCGTTGTCGAGCGCACTCCGATGCGCCGCTCGACCACGCTGTCTGAGATCGCCGGCTGCGAAATCTTCCTCAAATTCGAAAATCTGCAGTTCACCTCCTCGTTCAAGGAGCGCGGCGCGTTAAACAAGCTGCTGTCGCTGACGACGGAGCAGAGCCGCCGCGGCGTCGCCGCGCAGTCGGCGGGCAATCACGCCCAGGCCGTCGCCTATCATGCCGGACGTCTCGGGATTTCGGCCACGATCGTGATGCCGGAATTCACTCCTTTCATAAAGATCAAGCACACGAGGGATTTCGGCGCCCGCGTCGTGCTCTACGGCGCGACCTTGAGCGACGCCTTCACCCGCGCCAACGCCATCGCCAGGGACGAGGGACTCGCCTTCATCCATCCCTATGACGATCCGGTGATCGTGGCCGGCGCGGGGACCTGCGGGCTCGAAATGCTCGAGACCGCTCCTGACCTCGACGCGCTGGTCGTCCCCATCGGCGGCGGCGGCCTGATATCGGGCATTGCGCTCGCGGCCAAGGCGCTGAAGCCAGCGATCGAAATCTACGGCGTGCAGGCGAGGACCTATCCGTCCATGTACGACGCGATCAAGGGCGCGGACCTGCCCTGCGTCGGCCAGTCGGTCGCCGAAGGCATCGCGGTCAAGCAGCCCGGCGAACTGAACCGGCGCATCGTCGCCGAAATGGTGAAGGACATCTTCCTCGTGCGCGAAGACGACATCGAACACGCCATCGCCGATCTGCTCGCGATCGAGAAGACCGTCGTCGAGGGAGCAGGCGCTGCGGCCTTCGCAGCCGTGCGCGCAAACCCGCAAGTCTTCAAAGGCCGAAAAGTTGGCGTCGTGCTCTCGGGCGGCAACATCGACATGCGGCTGCTCTCGAACGTCATTTTGCGCGAACTGGCGCGCGAGGGCCGCATGTTCTCCGTCGTCATCGAGATCGAAGACCGACCGGGAATTCTCGCCCAGATCGCCAAGGTGGTGGGCGAGGAAGGCGGCAACATTCTCGAGGTCACGCACAACCGGATGCTCATGGACACATCGGCCAAATCCGCCATGCTCGGCGTCATGATCGAGGCCCAGGACACGGCGCATGCGGAGAAGATCCGTGGTCAGCTCGCGGCCGCCGGCTTCAGGCTGAAAGCCCAGGATTGAGACGCCGCGAGACGGTCGCCGCTCATCGCGACTGCGCCGGCTGCTCGGCGGCGGAGACGTTCAACGAAACTGCGGCCTTCTTGCGAGACTCCCAGGCTCCGCCTCGCGTGACGCATTCGGAAACAATTCGTGCTGCTTTGCGCGTTGTCGGGGCCGGCCCGGGCCACTAGAACGCAAAGCGCCCCCAACCCCGGAGCGCGAATGACCGCCCAAATCCCCTTGATCGACCTTCAGGCCCAACGCGCGCGCCTGGGCGCTCCGCTTTCCGAAGCGATCATGCGCGCCGTCGAAGGCGGCCAGTGGATCATGGGGCCGCAAGTGGGCGAACTCGAGAAGCGGCTGTCGGCTTTCGCCGGCGTCAAACATGTCATCGCCTGCGCAAACGGCACCGACGCGCTAATGATCGTTCTGCGCGCCTGGGAGATCGGTCCGGGCGATGCCGTGTTCGTTCCCGCCTTCACCTTCGCCGCGTCGGCGGAGGTCGTGGCTCTTGTGGGCGCGACGCCGGTGTTCGTCGACGTGCTCGAAGACACCTACAACATGGATCCGGCGAGTCTTGAGATCGCCATCGCGAAAGTCTCGCGCGACGGCAAGCTCGCGCCCCGCGTCGTCATGCCGGTCGACCTTTTCGGACAGGCGGCGGACTACCGCGCGATCGAGCCGATCTGCGCGCGTCACGGCCTCAAGATGCTTTGCGACGCGGCGCAGGGATTCGGAGCGACGCTTGACGGTCGCCGCGCGGGCGGCATCGGCGATGCGTCCGCGACGAGCTTCTTCCCCGCCAAGCCGCTCGGCTGCTACGGCGACGGCGGCGCCACGTTCACCAATGACGACGCGCTTGCGGAAACCTTGCGCTCGATCCGCGTTCACGGTCAGGGCGGCGACAAATACGAGAACGTGCGCATCGGCGTGAATTCGCGGCTCGACACCATCCAGGCGGCGATCCTGATCGAGAAGCTCAAGGTCTTTCCCGAGGAGATCGAAATGCGCGAAAGGATCGCGCGGCGCTATACGGCGGCGTTCCGGGCCTCGAACCGCATCGTTGCGCCGCGAGTGATCGAAGGCGCGCAATCGACCTGGGCGCAATACACGATCCAGGTCCCGGATCGGGCCAAGGTGCAGGCGGCGCTCAAGGACAAGGGCGTGCCCAGCGCGGTCTACTACCCGATCCCGCTCTCCGCGCAGAAGGGCTACCGCCACTATCCGTCCGCGCCAACGCCAGTGAGCGAGCGGATTGCAAAGACCGTTCTGAGCATTCCGATGCATCCCTACCTCGACGCCCCCACCCAAGACCGCATCATCGAAACCGTCCTGGCGGCGGTCTGACGGGCGAATGCGGCCTGTCGCGAAATTGTCCCCACCCGGGGCCAAAATCGGCTACACGGGAGGACCCTGGCGACGCGACGGGACGGGGGATAGTCTTTCGATTGCATTGGCGTGGTTGTTGAATGCTATTTGATTTCAGCAAGTTAGAAGGCCTCAGCATGCTGGCGGCGCTGGTTGTGGCGCTCGCGGTCCTGAGCGCGGCCGCCCCGCTCGGAACGCTGCTGCGCGTCATCGACCATCCTGACGACGGCCGTAAAAACCATGCCCAGGCGACGCCGCTCGTCGGCGGCCTCGCCATCATGCTTCCGCTTATCCTTTGGGCGGTCGCCGCGCTGGTCTGGCCGAAGATGGTGGACGGCCAGTCGATCCCGGCGGCCATCCTGGTGTGCGGAGGAGGCGCCGCGCTCGTCGGATTCATCGACGACCGCTCGTCGACCTCGCCGGCGTTTCGGCTTGCGGCGCTTCTGGCGCTGACGGCCGCCGCGCTGATCGTTAGTCCGCAATTGCTGCCGGCCAAGTTCGTGTGGGGCCATGTTGCGCCCACGCGCGTGGCGCCCTGGCTCTCCTATGTCCTCGTCGCCATCGGCATGACCGGCTTCGTCAATTCGGTGAATATGGCCGACGGACAGGACGGTTGCGTCGCCGGCATGTTCGCGATCTGGTCGGCGTGCATCATCGTCTCGGGCGGCGGCTCGACCGACGGCCTCGCAACCGTGCTTCTGGTGACGAGCCTTGCGGTGCTGGCCTTCAATCTGCGCGGCAAGGTGTTTCTCGGCGGCGCCGGCGCCTATGGAGTCACCTTCGTATTCGGGCTCCTGATCCTCGATCTCCACAACGCCTGGAGCGTGACCGCGGAGACGATCATCGTCTGGTTCTTCATCCCCATCATCGATTGCCTGAGGCTGATGATCCAGAGGCCGCTTCAGGGCCGCTCGCCCTTCGAGGCCGACCGCAACCATCTCCATCACCGGCTGCAGGAGCGTTTCGGCAAGAACGTCGGGCTCGGCGTCTATCTGGGACTGGTCGGCTCGACGTCGCTTCTGGCCGCCCTCTCCTATCG